>CAKUJN010000058.1 GCA_934661735.1 uncultured Oscillospiraceae bacterium
ACAGGGACGTCCGCCCCTACAGAGTGCGGCGCAAAATCACCGGCGGAGCTGGTGGCGGCCTCGCCGCATTCAATGGCACCTCCGGTGCCAACCGGCCAAAAAGGAGCGGACAATGTCCGCTCCTTTTTACACCTCCGCTTTCCCGCGGGCCAGCGGCAGCGCCAGCCGCAGCACAAACACGCCGCCCTCCGCCGAAAGCTCAAACAGCCCGCCGCGACGGCTGGCAATCTCCTGCATGCTGCGGCAGCCATAGCCGTGCCCCGCGCGGTCGGAGACCGGAAGCCCGTCGCGCATGACCAGTTCGCCGTCATACGGGTTCTTGATCTCCAGCAGGAGCTTGTTCAGCCGCACGCTGCAATAAAGCTCCACGGTCCGCCGCGCCTCGTCCAGCGCTTCGACAGCGCGGAACGCATTTTCCAGCCCGTTGGACAGCATCGAGCACAGCTCTGTATCCGGCAGGCCCAGCTCCGCCGGAAGCCGGACGGACACCGTCAGGCGAATGCCCCTGCGCCGCGCCCGCTCGGCAAACGACGAGCACAGCAGATTCACAAGCTCGTTTTCACAATAGCGCCGGACGCTCAGCGCCTCAACCTCGGACTGTACGCGGTGGATATACTCCCGCGCCTGCTCGGGCTGGCCGGAGGCCAGAAACGCGTCGATCGCGTTGAGATGATGGCGCATATCGTGCTGATAGACGGATGTCTGCGCCTGTGAGCGGCGGAGCGTCTCCATTTCCGCCTGCGCCTGCGACCACTTGGCCGCCAGCATCGAGCTTTGCAGCTCCGCGCGCGTGCGTCTTTGCAGCTGTACATGATAGGCCGTCAGGAACAGCACATAGAACACAACCAGAAGCGCCGGCAGCGATTCGTTCACGGCGCGCGCGCCGGTATAGAGCGCATCCGAGTAGATCGTGACGGCATAGTCAAAGAAATAAAACGCCACTGGCAGACTCCCGAACAGCGCCAGCGCCGCCGGCGAGCAGGTCATGGCCTCGTGCGCCGCGCGGACGAAATAGCGGCGCAGCAGCAGATACACCGGCAGAAGCAGCAGCAGATAGCTGATTTCCCCCGCCAGCGCCGAGCCGCTTGCCGCGGCAATCAGCATCCGCGCCCAGTTCGGGATTTCGCAGCACAGATACGCCGTGTATACGCTGACGACCGACACGCCGAACGGCTTTTTCAGCAGGAAAATCAGCCCCAGCATCAGCGGCAGATGCGTAATCAGCGGATAGAGCTTTTCCACCGTTTCCATGCCGACCAGCGCCCACAGCGCACCCTGCACAGCCAGCAGCAGCGCGCACAGCCCCGCGGCGGCCTGCTTCTGCCGCCGATCCTCGCAGCCACCCGCGATTTCCACGCTCAGACAGACGCCGAACAGCAGAATCAGCACGCTGTTGATCACACTGATAACCCGTTCTGCCGGCATGGTCTACTCCTCCCGCTCCGCGAATAAAAGCTTCATATAATCCTTTTGCAGCTGCGGATACAGCAGCCGCGACACCGGCAGGCTCTTTCCCGAAAAGGTCCTGACGCCCGCGGGCGAGAGCTCCTCAATCTGAAGCATGTTGACGATATACGACCGGTGAATCCGCATGAATTCCTCCCGCGCCAGCAGCAGCACCTCATAATCCCGCAGCGTGCCCGCGGTCTGACGCACCTGCCCGTCGGTCAGATTAAAATAGAGATGCTTGCCGTTGACCTCGACATACGAAAGCTTGGAAAACGGAATCTGAATCAGCGTCCCGCCTGTCTTTACCGTCAGGCTCTCGCGCGGACGCTGCTCGCGCAGCCACAGCTGGTCCAGAACGGGGAACAGCGTTTTCGCGCGCACGGGCTTGAGCAGGTATTCCAGCGCCTTGACGCTGTAGCTTTCATACGCAAAGCCGGCGGACGAGGTCAGGAACACGATATCCGCCGCCGCGTCAAAGCCGCGCAGCTCGCGCGCGGCGGCCATGCCGTCGACGACAGGCATGATGACGTCCAGCAGATACAGCGTAAAGCGCTCTGTGCGCGCGGCATCCAGAAGCTCCGCCGCGCTCCGGAACGCGCGGCAGCGCACCGCGCAGCGGCGCTCGGCCTGCCACTGGCGCAGAAGCTCCATGACAATATCCAGTTCCTCCGCCTGATCGTCGCAGACCGCAATATACATCTGTCGTTCCCTCCCTGACGGCGTTCCTCTCCTGCATCTTACCACAAACTGTCGCCGCTTTCCAGCCGCATTTGCATTTCAGGCCGCAAAAGCATACATTTCAGGCCGCCGGCGTGCCGGTCCGCGCCGCGCGTGCTATACTGGACGCAGAACAAACGGAGGGAGGAACGCGTCATGCCGGACTGGATTGCGTGGCTTGCCGCGCTTGTCAGCTTCTCGGCCTTCCTTGTCCTCTGGTTCCGGGAGGTCCGGCGCATGCTGCGGCGGCTTCAGAGCACGGTCGACAGCGCCCGCGCACAGCTGAACGTCTGCCGCAAAAACGCGTCCGCCGCGGACGCGCAGGCGCAGGGCGTTCTGGCGCGGAGCGAAAGCATTCTGCGGCAGGCCGTCGACAACTACAATCAGGCCCTCGCACGGCCGTGGAACTTCCTCCCTGGACACCTGATGGGCTTTCGCCGCCAAATCATCGAATGAATCAGCGCCGCGGCCGCGGCACGGAAAAATAAGGAGAGAAAATTATGGGATTGTTCAGCAACAACAAAAAGCTCTGCCCCATCTGCGGCAGCCCCACCCCGCGCCTGCTGGCGACCTGCATCGAGGACCAGCCGCTGTGCAAGGCCTGCGCCGCGAAGATTGACCTGCCCAGCGGCTCGCTGGACCAGATGTCTCTGGACACGTTCCGGCATTATCTCGTGGTGTACAATGAAAACGCCCCGCTGCGCGAGTCGTTCAACCAGACATTCCAGTTCAGCTTCGGATTTTTCAGCGGCGGCATCCTTCTGGATACCGAGCACCGGCTGCTGCGGCTGAAATACGGCGACGGCGCGTTTGCGTTCACGCCGGAAAACATCACCTCGTTCCGCATCCTTGAGGACGGACGCGAGCTGATGGAGGGCAGCGCCGCGGGCCTGATTCTGTACCGCAGCGAGGTCCCCGAAATGCTGGCGAAGCTTGCCCCGCAGATCGCCGCGTTCCGGCTCCAGAAGCGCGAGTATGAGCATCTGGAGCAGATGGACCGCCTCATCGAGCAGCGCGGCGGCAAGCCGCTGGAAACCTGCCGCACCAGCCCCAGCTTTGACGTGCCCGCGCCCGTGCAGAAATTTACGCTGGAAATCAAGCTGAAGCACCCCTTCTGGGGCGCGTTTTCGGATCAGATCGGCGCGCCGTCGCTCAGCCGCGACAACCCCGACGCCGACGAGTACCAGCGCGAGTATGCGCAGAAGGTCACCGAGCTTCATACGCTGGCTGTGAACATGATGAAAGTCATCAACCCGTCCGCGCCCGAGCGCCGCAACGTCGACCGCCCCGGCACAAAGCGGGCCGAGGCCGCGCCAGCCGCGCCGGCTGCTCCGGCACAGGGCGATACCGTGTCCGAGCTGAAGCGCTATAAGGAGCTTCTGGACGCGGGCGTTCTGACCGAGGAGGAATTCACAGCCAAGAAGAAGCAGTTGCTTGGCATCTGACCGGAATGGAAATCTGAACAGGAGGCATATGATGAAAAAAAGATGGATTGCGCTTTTATGCGTGCTTGGACTGCTGCTGGCGCTGACGGCCTGCGGCGAGGATACGCCCGAGGAGGCCGTAATTCCCGCCGGCGCGCAGGATGACGCGGCTGCGGACGTGCAGGAGCCTGCCGAAACCGCCGAGCCCGCCGCACAGGGCGAGCTTCCGCAGTGGGCCGTCTACTGGTATCTGTGCGGAAGCGATCTCGAGTCGAACGGCGGCTTTGCAACGGCGGACCTCGGCGAGCTGACGGAGGTTGCGCTTCCGGCGGACGTTCAGGTTGTGATTGAAACCGGCGGCTCGTCGACGTGGCACAACGATGTGATGGACGCGGAAAAGCTTCAGCGCTGGGTCTATAACAGCGACGGGTTCTATCTGGTCGATGAGCAGCCGTCGGCCAGCATGGGCGACGCGCAGACGCTTGCCGATTTCCTCGCCTATGCAAAGGAAAACTACCCCGCCGAAAAAACAGCCGTGATTTTCTGGAACCACGGCGGCGGCTCGGTCAGCGGCGCGGCCTTTGACGAGCTGTACGGCATGGATTCTCTGACGCTGGATGAGATGTACGCGGCGTTTTCCGCCGTGTGGGATCTGTCGGCGGAGCAGCCCCCACTGGAGCTGATCGGCTTTGACACCTGCCTGATGGCGACGCTTGACGTCGCGTCCACATTCTCGGATATCGCGTCGTACATGGTGGCCTCGGAGGAGGTCGAACCGGCAAACGGCTGGTATTATTCCCAGTGGGCCGGCGCGCTGGCCGAGGACCCCTATATGGACGGCGCGGAGCTTGGCCGCGTGATCTGCGATGCGTACTATGCGGGCTGCGAGGCCGTCGGCACCGAGCAGAGCGCCACGCTCTCGCTGACGGACCTGTCCGGTGTGGGCGCGCTGCTGGATGCGTATGAAAGCTTCGGCACGGAATGCCTCAGCGCAGCGTGCGCCGATCCGGCGTTCTTCTCCCAGTTTGCCCGCGCCGCCTACAGCAGTGAAAACTACGGCGGCAACACCCGCGAGCAGGGCTACACCAACATGGTCGATCTGGGCGATCTGGCGCGCAAATCTCTCGAGCTTGCGCCCTCCGGCCAGAGCGTGCTGGACGCGCTGAACGCGTGCGTGCTGTATCAGGTGGGCGGCCCCTACCGCGCGGAGGCAAGCGGCCTGAGCTGCTACTACTCCTACAGCGGCGATACGGAGGATTTCAGCGCCTATGCCGCGCTGGGCGCGGGCACCGCATTCAAGTACTACTACGCCTACGGCCTGACGGGCGAGCTGGACGAGAGCGGCATGGAATATCTTGAGACGCTGGACATCTCCGAGCTTCCCGCGCTTCCCGCGCTTTCGGAAACGGACTGGGACGGCGCGCCGGTCGAGGTTCAGGATGGCGTCTCCGTTCTGACGCTGGGCGCGGACGCCGCGGACGTGCTGGCGAGTATCGGCTTCCGCCTGTACTACATGGACGAGGAAAGTGACACCATGATGCTCCTCGGCACCGACAACGACATCAACGCCGACTGGGATAACGGCATATTCTATGACAATTTCCGCGGCGTGTGGGGAGCAATCGACGGCTGCCTTGTCTACATGGAGCTGTCCAACGAGACAGAGGACTATAACCTCTATTCCGTTCCGGTCCTGCTGAACGGCGAGGAATACAATTTGCAGGTCGTCTATGACTTCAACACCGAGCAGTGGGAAATTCTCGGCGCATGGAAGGGCATCGATGAAAACGGCATGGCCGACAAGGAGATCCGCCTGCTGACCGCCGGCGACGAGCTGACCACGATCTGGAAGCTTGCCACGCTCTCCGGCGACGACGATTTTGAGCTCTACACCGCCGACACCATCACCGTCACGGATGAAACCGCCTTCGGCGAGGCGCCGCTGTTTGACGGAACCTACTGCATCGTCTATGAAATGACGGACGCGGCGGGCAATACCGCCTGCTCTCAGGCGGTCCAGTTCGACGTGGCAGACGGCGAGATCTACACCTCCGCGCTTTCGTAAGCCCTGTGCTTCGAAACGATAGATGAGCGGCGGCACACAGCTGCGCCGCCGCCCGAAAACCACCAAAAAACGAAAAAGAAAGGGAAAAACCATGAAAAAGAACGTATCCAGAGTATTGACCGTCGTGCTGATTCTCAGCATCCTGCTGAGCCTTACGGCCTGCGGCGAAAACGCCAAGAAGCAGGAAGCCATCGACTCGTTCAACGAGACCAGCCGGATGTTCAACGAGGTCGGCGCGCTCATCAACGAAAACGCCTCCGAAATCGACGCCGACATCATCGCCGACTGCCAGAGCATGGCCGAGCTGCTTCAGCGCTACAACGGCATTCTCAGCGCGGACGACGAGCTGACCGACGAGCAGTATGATGAAATGATCGCCTGGTTTGAGAGCGTTCAGGACTGGTCCACCGAGATCAAGGCCGCCCTTGAGGAATCCTTTGGCTGAACAATGCGCAGAAAAGCGCCGCCGCTTCACAACGAAGCGGCGGCATTTTTTGTCCGCGGAGGCAGCCCTCCGGCGTATTTTTTGTGAAAAACGCGCATTTGCATCCATTCGCGCATCTGTGCTACACTGACGGCAGAAATCAGGAAAGGCGGTATTCAAATGAACGAATACGAGGTCATGATTGAAAGCATCAATCCCTGCGGCGGAGCGGCGCACGCCAGCCGTGAGCTTCGCGAAATCGAGGCGGAAAGTCCGGAAGCGTGGGTGCGGGAAAACGGCCGGTATCCCATTCTGGACAGCGGCAGAAACACCTCCGGCGACGTGGTGATCACGACCGGCGACGGCAGCGGCAGCATCGTCCGTTACACGTTTACCGAATAGAATACGCACAGAAACGCGCCGGAAAGCAAAGCCTTCCGGCGCGTTTTTTCCTGAAATTCAGCAAAATACGGTGAAATTTTTGCAAAAAACAACGGTTTTTTTGAAAAAATCCATTGTTTTTCGCGAAAATTCAGCGTTTTTTCGCGAAAAAACAGTGCTTATTTCATCATCCGGATGTCGTTTCCGGCAAAGCGGCAGACCTCGAACACGCCAAGCAGGCGCGAGGCGATCTGCGCGGAGTAGCGCCGTTCAAGCTCGCCGACGGGCAGATTCGTGGAGATGATCGTCTGCCGCTGGGCCATCAGGCGCGTGTTGATCACCTGATACAGCGACGCGACGGCAAGCTGCGTGGTCATCTCCGTGCCGAGATCGTCGATGATCAAAAGGTCGCAGTTCAGATATCTGCCGGTCAGGGCCGGATCGGCCGCCTTTCCGAATTTGGCCGCCTCAAAATCGGCAAACAGCTGCGCGGCTGTGTCATAGACGACGGAAAAGCCGTGGTCGGCCACGGTCCGCGCGATGCACGCGGACAGATAGGTTTTTCCCAGACCGGTCGGCCCGATGAACAGAAGCGAGCCGGAGCGGGGCGAAAAGCTCTTCGCATAGCGCTGCGCCGTCTGAAGGACCTTGCCCATGAGCACGCGCGGCGAGGAGCCGAGATCTGCCTCATATTTGTCCGGATAGAGGTCCAGATTGAAGCGCTCAAAGCTCTCTCTGCCGGTGCCGATCAGGCGGCTCAGTTCCTTTTTCTGCTCCTGCCGGCACAGCTCGCGCAGGCAGTCGCACATCATCGCGCCGACATAGCCGCGTCCGCCGCAGTTCGGGCAGATGGGCGACGGCTCCAGATCGTCTGGGTCCAGATCGTTGGACTCAAGAAGCCATTCGCGCTCCTGCTGAAGGGCGAGATTTTCCGCTTTCAGTGTCTGCATGGCCGCGGCGGTGTCCGCGCCGCGCCGGAAGCTGACGGCCATGACGCGCGCGGCGGTTTTGCGCAGCTGCGCGTCAATTTCCTTCAGCCGCGGATAGCGGGCATAGATATCGGCGATGCGGGCGCGTGTTTCCTTATCATGCTGCTGCCGCGCCTGCTCAAGCCGCTGCTCGGCGCGCTGCAATACTGCTTGTGAATAAGGCATGCTATTCCTCCTCGTCGAAGTGCTTGTTCAGCATTTTCTCAACGGCGCGCCGCTCGAAATCGGTCAGCCGGTCGGTATGGTGAATCGCGCTCTGACGCTGCGGGTGTGCCTGCGGCCGGCCCTGCGCCGGCATACGATCGCCGGCTTCGATCTGCCGCAGGGTGGTAAAGCCCTGCTCATGCCAGCTTTTCAGAATGGAATTGAGATACGGCCACTTGAGCGCGCCGGTATTCATGCAGGTTTTCTCGTACGCGACGCGGATTTCCTCCTCGCCGAAGCCCCACGAAAGCCACGTCTGCACCAGCTTTTCCTCGCCGGGGGTCAGCCGCCGGTCGCCCAGCTGAAGCACCTGCCGGATCGCGCCCACGCGCGATTGGAGCTGAAGCTGGTTCTGCATGTAGACGGCGGCCTCCTCCATGGTGTCGATGCCCATATCGGCCCAGCGGTAGGCTTCCTTTTCAATCATCCGCAGTGACGGCATCCGTCCCGCGCCGCGCGCGCGGCTTTTTTCGATGCAGTAGTGAATCAGAATGGAGATGACCTCGGCCGGAAGGCCCAGATAGCGGTAGATGCACAGGAGGATTTTCAGCTCCTCGGTGGAGAGAATGCGGCCCATGCGGCGCTGCGCCTCGCCGATCATGCCGGGAAATTCCGGATTGGAGGTGTATTCGTGCGTGACGTCTGCCTCGGTATAGACCGGCGCCTCCGACGGTGCCAGATGCCGCGCGGGCTGCTCGGGGTACAGGCCCATCTGCCGCAGCGACGCCGCGGCGAAGTCCAGCTGGCGCTGTGTCAGACGGAGCGTCTGCGCGGCGGCGTCGGGCGCGCCGCCCGTTTGCAGATAGAGATACAAAAGCGCCGCCTCGGGACAGGCGGCCGCCAGCAGGCGGCGCGCGTCAGACGCGGGAATGATCAGATCGTTTTCAGCCATACCGGCGGCTCCTTTCCGCGCTGGGCGCGTGATTTCGACAGGTTTTAATTATAGCACACAAAAACCGCCGCGGCAATGCCTGCGGGCAATTTTGCGCGGGGGCGCAGGACGCGGCCGCGCAGAAAAGGCTGCCGTTCCGGTGCAAAATTCATGAAAAAGAAACGAAAGGTTTACAATTTCCCGCAAATGGCACTTTCCTGATGCGATGGTTTATGCTATAATGTATTCGGATTTTTATGCGCTGGCTCCGGAGCAGGGGCCTGCGCCGGAGATATGAGGGAGAGACCATGCTTGAACTGTTAGCCCCCGCCGGTTCGATGGAGGCGCTGCGCGCCGCCGTTCAGAACGGCGCAGACGCCGTTTATCTCGGCTATGATACATTCAACGCGCGTATGGGCGCGCAGAATTTTTCCGCGGACGAATTGCAGGAGGCCGTGGTCTATTGTCATGTGCGCGGCGTCAAGGTGCATCTGACGCTGAACACGCTGGTCTCCGACCGCGAAATGCCGCAGGCGGCCGACGTCATCCGGACGGCGGCGGCATTCGGCGTGGACGCGTTTATTGTGCAGGATCTGGGCGTGGCGGCGCTCTGCCGCGAAATTGCGCCGTCGGTCGCAATCCACGCCTCGACGCAGATGAGCATCCACTCGCTGGAGGGCGTGCAGCAGGCGGCCGAGCTTGGCGTCAGCCGCGTCGTGCTCGCGCGCGAGCTTCCGCGCGAGGAAATCGCGCACATCTGCCGCAGAAGTCCGGTTGAGATCGAGGTATTTGTCCACGGCGCGCTCTGCATGTGCTACTCCGGCCAGTGCTACCTCTCCTCCGTCATCGGGCGGCGGAGCGGCAACCGCGGCCAGTGTGCGCAGCCGTGCCGGCTGCCCTATGGCTACGGCCGGTTTGAGCCGTCGCGCTATCCGCTGAGCCTGCGGGACAACTGTCTGATTGAATATCTGGACGATCTGCGCCGCATGGGCGTGGCGTCGCTGAAAATCGAGGGCCGCATGAAGCGGCCGGAATATGTGGCCGTCGTGACAAAGGCGTACCGCGCCGCCATCGACGGTAAGCCCGTCACCGACAACGACATGGAGGAACTGGAGGCTGCATTTTCGCGGCAGGGCTTTACACAGGGGTATTATCTGGGCAAAAAGGGCGTGTCGATGTTCGGCACCCGTCAGGACCCCGAGGACAACCGCGAGCTGTTCGCGGCGGCGCGCGCGACGTATGAAAACGGCGAAAACGTGCACATTCCTGTGCGGTTTTACGCGATTATCCGGCGCGGCGAGCCGGCACAGCTGGCCGTGGAGGATGACGCGGGCCACGTCTGCAAGGCGCGCGGCCCCGTGCCGCAGGAGGCGCAGGTGCGCTCGCTGACCGAGGACGAGCTGTCCGAACGGCTGGGCAAAACCGGCGGCACGCCGTACCGCTGCGTGCAGATGCGCGCGGTGATCGACGCGGGGCTGATGCTTCCGGCCTCGGCCATCAACGCCATGCGGCGCGATGTGCTGGCGGAGCTGACCGCGCGGCGCGGGCGGACGCCGCTGATGCAGCTGGGCGCGTACAACGCCCCCGCACTGTACGACGGCATGTCCGGCGAGCCGCAGCTGACCATCGCGGTGCGCAGCGTGCAGCAGATCACATCCCGAATGCTGGCGATGCGTCCGGCGGTTCTGTATGTGCCGCTTTCGGAAATCATCGACAATCCCGACCTGCCCGAGCGGCTGGGCGTGGAGACGCAGCTGGCCGCGATTCTGCCGCGCGTGTTCTGGAGCGGTGAAAACGCGCAGATCGCCGAGCAGCTGAAAAAAGCCTATCTGATGGGTGTGCGGCAGCTTCTGGTCGGAAATCTGGGTCAGGTGCGCGTGGGCAAGGCCGCGGGCTTTGCCGTGCGCGGCGATTTCGGGCTGAACATCTACAACTCCCGCGCCATGCACTATCTGCGTGCGCAGGGAATGGACTCGCAGCTGCTCTCCTTTGAAATGACGCTGCCGCAGATCCGTGACATCTCCAAGGCGGTGCCGAGCGAGGTGCTGATCTACGGGCGGCTGCCGCTGATGCTGACGGAAAACTGCATCATCAAAAACCGCACCGGCGTGTGCAGCTGCGACACGTCCGCGCCGGTCAAGCTGACCGACCGAACGGGCGAGGAATTCCCCGTCGTCAAGGACCCGGGCACCTGCCGGAGCGTGGTGCTCAACGGCAGAAAGCTGTATCTGCTGGACAAGAAGGACGTGTTCCGCGGCATGGGCATCTGGGCGCTGCGGATGCAGTTTACGACGGAAAACCCGGGCGAAATCGACACCATTTTGTATGAATACCGAACCGGCGGACACTTTGACGCCGGAAGTTATACGCGCGGGCTGTATTCGCGCGGCGTGGAATAGCACGCGGCAGAGAAAGGAACGAAAAGGCATGGCTTTGATTCTTGCCTCCAAATCTCCGCGGCGGCAGGAGCTGATGAAGCTGCTGCGGCAGCCGTTTACGGTAAAAACGGAGGATATTGATGAGACGATGAATCCGGCGCTTGCGCCGGAGGACGAGGTCGCGCGCGTCAGCGCCGCCAAGGCGCAGGCCGTGGCCGATGCGTGCGCGCCGGAGGACGTTATCGTCTCCGCCGACACCATCGTCGTCTGCGGCGGCCGCATCCTGGGCAAGCCGCACAGCGAGGCGGAGGCCGCGCAGATGCTGAGCATGCTCTCCGGCCGGACGCACGAGGTCATGACCGGCCTGTCCGTCCGGACGCAGGGACGGACGGATACGCGCGTAGTGAAAACCGAGGTGCGCTTCCGCGCGCTGTCGGATGCGGAAATCCGCGCCTACATCGCCACCGGCGAGCCGATGGACAAGGCCGGCGCCTATGGCATTCAGGGCGGCGCGTCCGTGTTTGTCGAGCATCTGTCGGGCGACTATTTCTGCGTGATGGGGCTGCCGGTGTGCGCGCTGTATGAGATGCTGCGTGCGCGCGGCGCGCTTGCCGGCTGAGCGCCGGATGATTTCAGAGGAATCGGGGTGAGCCCTTGAAAAAGCATTTCTGGACGGCAAAGGTCAAGTCCATTCTGATCGTGGCGGTGGTGCTGGCGCTGCTGATTACGGTTGCGGCGGCAGTCGCGCGGAATACGCCGGCACTGGAAAATCTGGTGGGGACGATCCTTTCGCCCATCCGGAGCGGCGTCGCGGCCATCGACCGACAGGCCGAGCGCTATTATAATTATCTGTTCTCCTATGAGGCGCTTCAGGCGAAGAATCAGGAGCTGGAACGCCAGATTCTGGACATGGAGGAGGCCGCGCGCAGCGCCGAGTCGCTTCAGCGTGAGAACGAGCGGCTGAAAATGCTGCTGAATCTGTCGGATGAGCACGAGGACTATGTGTTCGTGTCGGCCTATATCATTTCATGGAACGCCTCCAACTATAAAAGCGAGTTTACCATCGGCAAGGGCACGAATTCCGGCCTTGAGTCCGGCATGTGCGCCGTCACGGAGAACGGACAGGTCATCGGCCTGATCACCGAGGTCGGCCTCAATTGGGCGACGATCACCACCATCAGCGACTCGTCAATGGAAATCAGCGCATCGATCGCCTCGTCCGGCTATGCGGGCGTGGTGCAGGGCACGTATCTTGCCAACGGCGAAAGCGTGCTGCGTATGAACTATCTGCCGACGGATGCGATTCTGAAAAACAACGATCAGGTCGTCACAACCGGCTCGACGCTGTATCCGCGCGGACTGCTGCTGGGCTATCTGACAAACGTCGCGCTGGATGAGACGGGCGTGGCAAAATACGCTACGCTGGAGCCGTCGTGCGATATCAGCAGTCTGGAGCAGATCTTTATTATTACGGAATACGCGAACCGATGAGGGGTTGACGGCTGGCTGACCGCGCCGGAGGCGCGGGGAAGATTTCCGGTTGGCACCGGAACTGCCGTTGAATGCGGTGAGACCGCAGCCGTCGCTCCGCGGGCATACTTTTTCTGGCTTGTCAGAAAAAGTATGCAAAAAGAGACGCTGGATGCGAATCGGATT
>CAKUJN010000059.1 GCA_934661735.1 uncultured Oscillospiraceae bacterium
CGTCACTGCGGCCGAGCTATGGCCTGATTTTGATCGAAAACGGCGGAATTTCCTGTGAAATCCGCGGCTTCGACTGATTTTTCCCATTTTTCCGCCTATACTGATACCGGAATTCCATCCACCAACAGGAGGATTTATTCTATGCTGCTTGCCATTGATATCGGCAACTCGAACATCGTCATCGGCTGTATGCAGGACGGCACGATTCTCAATGAAATCCGCATTGCGACGGATCTCATCAAAACATCGGATCAGTACTGCATGGACCTGAAAAACGCACTTTCGCTCTACGACATTCCGCGTGAGAGCATTGAGGGCGTGATCGTCTCGTCGGTTGTGCCGCCGCTTCTGAACTCGTTCCGGACGGCGGTCATGAAGCTGACCGGAAAGAAACCGATGGTCGTCGGACCCGGCATCCGGACCGGACTGAACATTCAGATTGACAATCCCAGTCAGATCGGAAGCGATCTGATTGTCGCGGCCGTCGCCGCGCTGCGGGAATATCCCGCGCCGCTGATGATTGTGGACATGGGCACCGCAACCACCATTTCGGTCATCGACCGCAGCCGCAGCTATATCGGCGGCTGCATCTGCCCGGGTGTGCGCGTGTCGGCAGAGGCCCTGACCTCGCGCGCAGCGCTCCTGCCCGCCATCAATCTTGAGGCGCCGCGCCGCGCCATCGGACGCAACACCGCAGACTGTATGCGCAGCGGTATTATGCTGGGCGCGGCCGCCATGCTGGACGGACTGATTGACCGGATGGAGGATGAGCTTGGCGAAAAGGCCACCGTCGTCGCAACGGGCGGTATTTCCCGCTTCGTCATCCCGATGTGCCGCAGAGAAATCCTCTATGACCGCAATCTGCTGCTGAAGGGTCTGGAAATTCTGTACCTGAACAACAAAAAATAAGCGCGCCGCCGCGCGCTGGAAATGGATATGATCGCATGGAGCACTATGCGCCTGACCAGACGTTTGTTTCCGATCGGAAGCTCAAGACGCTGGCAGCTCAGCTGCCGACGCCGTTTTATCTCTATGATGCCGCGGGAATCCGCCGCGGCGTCAAGCGGCTGAACCGCGCGTTTTCCTGTCTGCCGTCGTTTTGTGAGCATTTCCCTGTCCATCTGTGTCCGTATCCGGAGATTCTGACGCTTCTGCGCGCGGCGGGCTGCGGCGTTTTGTGCAGGAGTCCACGCGAGCTTCGCCTCGCGCGTCAGGCCGGCTTCTCGGGGCAGGATATTCTGTATGCCGGACTGGACGAGCCGGACTGCGCATGTGTGCGCGTCATTGACGACGAACAGCTTCTGCCGCAGACGCTTCCGAAATGGGCGCTGCTGCGCTATAATCCGTCGGGGAAGCTGACGTTCGGCGGCAGAACGCTCTGCGCGCTGGACCGCAACCGCCTCGGCATGCCGAAGGACGCGGTCATCCGGACGGCGCAGCTTCTGAAAAGCTATGGCGTGCGGTCGATCGGCCTGAGCTTCTCCGGCGCGTCGAACGATCTGCGGACGGAGTATCTTCCGGCGGTCGCGGAGCTTCTGTTCACGCTTGCCGCCGAGCTGCACACGCAGCACGGCATTTTGCCGTACTGCTGCTGTCTGGGAGACGGACTGGGCGTGCCGCTCAGACCGGAAACACCCGCGCCGGAGCTGGAGCGCTGCGCCGAGCAGATTGCCCTGCTCTATCGGGAAATTATCCTGCCCGCCGGTATCCGCGGCATGGGCGTGCGCGCGACGCTCGGCCGGTGGGTGCTTGCACCGCACGCGCTGTTTGTGACGCATGTGCTGGCCGTCAAGGCGGGCAGAGTTCCGCTTCTGATCACCGATGCGGCGGCGACGCAGTTTTCCGGCTCGGTTCTGAACGGAAACGTCCACCATATCAGCGTCGCCGGCAAAACCGGAATCGCGGGCCGTCAGGTCTGCGCCGTGGCGGCGCAGCCGACGCTTCAGCTGTTCTCCGCGAACAGCGTTCTGCCGCCGGTGCAGTCCGGCACGGCGCTGGTCTTTCACACCGCGGGCTGCGCGGCCCGCGCCTATGCGCCGGCGGAGGGCTTTGCACCCGCGGCGCAGTATCTGCTCCCGCCCGACGGCGAGCCAGTCCGGATGGCCGCTACAGCATGGTGAACACCAGAACCAGACAGATTGCGCAGCACACGCCGATGCTCAGCGTTACAAGCGCCTCCACCGCATTGCAGATTTCGCGCATGAGATGCCGCCGGACGCGGCGGCCGGTGCGGCGCAGCTGCGGCGCATACGCCGCAAGGTCAATAATATTTCGATTCATGCCTGTTACCTCCGTGTTTTGCTTTCCATCACAGTTATACCAGATATGCAGTCCAATAAACCGGACGTTATCGACTGAAAGGAGAAAAATCTGATGATCATGGAAGAATTTTATATTCCCTCCAACGGCGCGGGGCGCATCCACTGCTGTAAATGGCTGCCGTCCGCGGAGCCGAAGGCCGTCGTACAGCTGGTTCACGGCATTGCCGAGCACATCGGCCGCTATGACGACTTCGCAGGCTTTCTGACGCAGTACGGCTATGCCGTCGTCGCAGACGACCACATGGGGCACGGCGGCTCGATTGAGGGCGGCACCGCGGGCTATTTCCACGGCGGCTGGATGGCCGCGGTTGCGGACGTCAAGTCGCTGCGCGACAAGACGGCGGCGGAGTACCCTGGGATTCCCTATTACATGCTGGGCCACAGCATGGGCTCGTTCCTCCTGCGCACCTATCTGTACACCTATCCCGACACCATCGAGGGCGCGATCATCTCCGGCACCGGCTGGGAGCCGCTGACAAAGGTCCGCGCCGGTCTGCTGCTGTGCAATCTGGAGGCGAAGCGTCTGGGCGAGGATAAGGTCAGTCCGCTGATTACAAAGCTGATGTTCGGCTCCTACTGCAAGCCGTTCCAGCCCGCGCGCACGAAGGACGACTGGATCTGCTCGGTCGACTCGGTGGTCGACGCGTATGAGGCGGACCCGCTTTGCGGCTTCGACGCGACCATCGGTCTTGCGCGCGATCTGCTGACGGGCGTTAAAATGAACGAGCAGCCTGAGAATCTGGCAAAAATGGACAAGACGCTCCCCATTCTCTTTGTCTCCGGCGGAAAGGACCCAGTGGGCAACATGTCAAAGGGCGTTCTGGCCTGCATTGACGCGTTCAAGCGCAGCGGCCTGCGCAACATCAGCATCAAAATCTATCCCGACGGCCGTCATGAGATGCTCAATGAGCGCAACAAGGACGAGGTGTATCAGGATATTCTCTCGTGGCTGGACGCACGATAAGCGCGGCGGAAGCCTGAAATACAGGAATGCAAAAATGCAGCCTCTTGAAGCGATTTTTTCAAGAGGTTGCATTTTGTTTCTATTTCTGATATAATGCGTACAGTTTTGTAACCAGCAGATGACGGCGCGGCGCACCAACAGGCGGCGCGGCACCGACGATATGAAAGGGGCAAACTGCATGATGAAACGCTTTGTGCGCGTGCTGGCAATGCTGCTCGCGTTGCTGTGCGTATTGACGGCGGCGGTTTTCGCGACGGACACAGACGGCACGGACGGCTGGAACGACGATCTGGATCTCAGCGGTCAGATCGACCCCTCGCCCGCGGAGGGAGAAATACCGGAGTCAGAGCCGGATCTGCCGGTTTTCCCTGACGTGACGCTGAACGACTGGTTCTATGACGATGTTCTGGCGCTGTACACGGCGGGCGTGGTCGCGGGCTATGGCGACGGCACGTTCCGGCCGCAGGAAAACGTTACGACCGGCGCGGCGCTGAAAATGATCCTGCTTGCCGCGGGCTATGACGAGCCGGAGACGGTCTCGTCCCACTGGGCGCGGGGATATCTGAATCTGGCGCTGGATGAACAGCTGTTGGAAAAGGGCGAGATCACCGATCTGGATGTGAGCATCACGCGCGGCCTGATGGCAAAAATTGCGGCGCTGGCGCTGGAGCTGACGCGCACGTCCGAGCAGAATGTGTTTGCCGACGCAACGGACGACTACACGCAGGCGCTGTATGAATCCGGCATTGTCAACGGCTATGCCGACAACACCTTCCGGCCCGAGCGGACGCTGACGCGTGCGGAGCTTTCGGCCATCGTCCACCGGATCAACGAGTATAACGCCAGCCGGAATGAAACGCTTCCGGATGCGTCCGATATCACGCTGCGCACCACGCAGGCCGGTATTGAGTTCATCAAAAAGGCCGAGGGCTTTGTGGAAAAGCCCATGTGGGATTACACGCAGTACTCGGTCGGCTACGGCTCGAAGTGCAGCAAGGACGACTATCCGGACGGCATCACCCGCGAGGAGGCCGACGTCCTCCTGCGGCAGCATCTGGCGAAGATTGAGACGGAGCTGGACGCGTATGAGCAGAAGTACAATCTGAGCTTTACCAGCAATCAGTATGACGCGCTGGTCTCGTTTACATACAATACCGGATCGTACTGGATGCGCGATTCGCGCGTGAGCACCTGCCTCATCTCCGGCAGCTATACCGAAAACGAGCTTGCCAGCGCCTATGGCATCTGGTGCCACGTCGGCAAGCAGGCGGAAATCCACACGGGACTGATTGCGCGGCGTATCCGCGAGCTGAAGATGTTCCTGTACAACGACTATTCCGCAAGTGACAGCGGGTTCAGCTATGTGATCTTCTCCAGCGACCGCGGCGAGGTGGAGGTTGACGTGGCCGTCTACCGCACCGGCTCGCAGATGGACCCGTACTTTGAGGCTTCGGCTGCGGGCGAGATCTTCCAGGGCTGGGTGGACGAAAACGGCGTCAGCTATACGGCGGGAAGCGTCGTCAACGGCAATCTGAAGCTGAGCGCCGTCTGGCAGAGCACCGCGGAAAGCGGCTACTGGACAGACGGCAGCGGCGACTACAGCGGCTGGGACGATTTCGGATAAAAAACTGAAACAGGGCGATCAAGTCCGGTTTAACGTACATATCATATGGTATCATACAGACAGCACTTGAGAAAGCGGGGCTGTGTCATGGAATATACCATCCGATATGTCAGAGGTCATGTTGAGGTCTACGCGTCCGGCGGACGGTTTCTTTTCTCCGCCGACAGCGTGGCCGAGGCGCAGGAAATGCTGGAGGAAGCGTAAAAATGAACATTCAGATCTTCGGGCGGAGCAAATGCTTTGACACGAAAAAGGCGGAGCGCTGGTTCAAGGAGCGCCGCATCCGCTTTCAGAGCATCGACCTGAACCGCTATGGCATGTCCGGCGGCGAATTTGACAGTGTGCTGCGCGCCGTGGGCGGCGTGGACCGGCTGATCGACTGGGACAAGAAGGACCCGCAGATTGATCTGATGCGCTATATGGACGACACGCGCGCAAAGGAGGACAAGCTCTTTGACGACCCGAAGCTGATGAAAACGCCCGTTGTGCGCAACGGCAAAAAGGCCACGGTCGGCTATTGTCCGGAAATCTGGGCGACGTGGGAATAAGAACTGCGGGAGAGCGCAGCGGCGCTCTCCCCTTTTTGCGTCTCGCTCCGGTTTCAACAGGGTTGATGCTCCGACGCGATCGAGCAGACGGGAGACTGCAAATGCAGTCTCCCGTCATGTTTTTTCCGGCGCGTCGATGTCTGTTGCGCCGATTTTGAATTTTGCGTTTCTGGGCTGCCCCTGCGCGATGGCGGGGAAGAAATTCTCCGTGTCCGCCGTGCGCTGGACCTCATACGTCCCGTACTGATTGACCACGTCGAAGCAGTCCTCCGGCCCGCCAGGGAAATGATGATTCATCGGCGTGGGGTCGTACCGGAAGCCGCCGCCGCGTTTTTTCTGCGTCATACCGCTCACCTCATAAGCAGTATGCGCAGCTTTTACAGAATAATGCAGATCAGTCCGCCGCTGGATTCGTTCAGAATCCGTGTCAGCGTATCCTTGAGCTTCATGCACGCGTCCTCGGGAATGCGCTTGAGCTTGGCGCTCATGCCGTCGTTGACCAGATCGAACAGCGATTTGCCGAAAAGATTGCTCTGCCAGAGCTTTTCCGTGTCGTTTTCGTATTCGCTCAGCAGGTAGTTGATCAGGTCCTCCGACTGACGCTCGTCGCCGACCATGGGGCTGACCTCGGTCTGGATGTCGGCGCGCATCATGTGAATCGACGGCGCGCTGGCGCGCAGACGGACGGCATAGCTGCCGTTCTTTTTTACGATCTGCGGCACCTCAAGGTGCATTTCCTCCGAGGTCGGCATGACGATGCCGTAGCCTGTGGCGCGGACCTGATCGAGCGCGTCGGCAACCTTGTCATACGAGCGCTTGACCTCGGCAAGCGTCTGCAAAAGCGTCAGCAGCTCGCCGTCGCCGGTGATGGTGAAGCCGCTTTCCTCGCTCAGCGCCTGATAGAACAGCGTCTGCGGCAGGGACAGCGTGCAGCTGATCGTGCCGGTGCCGAGGTCGATGTCCGTGACCTCAAAGCGCTCGACCTGCTCCAGCTCCGCAAGCTTCTGCGCGGCCGACTCCGCCTCGCGGATCTTCTCCACGCCGCTCAGGTCGCTCAGCATCGCCTGGTACAGCGTTGCCTTGACCGGATAGTCGTCCGGCAGCGTCGTCACCCACGACGGCAGGAAGAAGCGCAGCTCGGTCACGGGGAACTCATACAGAAGCTGCTGCAAAATGCTTTGCAGCGTCTCCGCGCTCATGCTCAGACAGTTTGCCGTCGTGACGCTGACGCCGTAGCGCTGCGCAAGCTCCGTTTTCAGTGCCTGCGCCGCCTCGCCGTCGGGATTTTCCGAGTTGACAATCACGATGAACGGCTTGCCGGTGGCCAGCATATCCGTAATGGCGCGCGCCTCGGCCTCGGCATAGTCCTTGCGCGGAATGTCGGTGATCGTGCCGTCGGTCGTCATGACAATGCCGATGCTGCTGTGATCGTCCATCACCTTTTTCGTTCCGAGCTCCGCCGCCTGCGTCAGCGGAATCTGCTCCGGCAGCCACGGCGTGGTAACCATGCGCGGCTGGCCATCCTCGTCCGCGCCGATTGCGCCTACGACCATGTAGCCAACCGTGTCGATCAGCCGGACGGACAGACGGCTTTTGCCGTCCGGACAGATTTCCACCGCCTCCTCGGGCACAAACTTCGGCTCCGCGGTCATGATCGTTTTGCCCGAGCCGCTCTGCGGCAGCTCATCCGTCGCGCGCTCGCGCCGGAATACGTTTTCAATGTTCGGCAGCACCAGCTGCTCCATAAAGCGCTTGATAAAGGTTGACTTTCCCGTCCGGACAGGCCCGACCACGCCGATATATACATTGCCGTCGGTACGCCGGCTGATTTGCTCATAGATTGTGCGTTCCTCCACGTTACCGCCTCCTTATATGCTCTGCTCCATACGTATGCGGACAAACATTCTGATATGCCGAAAACGCCGCTCAGACGAGCGGCGTTTTTCCTCACATCGGTATGAGCAGCAGCATCTCCTCCGGAACGGTATCACCCGTCAGGTGGTTTGCGCCCGCGATGGACTCCGCGCGCGCGGCATACTCCTTCGCAAGCTCCCAGAGCGCGGTTCCGGCCGGACAGACGCGCAGAATCACAGACGGACGGCTTTCGTCTGCTGCGGCTTCATCAATCGTCCCGCCGCAGAGCGTCCGGAGCGTCTGATCACTGGTGAATTCCAGCTCGAAGCGGACCTCCGCGCGCACCTCCGCGCCGCCCGCAGACAAAAGCGCGGCGCATTCGGGCACCGTGACGCATACGCTGCACTGCGCGCCGGCGGACAGAGCCGTCTCATACGCGCACTCGGCGTGCTGATGCGCGCATTGCAGCGCCCCCGACGCATCGCGGTAGAGCAGATAGATATGCAGGGGCGCGGTGATGCGGACGCCTGCGTCCGTGCGCTGCTGCGCCGGCGCGTCGGCATACACGCGGCAGCAGATGATTTCGGCGGCTTCGGCATTGATCTGCTGGCGCAGCGGCATGCTCTGCGTCTGCCGGTCCAGAATGCAGCGCGGGCGCAGCTCCTGCCACTTCGCATCCAGCGCTGCACCGACGGCATAGGCGTCCTCGATCAGCTCCACCGTGCGCGTGCCGGTTACAAGGCACTGCGCCGCCAGACTGACCGAAAGAACCAGCCGCGCGCCGCCGTCCTCCGCCTCCAGCTCCGCACCGGTCACGCACAGCCACGCGTCCATGCTGTCCCCGTCCGCGTCCTCGGGCAGATCGCAGTACTGGGAAAACGGAATCCGGCGCGAAAGCGTCATAAGCGCGTGCTCCGCCGTCTGATACAGCGCATGCAGCGCCACCTCCCCCTTGAACACGGCGCGCGCACCGACGATTTTCCGGTCGGTGATCTCCGGCACGGTCGTATAGGACACGATCTGCGTAACAGGCGGCTCCCCTGCCGCCAGCTCCACGTCCTCCGTCATGACGAACGGCTTTTCCGCCGTCATCAGCGGCAGGCGCAGCGGATACGACTGTGTCCGGATTTCCAGCTGCTCCGGCTTGTCTTTCAGCGTGCAAAGCTCCTCGGTCCGCGCCTCAAAGCCCTGCACCGTGCAGCCGATGCTGACGCGGAAGAGAATCTTGCGCGAATTGAGCAGACGCGCGTCCGCCTGCCGCACGGCACAGCAGCTGAGCACCTGCATGCTTTCGCCGGCCGAGGGGTGGTCGATGCGGACGGAAAACGGTATGTACGCGTCCAGCGTCCGCGCCCACGATCCGTCCTCGGGGACATAGAGCGTGCTGGCGCGGATACCGCCGGAGAGGATGATGCTCCCTGTCCGGCACTCCTTTCCCCGCAGGACGCAGGATGCCGAGGTACACAGAATCCGCTCGGCGTCGGGGAAGCTGTCAGGTACGATGACCTCGGCGGTCTCCTCCTGTCCGCGCGTTTCGTTGAGCGTCCGCTCAAGGAACGCAAGGCTGGTTTTTTCAAATTGAAGCTCCATACGATCACTCCTTGTATGTTCTATCGTATGTATACGCGGACAGGGACAAGGATATGCCCTAATTCATTTTGAACAGGAGCTTCAAAATACCGCACAGAAAGCGCGGCGCCTTTACAACTACAATCTGCAACACAATCCCTCCTATGCGCAGCCGGATAGGAGGCAGCCCAGAACCACCAGCACCACGCCCAGCAGCGCCCGCACAAACCACCCCGACAGCAAAAGCGACAGCAGAAGCCCGAAGCCGATTCCAATCAGCACCGCGCTGACTTTCTGTGCGCACGGACTCATAAAACCACCTCCGATACCAGCTTACGCGAAAGCTGCGGAAAATGTGAAAAGCGGCGGATGCACTGCATCCGCCGCCTGTGTCTGTGTGTAAGCCGCCTTTGCCGGTTTGTGTCTATGTGTCTCAGGAGATCGGGCACCGGACGATGCACTCATAGCTCCGTCCGCCATAGGTCGTATAGACCGTCGTGGTGCCGCGGCCGACTGCGTAGACGATGCCGTCCGCGTCCACCGTGCAGACCGACGTGTCGGACGACGTCCATACCACGCCGCTGACGCGGTCGCCGTTGGAATCCTTGAGCGAGAGGCGGAAATACTCGCCCACAATCGTCATGGTGACGTCCTCATTGCTGATGGTGCACTCGGTGTCCTCGGCGCCGGACTCGGCGCTGCTGTCCAGATTACAGCGGACCGTGCACTCCAGCTTCATATCGTGCACCGTCGCCGTGACGGTTGCCGTGCCGCTGCTGACAGCGGTGATGACGCCGCCGTCGGAGACGGTCGCGACCGAGTCGTCCGAGGAGGCAAAGGTAATCTGCGCGTCCGATTCCACGTTGCTGACCAGAAGCGTCGCCTGCTGCCCAGGATAGGTGAAGAGCATGTCGGTGCTGCTCAGTGCAGGCGGGTCGTTCTGCTCGACCGTTTCGTCCTGCGGCGTCATGAAGTCGCAGGTGATCAGGCACGTCCGGATGAAATCGCCGCAGGAGGCCGTGATTTCCGTCACGCCGCCGCCGACTGCGACGATCTTGCCCTGCTGTGTGACTGTGGCGATGCGGGGGTCCGCCGAGGTATACAGCACCTCGTCGGTGCAGTTCTCGGGCGAACGCGTGGCCGTGATGTTATAGAACTGGCCGATCTCGTCAAAGGTGATGCTGTCGGTGCCGAGCGTCAGACCCGTACACGCAACCGGCTGGGCCTCCTGCTGCTCGGGCGTAAGCTCCTGATGATAGTCCTCTTCATTGGTATACTGCGCCTCGGTTGCGCCGGAGGTGCCCGCCGGCTGCTCACTCATAACAGTGGACGAGGGGCGCAGGCGCTCGATCAGGCTGTCAAAATAGCCGATGTTGTAAAACGCAAACAGCGCGCCGGCCAGCACGCCCGCGCCCAGCAGCGCGCAGATGACAATCATCATCCAGCGCGGAATCGCGTAGATGTTTTCGCGCTGCGGCTTTTCCTTCTTCGGTTTTTCCGGCTTCTCCGCGCGCTCGGGCTTCACAGGACGTGCCTTTTCGCGCGCGCCGGTGCGGGCGGCAAAGCGCCCTGGCTTTACGCGGCTCCCGCCGCGCGTCTTTTTCCGGCTGTAGATCGGAGCCTCCATCGCGTCGCCGGACGACGGCATGACGGGCCGGCCGCACAGCGGACAGTGCGTATGCTCTTTCGAGAACTCCATGCCGCAATACTCACAGGTTCTCAGTTCCATTATGCTACCTCCATGCAGATGCAGAAAAATACTCTATGGATACGGCCATACGACCGCTATTTTATATTGCTTTCTATTATATCACAAATTGTCGCGTATTCCAAGAGGAAAGCACAATATCTTGTATTGCATTTTTGCCCGTGATGTTCTAAAATAAGCTATACGGTAAATTGGGGCCGGTTGGCCGCATCTGCCGGTCAACGCACATTCGCGCACGGCGCCGGACGCCGTGCAGTAAGGAGGTAAAGTATTTGGCTGAACTGAAGCTGATCTCGCCATTGCTTTCCAACATGGAGGTCGTCAAGAACGTCAGCATCCGCGGCGGGACGTCCGTCTATCTTGTCCGCAGCACACGAACACAGCAGACCTACATTCTCAAGCACATCTCCGTGCCCGAGTCCCAGCGGCAGGTCGACGCGCTGATCTACACCGGCGCGGCCGCCACAAAGGAGGACGCGCAGAAGTATTACGAGCAGGTCGTCGCCGACTATCAGGCGGAGCTGGAAACGCTGGAGCAGCTTTCCAGCAGCCCGAATCTGGACTGCTACCGCAGCTATCAGATCGCGCCGAAGGACGACGGCGTCGGCTATGACGTCTATCTGCTGGCAGAAAACCGCAAGACGCTGGTCGATTATCTGGCCGAAAACGCGGTGACGCATCTGACGGCGCTGAATCTGGGGCTGGATCTGTGCAACGCATTGATCGATCTGCGCGCGGCGGGTCTGGTCCACCGCGACGTCAAGCCGTCGAACATCTATCTCAGCGCACAGGGCCATTTCGTTCTGGGCGATCTGGGCATCGCAAAAATCGAGGAGCTGAAGTACTGCTCGATGCCCGAGCATATGCTCAGTCCCTACTCCGCGCCGGAGCTGTTCAGTCTGGTCGGCTCGATTGATAAGACGACCGACATCTATTCCGCCGGTCTGATTCTCTACCGCATCTTCAACGGCAGCCACGGCCCGTTTGAGGATGAGCAGACGACCGCAAAGGCCGCGGACAAGCGCCGTGTCACCGGCGAGGCCCTGCCCGCGCCGATGTACGCCGACTATGAGATGGCGGAGATCATTCTCAAGGCCTGCGCCTTTGCGCCCGCCGACCGCTATCAGACGCCGGACGAGCTGAAAAACGCACTGATGGAATATGCAAAACGCAATCAGGTCGAGGATACGCTGATCGTACCGCCGATTGTCGCCGATCCCGAGCCGATCGACACGACGCAGGACGAGGAGGACGAGGTCGAGCCGGTGCAGTTCGCAGACGCCGAACAGCTGCCGGACGATTTTAAGGAGAGCTTCTCCCCTGACACCGACATGCTCAACTCGATCATCGAGTCCGTCCACCGCGATTTTGCGCGCGACGAGGCGTCAAATCCCATTCTCAACTCGCTGGAAGATCACGACGACGAGGACACGCCGTCCGGCGCCGAGCCATCGGACAGGCCCGTCGGCCGTCCCTCCCGCCGCCGCCCGCGCAGCAAAACGCCGCTGATCATTGCGGCGGCGCTGGTTCTGGTGCTGGGCGCGCTGGCCGCGGCCTATTTCCTGTTCATTGCGCCGTCCACGATCACCGTAAACGGCATCACGCTGGTCGACCGCGGGACAAACAGCGTCACCGTCCATGTGGACTCGCCGGAAAAGGACGGCGCGTTCACCGTCGTCTGCGCGGACGCCTACGGCAGTCTGTCACGGCAGCCGTATGTCAAGGGTCAGGACGTCACGTTCAACGAGCTGGTGGCCGGTACGCAGTACACCGTCTCCGTCGAGGTTCCGAACGATGAAAAGCTGACCGGCGGCGACAGCACCCTGAAAGTCACAACCATCTCCGAGACAAACATTCTCAGCTTTACGGCGACCGCCGTTTCGGTCACACAGTGCGAGCTGAATCTGACGCTCAACGGACCGGACCCAGGACTCTGGAC
>CAKUJN010000060.1 GCA_934661735.1 uncultured Oscillospiraceae bacterium
GATGAAAAGCCTGTATCTGATCGGCGGAACCATGGGCGTCGGCAAGACGGCAGTCTGTCAGCAGCTGAAGAAAGACTTGTCGGATTGCGTCTTTCTGGATGGGGACTGGTGCTGGGACGCGAGTCCGTTTCAGGTGACGGACGAGACAAAGGCGATGGTGCTGAGAGATATCCGGTATCTGCTCAACAGCTTTCTGCGCTGTACGGCGTATGAAAATGTTGTGTTCTGCTGGGTCATGGACCGGCAGGAAATCTGGGACGCGATTCTTTCGGGGCTGGATACGGCGGACTGCCGCGTGGTGCGCTGCGCGCTGACGGCAGGAGAGGAAAGCCTTCGCCGGAGACTGGAGCGGGACATCGCGTGTGGCATCCGGACAGCGGACATTGTGGAGCGGAGCATAGAGCGGCTTCCGCTGTATCGCCGGCTGGATGTGCCGTGCCTGGACACCGACGGGAAGCGCGTGGCGGAAATCGCCGCGGAGCTTCGGGCGCTGGCAGAGAAAACGTGAAAACGGCGCAGATGCGCCTGACAAATTGAAATGGAGGAACTGATTATGGGTAAGAAACTGGTTGCGTATTTTTCCGCTACGGGCACGACTAAAAAGCTTGCGGAAAAGCTGGCCTCGGCCATCGGCGCGGATTTGTTTGAGATTGCGCCAAAGGTGCCGTACACCAGCGCCGACCTTAACTGGACGGACAAGCATTCGCGCAGCACGCTGGAAATGAACGATCCGGCCTCGCGTCCGGAAATCGCGAAAACATTCGGCAGTCTGGATGGCTATGATACCGTTTTCGTCGGATTCCCCGTCTGGTGGTATGTTGCGCCGACCATTGTCAATACGTTTTTGGAGAGCTGCGATCTGACCGGCATGACGGTTGTCCCGTTTGCCACCTCCGGCGGCAGCCGCATGGGAAAGACCAATGAAAAGCTGGCGCCCAGCTGTGCCGGCGCGCGGCTGGTGGAGGGACGCATGTTCCGTCTGAGCGTCAGTGAGGATGAGCTGGCCGCGTGGGCGAAGGAGGCGGCGCGCTGAGGCGCAGCTGCGATAATCTGTCATAACGGAGGCGGAAAAATGAAAAAGGTACTCAGGGCGATTGGAATTGTGTTTCTGGCGCTTGCTGTGATTGTGGCCGGATATGTGGCATATGTGTTTATCGCCTATCACCGCATCGAGGATAATCAGACGCTTTCAGTCACGACGGGACAGAAAACCGCCGCCGCGCGGACGGAAACGCCGTATCAGGTCGTGTCATGGAATATCGGCTTCGGCGCGTACGAGGATGACTACGGCTTCTTTATGGACGGCGGCACTGAGTCCTGGGCGTGGTCAAAGGAGCGGCTGTTGGAGAATCTGGATGAAATCGGCGCGGCAATCCAGTCCATGACGCCGGATATCCTGCTGCTTCAGGAGGTCGACTTTGATTCGACCAGAACGTACCATGTCGACGAGGCGCTTTTCCTGCGCTGCTACGACGATCTGGATGTGCGGACGGACAGCGTTTTTGCCGTCAATTATGACTCGCCGTTTCTGTTTTACCCGCTGACGCAGCCACATGGCGCGTCGCGCTCGGGAATGCTGACGGCCTCATCGCTGCATATTCGCAGCGCGCTGCGCCGCAGCCTGCCGGTGGAGACGGGCTTTACAAAGCTGCTCGATCTGGATCGCTGCTACAGCGTTTCGCGTATTCCGGTTGAAAACGGAAAAATGCTCTGCCTGTACAATCTGCATCTGTCGGCCTATTCCTCCGATGGGACGATTGCCGACGAGCAGCTGGAGATGCTGCTGGCGGACATGCAGGCGGAATATGAGGCCGGAAACTATGTGATCGGCGGCGGTGATTTCAACAAGGATCTGCCGGATGGCGGCAGCGAGCAGTATTTCGGTGTTTCCACAGGCGGGTACACATGGGCACAGCCCATCCGCCGCGACCGGATTGCGCAGACTGCGCTTTCTCTGGTCGCGCCGGTTGACGCACAGTCGCCCGTCGCCTCGTGCCGAAATGCCGATGGACCGTATGTCGAGGGACAGCTGCTTCTGACGGTGGATGGCTTCCTGATTTCACCGAATGTGGAGGCCGTGGAGGCGGAGGTGGTTGACCTTGGCTTTGCGTACTCCGACCACAATCCGGTGCGCATGACCATCCGTCTGCTCGGATAGTGCGCACGACAGCGGAAAATGCAAGCGCCCCGCCTGCCATCTGGCAGGCGGGGCGCTTATATACTTGTGTGCGTATGGATTACTGGGAATCCAGCAGGGGACGGAGCACCGAGCACTGCTCAAAGCGCGTGTCGCGCGAGGCAGTCAGAAAGACCAGCTGCGCGCTGGTGTCGGCCAGCGTACCGTCCATGCTGTCGACCAGATCCATAACGGCGGAGGGATCGTCGGTTGTGACATACATGCGCGTGGCGTATTTGGCCACAGCGGGGGAGTCGGAGCCGAAGCTGACGCCGATGTCATAGCCGTAAAGGCTGTCGGAGATGTTCAGCGCCGCGTCCAGCACGGCATCCTCACGGGTGATCTCCGTGCTCCACTTGATGCGGTCGGAGGCGGGAACATAGAAGCCGTCGAACAGCACCTCGTCAAAGCCGCGCTGGCTCAATTCAATGGCGATGGACACCAGATAGCCCTGCACGGCGTTTTTGTACGGGTTCAGCCAGTAGCAGTTGTTATCATCCGTCCAGAGCGCTCCGGTAAACAGCGGGAGTGCGTCCTCCTGATGCTTCAGCGCGTATTCGGGGTCGCAGAACGCCGGAACGCGCGCAATGACAGTCAGTCCGTCCTTCGCCGTCAGCTTTTCAATCAGCCGGTCCACGGCCGCGATATCCGTATCGGCGGTTTCTGCGCCGGCAAGCTCGGTGGAGTAATAGTAAAAGCCGAAGATGCTTTTCGCGTCGATCATGACGGCGGTCGTTTCGGAGTCCAGCGCGTCCACCGCGTCCAGAACGGCGTTCAGATCCCGCGCCATCATGGCGCTGGTGATATACACGCCGTTGAGCTGCCGGAGCGAGGTGGTGTCGCTCTCACCGTCGGCGGGCGTGTTGTCCAGAATGGTTTCAAACGGGAATTCTGCCGGATCGACCGGCTGCGGGTCAATATCCGTCCGTGTGAGCTTCTGCTCATAGTCCAGCTTCGCGCCCTCGGGCGTATAGGTGACGTAGCGCTCAAGATAGATGACACGGCACACGATCAGCGCTGCCAGAGCCAGAACCACCGCCGCCGCGATCCACAGAGCGCGGCGGAGCGCACGCTTGTTGCGATAGGAAAAAATACGCAAACGCAGGGCCTCCTTTACGCGTTTCGGCGCGCGGTGACGCGCCGCCAATCTTCCTGCGCGCCGGTGGAGACGATGGTGAGTCCGGCGGCCTCAATGGCGTGTGTGACCTCGTCCAGACGCTTATCCAGAATGCCGGAGCAGATGAATACACCGCGCTTTTTCAGAAAATGCGGCACGACCGGCGCGAGCGGAATGATTACGTCGGCGACGATGTTGGCAAGAACTACGTCATAATCCGTGCCGAGCCGGTCCATCATCGCACTGTCGCCGATGACGTCGCCGGTGACGGCGGTAAAGCGGTCGGCGTGCAGGTCGTTTATGGCGGCATTTTCACGAGCGATATCCTCGGCCTTCGGGTCGATGTCCACGCCGGCAGCGGTTTTTGCACCGAGAAGCAGCGCGGTGATTGACAGAATGCCGCTTCCGCTTCCAAGGTCCAGCACGCGCTCGCCGCCGCGGATATAATGCTCGAGCTCGCACATGCACATCTGCGTCGAGGCGTGCGCGCCGGTACCGAAGATCATCCCAGGGTCCAGCAGAACGGGAATGCGGCCCTCTGGATTTTCCGGAGAAAGCCACTGCGGCACGACCAGCAGGCGGCTGCCGACGGCAAGCGGCTGATAGTACTGCTTCCAGTTGTTTTCCCAGTCCTCGTCGCGCACGTCCGCCAGCTCGACGGCAAGCGTGCCGAAGTCAACAGACGGATACCGCGCGCGCAGCGCGGCGAGCTGGTCGCGAAGAAAGCTGACCGTCTCCGGAACGGACGGGCCGCTTTCCAGATACAGCCGGATCTGGGAAAGACCGGACATCTGCTGTTCCAGCGCCTCGTCCACATAGTCCCAGTACTGGCGGTTCTGCTCGAGAAACTCGTGAAAGTCCTCCTGATCGTCGATGATAAAGCTGTCAAAGCCAAGAACCGTCAGCTGGTCCGCGACCAGATCGATTGCGCCGGAGCGGGTCTTGACGGTAAGCTGTGTCCATTCCATGGAAAAACCTCCTGTTCAGTCCTTATATTTTACATGAATGCGGGGAGAATGACAAGTCGTATTTTACTTTTTGGGAACAATGGAGTATAATACCTCCGTAATCCCATCTTGTTGTACTGAAAAGGGAGCGAGTATGAACAATCGTTTTGAGATTCTGCCGGAGGTGTACCTCACGGCGGTGCAGACCGACAAATTCAAGACCGGCTGCTTCAGCGTCAATTTTCTGCGCCCCATGCGCAGAAGCGAGGCGGCGGCAAACACGCTGATCCCCAGTGTTCTGCTGCGCGCAAGCGAGCGCTACCCCTCCATTCGGGCGATTTCTGCGCAGCTGGACGAGTTGTACGGCGCAAGCATGGGCACGCTGGTGCGGAAAAAGGGCGAGGTGCAGCTGGCAGGCTTCTTTGCCGATTATATTGAGGACGAGCTGGCCGGTGAACCGGTGTTTCATAAAATGTGCGGGTTTGTCACGGAAATTCTGCTGCATCCGCTGACGCGGAACGGCGCGTTTGCAGAGGAAATTGTGGCGGGCGAGAAGCTGAACCTGCAAAATGCCATGGAGGCGCGGATCAACGACAAGCGCAGCTATGCCGTGACACAGCTGCTGCGTACAATGTGTGCCGGCGAGGACTATGGCATTCCGCGCGTGGGTGATCCTGAGGATCTGGCGGCAATCGACGAAAAAACGCTTTACGAGCAGTACCGCGAGCTGCTGACAAACAGCCAGGTCGAGCTGTTTTACATGGGCAGACGCACGCCGGACGAGGCGGCGGCAGAACTGCGGGCCATGCTGGCGGAGCTTCCGCGCGGAAAAGCCGTCCACACGGGAACGCAGGTTGTCCGCTCCGCGGAGCGGACGCATGAGCAGATTGAAACGCTGGATGTGACGCAGGGAAAGCTTGCAATGGGCTTCCGGACGGACTGTACGGTCCGCGATCCGGAATATCCGGCGCTTTTGATGATGAACGCCATTTTCGGCGGGAGCGTCACCAGCAAGCTGTTTGCCACGGTGCGCGAGGAGATGGGCCTCTGTTATTACGCAAGCTCGTCAATCGAGAAGTTCAAGGGCGTCATGATCGTATCCTCCGGCGTCGAGTGCGAGCAGCTTGAGACGGCAAAGGATGAGATCCTGCGCCAGCTGGACGAATGCCGCCGCGGCAGAATTTCGGATTATGAATTTTCCTCGGCCAGACGCTATATTCTGTCCGAGCTGAAGTCCGGCATGGACAGCCCAGGGAGGTTGGATGATTTTTACATGGGACAGGTTGTCGCAGGTCTGGACGGAACGATGGAGGACCTTGCCGAGCGCATCCGTGCCGTTGCGCCGGAGCAGGTTGCAGAGGCGGCACGGCGCGTGACGCTGGATACGGTGTATTATCTGAAAGGAGCCGGAAAATGAACGTAAAGAAATTTCCGGAGCTGGGTGAGCAGTATTTTGAGCAGCGGCTGGACAACGGCCTGCTGGTGCGCGTAATCCCGCGCGCGGGCTTTGCGCGGAAGCTGGCGTTTCTTGCCGCGGATTTCGGTTCGGTTGACATGCGCTTCACACTGGACGGCAGGGCCGTTCAGGTGCCCGCCGGAACAGCGCACTATCTGGAGCATAAAATGTTTGATCTTCCGGATGGCAGCGCAATGGAGGAATTCGCAAAATACGGCGGGAGCAACAACGCCTTTACCAACTATACAATGACGGCGTATTACGTCGAATGCACAGACTGCTTTGAGGATAATCTGCGAACGCTGCTGAAGATGGTGACAACGCCATACTTTACCGCACAGAGCGTGGAAAAGGAGCGCGGCATTATTGCGCAGGAAATCCGGATGTACGATGACAGCGCGGACTCGGCGGTATTTGAGGCGCTGTTTGCCGCCATGTACCGCGAGCATCCGGCGCGTGTGCCGATTGCGGGGAGCGTGGAGTCGATTGCGGATATCACAGCCGAGACGCTGTATGACTGCCATCGGGCGTTTTATCACCCAGGAAATATGATCCTTTGCGTGATGGGGGATGTGCAGCCGGAGGAGGTTGTCCGCATGGCGGCGGCGTATACGCCCGCAGAGAGCGGGAACGCGGCGGCACGGGACTATGGCGCGCCGGAGACGATGCAGATACCGCAGCCGCGGACAGAAAAGCGCATGGAGGTCTCCATGCCGACATTTGCCATCGGCTTCAAATGCCAGCCTGCAGACACGCCGGAAAAGGCAGCAGTTCAGGAACTGACAGGGGAGTTGGCAGCGGAAATACTGGTCGGAGAATCATCCGCGCTGTACCAGCGGCTGTATGAGCAGAATATCATCGACTCCGATTTTTCGGCCGATTATGAGTATATGCGCGGCATGTGCCTGCTGGAGGCTTCCGGCGACAGCGACGAGCCGGAGCGTGTGCTGGATGAGCTGCTGCGCGAGGCGGCGCGCATTGCCCGCGAGGGTGTGGACGAGGTACAGCTCCGGCGGCTGAAAAAATCGATGCTCGGACGTCGGACGCGCGCACTGGACAGCTTTGAGAGCACCTGCTACCGCATGAGCGCGTATTATTTTGAGGGCATCGAGTATCTGGACTATCCGGCGCTGTTCAGACGCGTCGGTGCGGAGGATGTGCAGCGCTTCCTGCGGGAAAACATCATTCCCGAGCGTGCGGCAATCTCCATCATCTATCCAAAGGAAGAAACGTAAGGAGGCTTGAAAACATGTTCCTGGCATCTCCGATTACATTCCCGAATCTGGGCATTTCGGTCAATCCCGATCCGGTTGCCTTTACGGTGTTCGGAAAGGATATCTACTGGTACGGCATTATCATCGCCTGCGGCTTTGTGCTGGCGGCGATCTACATGATGCGCCGCGCAAAGGCTTTTGGCATTACTGACGACGATGTGCTGGATATGCTTTTGTGGGCGGTGCCCGTCGGCATTGTCTGCGCGCGCGCGTATTACTGCATTTTCTATTGGGATCTGTTTCGGGACAATCCGGTTTCCGTTCTGTATATCTGGGAGGGCGGACTGGCCATTTACGGCGGCGTGATCGGCGGCGCACTGACACTGCTGATTGTGGCAAAGGTAAAAAAGCTTCCTGCGCCGGTTTTGCTGGACGTGGCGGCGCTGGGCGCCATCATCGGGCAGTTCTGCGGCCGCTGGGGCAACTTCATGAACCGCGAGGCGCACGGCGCGGTGACGGACTCGTTTTTGAAAATGGGCCTTCAGAACGCGGCGGGAGAAGTGATCTATTACCATCCGACGTTCCTGTATGAGTCGGTATGGAATCTGATCGGCTTCATCGGCCTGCATTTTTACGTCAGGCGCCGGAGATTTGACGGTGAGATTTTTGTGCTGTACATGACGTGGTACGGCCTCGGCAGAGTCTGGATCGAGGGCCTGCGCACTGACAGTCTCTACCTGTTCTCCACCGGTATCCGTGTCAGCCAACTCCTGGCGGGCGTGTTCTTCGCGGCCGGTATGGCAATCCTGCTGACGGTCTATCTGAAAAGGAAGCCGACAGCGGACGAACTTTATGTCAACCGGAAAGCGCGCGCGGAAGCGGCACAGCCAGAACCGGAAAACGACAAAATGTAAACTTTTTATAAAAAGCGGGCCGAGAGTATTCCATAATCCTGCGGGGATGCTATAATGAATGAAAATCATGCCAAACTGAAAGGGGCTTTATCTATGAATTTCTCTGAAAATCTGGAAAACGCAAAGAATTTTGCAATGGAAGCGGCCACGGTGGCCAAGAATAAGGCCAGACAGGTAGCGGCAATCGCAAAGACCAATATCTCCATCTATGCCGAGGAAGATAAGATCAAAAAGGCTGAGCAGCAGCTGGGCAAGCTCTACTACCGCGACTATGCCGTGGGTGAGGAAATGGACACCGCTGAATATCTGCCGTGGTGCCAGAAAATCGACGAGTCCAAGCAGCTGATCGAGGAACTTCGCGCCTACATCGAGGAGCTGAAGGGCCCGCAGGCCGAGAATGCTCCGGCGGATGTGGACGAGAGCGATTTCGCGCCTGCTGAGGAGCCAGCAGCCGAGCAGCCGTCCGAGGCGCAGCCGGAGGAGGCTCCCGCCGAGGAAAAAGTGCCCGAGGCGGATGTGGTTATTGAGATCAACCGTCACGACGCGAAATAATTGCAGGGAAACGAAAAGGACCGCCGTAAGGCGGTCCTTTTTGTGGTATTACAAGGATTTTCCAGTTCTGCCAGAGTGCTGAATGTGCGGTTTTGCCGCAAAACAGGCAGCTTCGGTGAAGCTGGACAAACGGCTATATCACATAATCCATCTGCGTTTCATTTTGCAGCAGATCAGCCAGCGTGATGCTGTCAAAGTAATCCAGCGTCAGCTGGTAGTATTTCCGCCACATCGGCAGCGTTTTGCAGTACGGCGCGCGGGCGCACGGCTCTGCACCGCAGGTCAGGCAGGAAACAGGGGCCAGATCGCCTTCAGTAATGCGGAGAATTTCGCCGATGCGGCAGTCCTCCGGCGCACGGCAAAGGCGGTAGCCGCCGCCTTTGCCGGCAACGCCCTCAATCAGCTTTTCGCGCGTCAGCGTGGGGAGAATTTTCTCCAGATACTTCAGCGAAATTTCCTGCCGCTGCGCGACGTCTTTCATGGGAATGTACGCGCCGCTGCGGTGCTCGGCCAGATCCAGCAGAACGCGGATGGCATAGCGGCCTCTGGTTGAAATCATGGCAGTTCCTCCTTGTGTGCGGGCGTGCGCTCAATGACGCCGCCGCCAAGTACGACGTCGCCGTCGTAGAAAACAGCGGCCTGTCCAGGCGTGACGGCACGCTGCGGCCTGTCAAAGTCAATCCGTGCCCGACCGTCGGAGAGTGGTGTGACAGCGGCGCCCTGCTCCGGCTGGCGGTAGCGCGTTTTGACCTTGCAGCGGACGGGGGAGTGCGGCGCTTCGCCGGAAATCCAGTTGCATTCGGAAACACATGCCGTGCGGCTGAGCAGATCCTCTGCACTGCCGAGCGTGACGGTATTGCGCTCCGGACAGATAGCGCAGACATAGCGCTTTTCCGGCAGATCGAGGCCGAGTCCGCGGTGCTGACCGATGGTGTAGCGGATGATTCCGCCGTGGAGGCCGAGGACAGTGCCATCCGGTGAAATGAAGTCGCCGGACGGGCAGGGAGCGCCGGTGAAGCGCTCGATGATTTTTGCGTAGTCGCCGTCCGGAATAAAGCAGATGTCCTGACTGTCCGGCTTGTGCGCGTTGACAAAGCCGCATGCCTCCGCGATTTCGCGCGTCTGCGTTTTACGAAGCGCGCCAAGCGGGAACAGCGTGTGCGCCAGCTGCTCCTGCGTCATGGCATACAGCACATAGCTCTGATCCTTTGTTTCGTCCAGTGCCTTTCGCAGACGGTATTTTCCGCCTGCGCAGTCGATTCGCGCATAGTGGCCGGTGGCAACATATTCACAGCCGAGCAGCCGCGCGCGGTCAAAGAGCCTGTCGAATTTCATATAGCGGTTACAGTCGATGCAGGGGTTCGGCGTGATGCCGGAGAGATAGCTGGAGACGAATTTTCCGATGACCCTTTCCCGAAAATCGTCCGCGAAATTGAACACATAATAGCGCATGCCGAGCCTTGCGGCTACGGCGCGCGCATCCTCCACATCGTCCAGCGAGCAGCAGCTGTGCGCGCGGGAAATGCCCGCGTCGTCGTTTGTATAGAGTTTCATCGTACAGCCGGTGCACTCGTTTTTTCCGTCTGTCAGCAGCTTTGCGGCAACGGAGGAATCGACGCCGCCGCTCATTGCGACAAGTATTTTCATAAAGCCTCCGGATGGAACGTCAAAGGGGGCCGAGGCCCCCTTTTGGATTGTGTTTGATTTCAGTCCGCGAACAGCGGCGTGGACAGATACCGGTCGCCGGTGTCCGGAAGCAGCACGACAATGGTTTTGCCCTCATTTTCCGGCCGCTTTGCAAGCTCGATGGCCGCATGCACTGCTGCGCCCGAGGAAATACCAACCAGCACGCCCTCGCGGCGGCCGAATTCTTTGCCGGCGGCAAACGCGTCGTCGTTTTCAACGGCGATGATTTCATCGTAGACCGTTGTATCCAGAACGTCCGGCACAAAGCCTGCGCCGATGCCCTGAATCTTATGCGGTCCGGCTACGCCGGTAGAGAGAACGGCGGAGGACTTCGGCTCTACGGCGACAACTTTGACATTCGGGTTCTTCGACTTGAGATACTGGCCAACGCCGGTGATGGTGCCGCCGGTACCGACGCCTGCAACGAAATAATCGACCTTTCCGTCCGTATCCGCCCAGATTTCGGGGCCGGTGGTCTCAAAATGCGCCTTCGGGTTGGCGGGATTGACAAACTGCCCAGGGACAAAGCTGTTCGGGATTTCCGCCGCAAGCTCGTTCGCCTTTGCAATTGCTCCCTTCATGCCCTTTGCGCCCTCGGTCAGAACCAGCTCCGCGCCGTAGGCCTTCATCAACTGGCGCCGCTCGACTGACATGGTTTCCGGCATGACAATGATAATGCGGTAGCCGCGTGCGGCGGCCACGGACGCAAGGCCGATGCCGGTGTTGCCGGAGGTCGGTTCGATGATGACCGAGCCTTCTTTCAGAAGTCCTTTCTGCTCGGCGTCGTCAATCATGGCCTTTGCGATACGGTCCTTGACCGAGCCGGCGGGATTGAGGTATTCCAGCTTTGCCAGCAGGCGGGCTTTCAGACCATAAATCTTTTCAAGATGAGTGAGCTCAAGAAGCGGAGTTTTACCGATCAGCTGATCTGCGGAACTATAAATTCTGGACATAATATCGTCTCCTTAATCTGTATTGTCGTTATAATGAAATTGAATTGTGTATCAGACGGAAAGGCAGGACACCCGACAGGCATCCGCGGCAGTGCAGCGCCGACAGCGATCTGTGACATGCGTACTGGCAGCAATTATCTTCTTCATACGCTGTTCCGCCTCCTTAACTGCAACTGAATCAACCACTCAACCAGTAGGTTGGTTAAGTTATACAACAGGAGGGGACGTTTGTCAAGCGCTGTTTCGGAAAAATTTTCTTCTGGTTAAACGTGGAGGGTGAAAACAAGGGCTGGCGGCGAAAAATGGTACTTGCAATATGCGGAATCTGTGTTATAATGAACATACAAATTGATAAGGGACAGTTCGCGCAAGCTTTTTGCAGGCGGAATGGGGTGAGAGTCCCCGCGAGTCGGTCACTGTGATGCTTCCGTGAGAAGATAAGTCAGATCTGCTGAGGGCTGTCCTGTGCCTTGCCATCACCGAGGCCGAACGAATCTATCCCTCAGCAGGCTTTGGGACAAGCTTTCCGTGCGGTCATGATGGCTGTGCGGTTTTTTGTTTGCCCCCGTGCTATTTGGGAGATGGCGCGGTGCAATATGGAGAGTATTTCTCCGTTCAACAATGGCAGTCAAGACCGTCTGCGCGTTCCCCCTTGCGCGGACTCTGCCGCCTCACGCCGGATGCTTGCTGACAGGGACCAGCGAGCATCCGGCCGTTGTTTTTTACTGCCGCGCCGGCGGCATAAAAACCGATACCACAGGAGGAAGCATATGAGAGGAATTCCGTCACTGATTACCGATATCCGGAAAAAGGTATTCGCCGAGGTTGCGCGGATGGCCTATTCCGGCGACTATACGCAGATGGAGGACATTCCATTCCGTATTGTGCCTGGCAGCAGCCCGCTGCACCGCGAATCGGTGTTTCTTGAGCGTGCGATTGCAGGCGAGCGCGTGCGGCTTGCGATGGGCCTTTCGCTCCAGCCGGTGCAGACGCGCACTCTGTTGACCGAGGGTATGGATCAGGCGGCGATTGCCGAACAGTATTATGAGCCGCCGCTGGTCAACATCATTCCCTACGCGTGCCACGCGTGCCCCACGCGGCGCTACTGGGCGACGGAGCTGTGTCAGGGCTGCCTTGCGGCTTCGTGCCAGCAGGTCTGCCCGAAGGGCGCGATCAAGTTTGTCAACGGCAGAAGCCGCATCACCGAAAGCCAGTGCATCAAGTGCGGCAAGTGTGCCAAAGCGTGTCCGTATCACGCGATTGTCTATCTGGAACGGCCGTGTCAGGCTGCATGCGGTATGGACGCTATCGGTGTGGACGAGTACGACAAGGCGAAGATCGACTATGACCGCTGTGTCTCCTGCGGCCAGTGTCTGGTCAGCTGTCCGTTCGGCGCAATTGTGGACAAGAGTCAGATCTATCAGGTCATCCGCGCCATGCTGGAG
>CAKUJN010000061.1 GCA_934661735.1 uncultured Oscillospiraceae bacterium
CGTCAGCGACGAAGGAGCGCTACGGATGCGGCCCACCCCTTGCGGGTGCACATCGGCCCGCTTGTCCGGTTTCACCGGAACTGCCGTTGATGCGGTGACACCGCTACCGTGCCTCCGGCGGCCCATTCTTTTCTGCCTTGCCAGAAAAGAATGGGGAGAAAAGAGGCGCCGGAGACGCGCCATATTGCGCGCTGACGCGCGCGAGTTTTATTTAACGCCCTGACGGGCGCAAAATTTCTATTTTCCCGATAGCTTATACTTCCGACAAATGTACTACGCGCATTTATCGTCAAACTGTATCAATTTCGGTTCTGCTCATTTCCGGAATACTTGGCGGGTCGTGCTCATGCACAGCATGTTGTAGGGGCCGATGGCGAGCGCAGCCGTCAGCGACGAAGGAGCGCTACGGATGCGGCCTACCCCTTGCGGGTGCACATCGGTCCTGCAAATATTTGGCACCATCGGCACATACGTAGATGCGTTCTGAATTGCATAGCAGCGTGTTTTGCCATCTCCCTGCGTGGAAACTGCTATCGATGGGAGCGTTGTCTCCACGCAGGCGGCGCTGTAGTCCAGATTTGTAGAAAGAGTTTCGTGTGCTGGCTGCAATGTTTTTCTACGGACTCATTCTGTGGCACCGCGGTACAACCCGATCCGCTTCCAGCGCCTCTTTTTGCCTACTTTTTCTGGCGCAACAGAAAAAGTAGGTCTGCGAAGCAACAGCTGCGGTGTAACCACAATAGAGGAAGTCCGGTGAAACCGGACAAGTGGGCGGACAGGGGTTATCCATCCCATACAGGGTACAGCGCTGAATTACTGCCGGCAGAAAAGGAAGCCCTTTCGGGCTTCCTTTTGGCTATTCCTCGCCGCGCAGACGGATAATCTCGTCGCGCAGGACGGCCGCATATTCGTATTCCATCATCCGCGCGGCCTCCTTCATCTTCTTTTCCAGCTTCGCAATCTCGCGCTCGCGCTCGACGCGCGTCATCTTCACATTGCCTCTGCCCTTGCGCTCAACCTCCGGCGAGGAGGAAATCTCCAGCAGCTCGCGCACCGATTTGACGATGGTTTTCGGCACGATGCCATGCGCCCTGTTGTACGCGTCCTGAATCGATCGGCGGCGTGCCGTCTCGTCCATGGCCGCGCGCATGGCAGGCGTGATTTTGTCGGCATACATCAGCACGCGGCCCTGCGCGTTGCGCGCCGCACGGCCGATGGTCTGAATCAGACTGGTCTCCGAGCGGAGGAACCCCTCCTTGTCTGCGTCCAGAATCGCAATCAGCGACACCTCCGGCAGATCCAGGCCCTCGCGCAGGAGGTTGATGCCCACCAGCACGTCAAATTTCGCCATGCGCAGGTCGCGGATGATCTCCATGCGCTCCATTGCGCCGATGTCCGAGTGCATATAGCGCACACGGATGCCGTTCGTCTGCAAATACGTCGTCAGATCCTCGGCCATCTTCTTCGTCAGCGTCGTGACCAGCGTCCGCTCGCCCTTTTCGGTTGTGGCGTTGATTTCGCCGATCAGATCGTCAATCTGGCCCTCAATCGGGCGGACAAAGACCTCCGGATCAAGCAGGCCCGTCGGCCGGATGACCTGCTCGGCCATCTGTGCGGCGTGCTCGCGCTCATACTCGCCAGGCGTCGCGGAGACAAAAACCGCCTGATGGATTTTCTTTTCGAATTCATCGAATTTCAGCGGCCGGTTGTCATAGGCCGACGGCAGGCGGAAGCCGTAGTCGACCAGCGAGTCCTTGCGCGCGCGGTCGCCGTTGTACATGGCGCGCACCTGCGGGAGCGTAACGTGGCTCTCGTCGACAAACAGCAGAAAATCATCCGGAAAATAGTCCAGCAGCGTGGTCGGCGGGGTACCCGGGGCGCGGCCGGCAATGACACGGGAGTAGTTCTCAATGCCGGTGCAGAAGCCGATCTCCGCCAGCATTTCCAGATCGTACTGCGTCCGCTGGCGGATGCGCTGCGCCTCAAGGAGCTTGTCGCGCTCCTCGAAATATTTGACGCGCTGCCACATTTCGTCCTCAATGTCATGCATGGCGCGCGCCATTTTTTCCTTCGACGCCACATAGTGCGACGCCGGATAGATAGCGATGTGGCTGACGATGCGCTCGGGCATGCCGGTCACGGCGTTGATCTCGGAAATGCGGTCAATCTCATCGCCGAAGAATTCCACGCGGACGGCGCGGCCCGTCCAGTAGGCGGGGTAGATCTCCACCGTGTCGCCGCGCACGCGATAGGTGTTTCGCGTGAAGTTCAGGTCGTTGCGCTCGTAGCGGATGTCGGTCAGACGGCGCATCAGCGCGTCACGGTCCTGCTCCTGTCCCGCGCGCAGGGAGATGACCATATTCTTATAGTCGATCGGGTCGCCCAGACCGTAGATGCACGAGACGGACGAGACGACGATCACATCCCGCCGCTCGGCCAGCGACGACGTGGCGCTGTGGCGCAGACGCTCGATCTCGTCGTTGATGGCCGAGTCCTTTTCAATATAGGTGTCCGTGTGCGGGATATACGCCTCCGGCTGGTAATAGTCGTAGTAGGAGACAAAGTACTCCACGGCGTTGTTCGGGAAGAACTCGCGGAACTCCGAGCACAGCTGCGCCGCAAGCGTTTTGTTGTGCGCCAGCACCAGCGTCGGGCGGTTGAGCTGGGCGATGACGTTTGCCATTGTGAACGTCTTGCCGGAGCCGGTCACGCCCAGCAGCACCTGCTCGTCCAGGCCCATCCGCACGCCGTCGACCAGCGTCCGGATTGCCTGCGGCTGGTCGCCTGTGGGCTTATATTCGGAAACAAGCTGAAAATCCATGCGTATTCTCCTTACAGAAGGCCGTCGTCGGCCAGCGACACAAAGTCCCCGTCGGCGACGATGATATGATCGGCCAGATGCACGTCCACCGCCTCCAGCGCAGATTTGAGCCGGAGCGTCGTCTCGCGGTCCTCCTCGCTTGGCAGGGCAATGCCGCTCGGGTGATTGTGCGCCACGACCACGGAGGTGGCGTTGGTTGCCAGCGCCGTTTTGACAATCTTGCGCACGGAGACGGCCGCCATGTTGACCGCCCCTCGGTGCACCAGCGTGCAGTCGATGACCTTACACTTGGCGTCCAGACACAGCAGATACACAACCTCCTCGCGCTCGCCGATAAAGCGCGGCAGCAGATAGTTTCCGCATTTGAGCGTGGAGTCAAGGATGGTCTCGCTTCCGGCGCGGCAGAGCATGTGCCGCCGCTCCATCTGCAAAAACAGCGCCAGCAGCTCTGCGGCGCGCGGGCCCATGCCCTCGACCTTCAGAAGCTCGCTCTCCGGCGCCTCCAGCACGTTTGCCAGCGTCCCGAAGCGCGTCAGAAGCTGGTGCGCCACCTCGTTCGTATCGCCGCGCGGCAGCGCGTAGTACAGCGCAACCTCCAGCACCTGCACGTCGGAGAGCGAATCCATGCCGCTGGTTTTCAGCTGTCTGCGCATACGCTCGCGGTGTCCATCATGTATCGCCATGGCGGGTCCTTTCTGCTCCGGCGCCGCCGGAGCGGGTTCTTTTTCCGGCTTCACCGGAACTGTCTCTTTTGCGGTAAGACCGCAGCTGCCGCTCCGCGGATAGTTCTGCACAGCAGTTTGCAGGGGCCGATGACTCTGTCGGCCCGACGTTTCCGGCTGGCACCGGCGGGGCCTCTTTTGCGGTGACACCGCAACTGTGTCTCCGACGGCCTACTTTTTCTGTTGCGCCAGAAAAAGTAGGCAAAAAGATGCGCAGGAGACGCGTTATATTGCGCGCTGCCGCGCGCGGTTTTTTGGCCGCTCCGCGGCCGGAACGCCCTCTTCGGGCGCAGAATTGTTATTTTCCCGGTAGCTTACAGTTTCGACCAATGTACTACACGCATTTGCGGTCAGACTGTATCAATTTCGCTTCTGCTCATTTCCGGAATACTCGGCCGGTTACAATTCTGCACAGCATCTTGTAGGGGCCGATGGCGAGCGCAGCCGTCAGCGACGAAGGAGCGCTACGGATGCGGCCTACCCCTTGCGGGTGCACATCGGCCCCTACAGACGTATCCAAAATCATGTTCGGGCGGACAGGGGCGTCCGCCCCTACAAAGAATTTGCACCACCGGCGAATCCGTAGATGTGCTCTGCATTCCACGGCAGGGTGTTTTACCATCTCCTGGCGCGGCAACTGCTTCCGATGGGAGCGTTGTTTCCACGCAGGCGGCGCTGTAGTATAGCTTTGCAGAGAGATTTTCGTGTGCTGGCCGCAATCTTCATCTATGGGGTTCTTCTGTGCCACCGCGGCACAATCCGATCCGTATCCAGCGCCCCTTTTTGCCCACTTTTTCTGGCAAGGCAGAAAAAGTGGGTCGCCGAAGGCACGGTTGCGGTGTCACCGCATGCAACGGCACCTCTGGTGCCAGCCGGAATCTCCCTGCTTACAGCAGCTTTTTCAGATACTGCCCCGTATAGCTCTGCGCGCACGCGGCGATCTGCTCGGGCGTGCCGCAGGCCACGACGCTGCCGCCGTCGGCGCCGCCCTCGGGACCGAGGTCGATGATATGGTCGGCGACCTTGATCACGTCCAGATTGTGCTCGATGACCAGCACGGTGTTGCCCGCGTCGACCAGCATCTGCAAAACGTCGATCAGCCGGTGCACATCCGCCGTGTGCAGACCTGTGGTCGGCTCGTCCAGAATATAGATCGTGCGGCCGGTTGCTCGGCGGGAAAGCTCAGTCGCAAGCTTCACGCGCTGCGCCTCGCCGCCGGAAAGCGTGGTGGAACTCTGGCCCAGACGGATATAGCCGAGGCCCACGTCCACCAGCGTCTGCACCTTCTGCCGGATCTTCGGCAGGTTTTCAAAGAACTCCAGCGCCTCGTCGGCGGTCATGTCCAGCACGTCGGCAATATTCTTGCCCTTGTACAGCACCTCCAGCGTCTCGCGGTTATACCGCCTGCCGTGGCAGACCTCGCACGGGACATAGACGTCGGCAAGGAAGTGCATTTCGATCTTGACCAGGCCGTCGCCGCAGCACGCCTCGCAGCGCCCGCCCTTGACGTTGAAGGAGAAGCGTCCGGCGCCATAGCCGCGCGTGCGCGCGTCGGCGGTGGAGGCGAACAGGTCGCGGATATCGTTGAACAGCCCCGTATAGGTCGCCGGATTGGAGCGCGGCGTGCGCCCGATGGGGCTCTGGTCGATGCCGACCTCCTTGTCCAGATGCTCAAGCCCCTCGATGGCGTCGCATTTGCCCGCCCGCGCCCGCGCGCGGTTGAGCGTGGAGGCCAGCTTCTTATACAGAATCTCATTGACCAGACTCGATTTGCCCGAGCCGGACACGCCGGTCACGCAGGTAAACGTGCCCAGCGGGATGGACACGTCCACATGCCGCAGGTTGTTTTCCGCCGCGCCGCGCACGGTGAGGAATTTTCCGTTTCCCTCGCGTCGCTGCGCGGGGACTTCAATCTTCTTCGCGCCGGACAGATACTGCCCCGTGACCGAGCGCGGGCAGGCGATGATGTCCGCCAGCGAGCCGGCGGCGACGACCTCGCCGCCGTGGATGCCCGCTCCCGGGCCGATGTCCACGATATAGTCCGCCGCGCGGATGGTGTCCTCGTCGTGCTCGACGACCAGAACGGTGTTGCCCAGATCGCGCAGCTGCCGCAGCGTTCCCAGCAGCTTGTCGTTGTCGCGCTGGTGCAGGCCGATGGACGGCTCGTCCAGAATGTACAGCACGCCCATCAGGCTTGAGCCGATCTGCGTCGCCAGCCGGATGCGCTGGCTCTCGCCGCCCGAAAGCGTCGCCGCTGCGCGCGAAAGCGTCAGATACCGCAGGCCGACCGCCTGCAAAAAGCCGAGGCGCGAGCGGATTTCCCGCAGAATCTGCTCGGCAACGACGGCCATGCTGCCGTCCAGCCGCAGCTCATTTACAAACTTCAGCTCCTCGGAAATCGACATGTCGCAGAAGTCCATGATGCTCATCCCGCCCACCGTCACGGCAAGCGTGATCTCGTTCAGGCGTTTGCCATGGCATTTCGGGCACGGGCGCTCGGACATGCAGCTTTCCAGCTCCTTGTGTATGGCCTCGGACTGCGTCTCGGCATAGCGGCGGGAGATGTTGTTCAGCACGCCCTCAAACGGCCGCTCCAGCACGCCGCGGCCGTTGGCGCGCTCGTAATAGATCGTCAGCTTTTCCGTGCCGGTGCCGTAGAGGATGGCGTTCAGCGCCTCCTTCGGCAGCTCGCGGACGGGCTGGGTCAGGGTGAAGTGATATTTCTTCGCCAGCGCCTCAAAATACATCCGTGAGATGGAGTCGTCGCGGACGTTGTTGAAGCCCGACGCCTGAATCGCGCCCTGCATGATGGATTTGGAGTCGTCCGGAATGACCAGCGCCGCGTCGGCCACCAGCTGCGTGCCAAGACCCGTGCAGACCGGACACGCACCGTAGGGATTGTTGAAGGAGAACATGCGCGGGGACAGCTCCGGCATGGACACGCCGCAGTCCTCACAGGCATAGTTCTGGGAAAATGTGGTGTCGCGGTCGCCGTCGATCTCATTCAGGACAATCAGTCCGCCGGAGAGATTCGCGGCCGTCTCCACCGAATCGGTCAGACGGCGGGCCAGATCGGCCTTCATCATCAGCCGGTCGATGACCACGTCGATGGTATGCTTTTTGTTCTTGTCCAGCCGGATTTCTTCGGTCAGATCGTAAACGCTCCCGTCCACGCGCACGCGCGCGTAGCCGCCGCGGCGGGCCTCGTCAAGGACTTTCTGATGCTCGCCCTTTTTCCCGCGCACGACCGGCGCAAGGAGCTGGAACTTCGTCCGCTCGGGCAGCTGCATGATCTGATCGACGATCTGGTCGACCGACTGCCGCCGGATTTCCTTTCCACATTTCGGACAGTGCGGCACGCCGCACCGCGCCCACAGAAGGCGCAGATAATCGTAGATTTCCGTCACGGTGCCAACCGTGGAGCGCGGGTTTTTGCTGGTCGTTTTCTGGTCGATGGAGATGGCGGGGGACAGACCGTCGATGGAATCGACGTCCGGCTTGTCCATCTGGCCAAGGAACATCCGCGCATAGCTGGACAGCGACTCGACATACCGCCGCTGTCCCTCGGCGTAGATGGTGTCGAAGGCAAGCGACGACTTGCCCGAGCCGGACAGGCCCGTCAGCACGACCAGCTTGTCGCGCGGGATGTCCAGCGAAATATTTTTCAGGTTGTTTGCGCGCGCACCGCGCACGCGGATCATGTCCTGCATGGTAAGCTCCTGACTGTGTAAAAGTTCCCCGCGTCTGCGGGCCAACCTGTATTATATCAGATGTTGCGCAATCGCACAAGTCCTTTTTCAAACAAAAGTTTCCCAATTGCATGCTTGTAACTTGCGCCGGAGCTGGTATAATATACTTGAGAACCACCCGCCTGTCTGGAAAGGAGGCCGCCTGTGCGCAGTCCCGCAAAGCTCAAACTGATTTTCAACCGTGTCGTCAGCGTGTCGCTCGGCATTCTGCTTCAGCTGATCGTCATTCTGTCCGGCGTCGTCTGGCTTCAGGAATACATCGGCTGGATCAACGGCTTTCTGACGGTTTTGTCGTGGGTCACGGTAATCGTCATCATGTCCTCGCGGACAAATCCGTCGTATAAAATCGCGTGGATTGTGCTGATTCTGGCCTTCCCTGTCGCGGGCATTACGATCTATCTGCTTCTGGGCGGCAACAAGGCGTCCAGCCGGGAAAACCGCAAAATGCAGCAGATCACGGCCGGAACGGCCATGTATCTGCCGCAGGACGAGGAGGTCCTGCGCGAGCTTTCGCTCAGCGGGAGCGCCGCGCACAATCATGCGCGCTATCTGCTGAACGCCGCGCACTATCCGGTCTATAACGACTCGTCCGCCGTGTATTATCCCACCGGCGAGACGGCCTTTGCGGCAATGCTCGCGGCGCTGGAAACGGCGGAGCATTACATCTTCCTTGAGTATTTCATCATCGACAAGGGCAAAATGTGGGGCGCGGTGCTGGATATCCTGCGGCGCAAGGCCGCGCAGGGCGTGGACGTGCGCGTTTTGTATGACGATTTCGGCTGCATCGCGCGCCTGCCCGGGAGCTACTGCCGCCAGCTGCGCGAGGCGGGCATTCAGGCGCATGTGTTTGCGCCGTATGTACCGGTCATTTCCGGACGGCTGAACAACCGCGACCACCGCAAGCTGATGATCATTGACGGCCGCGTTGCCTTTACCGGCGGCGTCAATCTGGCCGACGAATACATCAACGTCCCCGGCAGCAAAAATCTGAACCACTGGAAGGACTGCGGCATCCGCGTCGAGGGCGGCGCGGCATGGTCCATGACGGTCATGTTCCTGACGATGTGGGACTATGTGGACCGGCTGGAGGAGGATCTGAACGCCTTCCGGCCGCTGCCGGAGCCTGCGCCCGAGGGCGCGCATGGCTGGATTCAGCCGTTCTGCGACAGTCCGCTGGACTATGAGGACGTGGGCGCGACGGTGTTCCAGATGCTGATTTCCAGCGCGTCGGAAAAGCTGTGGATCATGACGCCGTATCTGATTCTGGACGACAAAATGACCACGGCGCTCTGCGTTGCGGCCAAGACCGGCGTGGATGTGCGCATCATCACGCCCGGCACGCCGGACAAATGGTATGTGCACGCCGTCACGCGCGCAAACTATGAGATTCTGACCGAGTCCGGCGTCCGGATTTTTGAGTATCACCCCGGCTTCATCCATTCCAAGGTCTGCCTTTCGGACGACCAGTACGCGGTTGTCGGCACGGTGAACATGGATTTCCGGAGCCTGTATCTGCACTTTGAAGATGCAGTGTACCTGTCCGACTGCGAGGCGGTTTTGCAGGTGTCGCGTGACTTTGACGCGACATTCCCCGAGTGCCGCGAAATCACCTACGCGCGCTGTAAGCACGTCTACCTGCACCAGCGCCTTGGCCGCACCCTGCTGCGCGTTTTCTCCCCGCTGATGTAATGTGTACCCGATAAAGGGCGGGCAAGTGCCCGCTCTTTTTCTGTTTGGCGCCGGAGGTGCCTCTTTTGCAGTGACACTGCAGCTGTCGCTCCGCGGGTGATTCTGCACAGCAGTTTGTAGGGGCGGACGACTCTGTCGGCCCGCTTGTCCGGTTTCACCGGAGTGCCTCTTTTGCAGTAACACTGCAACTGTGCCTCCGGCGGCCTACTTTTTCTGCTGCGCCAGAAAAAGTAGGCAAAAAGATGCGCTTCGTCCTCGCAAGCTCCATATCCCTCGTCCCGCCGCAAGCGGCAGGCCTCGTCCATTGCGCTGCTCGTCCTCTCCGAATTGCAAACGCTTCGCTGGTTTGCAATTCGGTTTTTATATTGCGCGCTGACGCGCGCGAGTTTTTGGCCGCTCCGCGGCCTGAACGCCCTCTTCGGGCGTAGAATTGCTATTTTCCCGATAGCTTATGGTTCCGACAAATGTACTACACGCAGTTGCGGGCAGCCTGCGATAATTTCGGTTCCGCTCATTTCCGGAATACTTGGCTTGTTACGATTTTGCACAGCATGTTGTAGGGGCCGATGGCGAGCGCAGCCGTCAGCGACGAAGGAGCGCTACGGATGCGGCCTACCCCTTGCGGGTGCACATCGGCCCCTACAAACATGTACAATAGAACGCAAATATTCAGCACTATCGGCGAATCCGTAGACGCGTTCTGCATTCCACGGCAGGGTGTTTTGCCATCCCCTTGCGCGGTAACTGCTATCGATGGGAGCGTTGTCACCACGCAGGCGGCGCGTAGTCCAGATTCGCAGACAGTTTTTCGTGTGCTGGCCGCAATGTTTTTCTACGGGCTTATTCAGTGGCTTGCGGTACAATCCGATCCGCTTCCAGCGCCTCTTTTTGCCCACTTTTTCTGGCAAGACAGAAAAAGTGGGTCTGCGAAGCAACAGCCGCGGTGTCACCGCGACAACGGCACTCCGGTGAATCCGGACAAAAGGGCCGATATGTACCCGCAAGGGGTATGCCGCATCAACGGCACCTCCGGCGTCGGCCGGCCCCGTGCTTTTGGGTCAGAAACGGCAAAATACCAGTGGACAATGCTCTGCCGCTGTGCTATAATCTTCGCTAAGATAAATCATAAGCACAGCTTAATACAGCGTTACAGAAAGGAAGATCAGTATGGCGGCAATCAAGGAGAGCTACGCCGGTAAAATCCAGCGGAAGCTGATCAAGAAACAGCGCGTGATCGAGGCGGCGTCCGGACGGCAGAAGGCCGATCTGGTGCTGAAAAACGCAACGTATGTCAACGTGTTTTCAAATGAGCTGCGGACCTGTGATATCGCCGTGGCAAACGGCCTGATCGTGGGCATGGGCGAATACTCGGGCGAACGTGAGATCGACGTCTCCGGCAAGATCGTCTGCCCCGGCTTTGTCGACGCGCACATCCATCTGGAATCCAGTCTTGTCTCCCCGCGCGAGTTTGCAAAGGCAGTTCTGCCGCACGGCACAACCACGGTCATCACCGACCCGCACGAAATCACCAATGTCATGGGCACCGACGGCATCGACTATATGTTCCAGGCCACCGAGGGCCTGCCGATCGACGTGCGCTTCATGCTTCCGTCGTGCGTGCCCGCCACGCCGATGGACGAGTCGGGCGCAAGTCTGGACTACCGCGCGATTGATTCGTTCTATGACTATCCGCGCGTACAGGGTCTTGCCGAGATGATGAACTCCTACGGCGTCATTCACAACGACGCGGAGGTCGTCTCCAAGATTGTCGCCTCGCAGGCGCACCACAAGAAGATCGACGGCCATGCGCCCGGCCTTACGGGCAAGGATCTGGACACCTACGTTGCGGCCGGCGTATACTCCGACCATGAATGTTCCACGCTGGACGACGCGCTGGCAAAGCTCCGCCGCGGCCAGTTCATCATGATCCGCGAGGGCACCGCCGCGCGCAATCTCGAGGCGCTGGCGCCGCTGCTGACACCGCAGTTTGCCGACCGCTGCATGTTCTGCACCGACGACAAGCATCCGAACGACCTGCTGGAAAAGGGCCATATCGACTATATCTGCCGCGAGGCCATCAACAAATACGGCGTCGATCCCATCATCGCCGTCAAGGCTGCGTCGCATCACGCCTCGCGCTACTTCCTGCTCAACAACCGCGGCGCCATCGCGCCGGGCTATCTGGCGGATCTGGCCATCATCGACAATTTCAGGGATTTCAATGTCGAGATGGTGTTCAAAAAGGGTGAGCTGTATTATGACCGCGGCGAGCTGCGCGACTTCCCCGCGCCCGAGATCGAGGAATATCTGGACCAGCGCGCGCACGACACATTCCATGTGGCACATCTGGAGTATACGGATTTTCAGGATACGCGCCAGCGCGGCGTAATCGGCATGATTGCCGGCGAGATTGTCACCACCGACAACGGCTATGCCGACCATGTGGACACGGAAAAGGACATTCTGAAAATCGCCGTGATCGAGCGGCATAAGAACACACATCATATCGGCCTCGGCTATATTCAGGGCTACGGTCTGAAGTCCGGTGCGGTCGCGACAAGCATCTCGCACGACTCGCACAACATCATTGTTGTCGGCACGAACTCCCGCGACATGGCGTTCGCAGCCAACCACATCGTCGAGAATCACGGCGGCATCGTCGTGGTTGACCACGAGACGGTCAAGGCCGAGGTGGTGCTGGAAATCGCCGGTATCATGTCCAACGCGCCGCTGGGCGAGGTCAATGCCAATCTGGAGGCGGCCAAGGACGCGGCGCACGCGCTCGGTGTCAACCACGGCATCGACCCGTTCATGACGCTCAGCTTCATGGCGCTGCCGGTCATTCCGACGCTCCGCATTACAACCCGCGGCGTGATCGATGTCATCACCCAGCAGTACATCTGAACCATTCTCAGTCTCTCTGAGTTTTCTCCCTTATCCTCCGGCCGGCGCGGATTTCCGCGCCGGTCACTTTTCTTTATACAAACAATCCCTCCCGCGCTGTAGCGGGAGGGCTTTCCATTTGTCACCGGAGTGCCGTTGATGCGGCAGTGCCGCAACCGTCGCTCCGCAGCCGATTTTGTGCCGCACCCTGTAGGGGCCGATGCTTACATCGGCCCTCTTTTCCGGTATTCACCGGAATTGCCTTTGATGCGGCAAGGCCGCAACCGTGCCTCCGGCGGCCTACTTTTTCTGTCTTGCCAGAAAAAGTAGGCAAAAAGAAGCGCTTCGTCCTCGCAAGCTCCAAGCGACGCTTCGCTCTGCATACGTTCGGCT
>CAKUJN010000062.1 GCA_934661735.1 uncultured Oscillospiraceae bacterium
ACAATCCGATTCGTATCCAGCGCCTCTTTTTGCCCACTTTTTCTGGCAAGGCAGAAAAAGTGGGTCTGCGAAGCAACCGTTGCAGTGTTACTGCAAAAGAGGCAGTCCGGTGAATACCGGACAAAAGGGCCGTCAGAGTCGCCCTCCCCTATATTTGCGTTCCTGCCGCAAAAAAATAGAAGAACCGGCTGCCGGAGCTCCGGCAGCCGGTTCCTGTTTTCTTATCCGCGATAGCCGATCGCATAGGAGATTTTGGCCGCAGCCTCGGTCACGACGCGAATAGCCTGCAAAAAGTCGTCGGTATGCACCTGACGGAACATGCCGACCGTGCCGAATGCGTAGCGCACCTCGCCCGCCGCGTCGCGGATGGGTGCGGAAACCGAGCGCAGGCCGATTTTATACTCGCCGTTTTCAATCGCATAACCCTGCTCGCGGATGCGCTGAAGCTCGGGGACAAACTGCTCCGGCTCGGTCAGCGTGTGCGGCGTATACGCCCTGCGGTCGGCATTTTTCAGAATGCGGCGGCACTCGGCCTGCGATACGTTCGCCAGAAACAGCTTTCCCTGCGACGTGCAGTGCACCGGCAGACGCGCGCCCACCTCGGAGACGACGCGCAGGCTCGCCTTGCTCTCCTCCTCGGCCAGCGTCACAACAGCATCCCGGTTGAGAACCGACAGAAAGACCGACTCGCCAAGCGTCTGGCACACGCTCTGCAAAAACGGGCGCGCAATTGTGCCGATGTCCCAGGCATTGCTGACGGCACAGCCGTATTCAAACAGCCGGATGCCCAGCCAGTAGCGGCCGTCCTCACGCTGCTCGATCAGGCCAGAGGCGCGCATTGTGGAAAGCAGGCCGTGGATTGTGCTTTTGGGCCAGCCGGTCTGGCGGTACAGCTCAGTCAGGGTGAGCGGCTCGCTCTGCGCGCGCAGAATATCCAGCAGCCGTATGGCTTTTTCTACGGAATGAATCGTTTTTCCCTCAGTTTCAGGCATGACGCGTCCTCCTGTCGCAGAATTTCTTCATTTTTCGTTATTCAGTATACCATTATTTTTCCGCTTCGGCAACCGGAAATTTCGTTATTATCAAAAGCATTTGCAGAATCCCGAACAGACGTGCACCGCGCCGCTTCGGCGCCGGATAAGCGCGCGCTTTTCGGGAATAGTATAGTCGAAGCATTCTGGAATACAGGAGAGGATCAAAATGGCAAAACGAATTACCAATTCCACGCCGAAAAAGGACGGCTATTACATGCCGGCGGAATTCGCGCCGCAGGACGGCGTTTTCATGATCTGGCCCGAGCGGCCGGACAACTGGCGCTGCGGCGCAAAGCCCGCTCAGAGGGCGTTTGCCGACGTCGCGCGCGCCATTGCGCGCTTTGAGCCGGTCACGATGCTGGTCTCGGCAGGCCAGTTTCAGAACGCGCGCGCGAAGCTTCCGCCCGAGGTACGCGTAGTCGAGTGTACAACCGACGACGCGTGGGTGCGCGACTGCGGCCCCACGTTTCTCATCGACGGCAAGGGCGGACGGCGCGCGGCCGACTGGACGTTCAACGCGTGGGGCGGCCTGTTCGACGGGCTGTATTTCCCGTGGGCAAACGACGATCAGGTCGCACGGAAAATCTGCGAGCTGGTCGGCGCCGACTCCTACCGGACCGAGCGCTTTGTGCTGGAGGGCGGGTCAATCCACGTCGACGGCGAGGGCACCGTTCTGACGACGGAGATGTGCCTTTTGTCCGAGGGGCGCAATCCGCAGCTGGACAAGCACGCCATCGAGTGCATGCTCTGCTCATACCTTGGATGTGAAAAGGTATTGTGGATCAAGGACGGTATCGATCCCGACGAGACAAACGGCCACATCGACGACGTGGCGTGCTTCATCCGCCCTGGTGAAGCGGCATGCATCTGGACCGACGATGAAAGCCATCCGTTCTTCCATCAGGCGCGGGCGGCGTATGAGACGCTGAGCCACATGACCGACGCGCGCGGCCGGAAGCTGAAGGTGCACAAGCTGTGCCTGACGAAAAAGCCGTGCCTGCTGGAGGGCGCGGACACCATCGACACCGTCGAGGGCACCATCCCGCGCGAGGACGGCGAGGTTGCCATCGCGTCGTATATGAATTTTCTGATCGTCAACGGCGGCGTAATCGTGCCGCAGTATGACGACGAAAACGACGCGCTGGCGCTTTCGCAGCTGCGCGAGATGTTCCCCGAGCGCGAGGTCGTGGGCGTGCGCACACGTGAGATTGCATTCGGCGGCGGCAATATCCACTGCATCACGCAGCAGCTGCCGCGGCCGTAAGAGGTGCGCATATGGAGGAGAAAAAGGTTTCTCTGGTCAAATGCGTGCTGTTCACCATTTGCAGCGTACTGGTGCTGGATTCCATCGCGCCGGCGGCAGCGCGCTTCGGCACGCAGGCGATTACCATGTGGCTTCTGCTGGCCGTGATTTTCTTTGTGCCGTACGGGCTTTTGTCCGCGGAGCTGGGCAGCTCCTATCCCGACGACGGCGGCATTACCTCGTGGGTCACACGTGCGTTCGGCGAGCATCTGGGCGTACAGACTGGCTGGTTCTACTGGATCAACGTCGCGTTCTGGATGCCGGCGGTGTTCGTCACGTTCGCGTGGTGGCTGAGCTATTCGTTTTTCCCGTCCGCGCCGCCGGCTGTCATGGCCGTCATCGCCGTGGCAATGTGCTGGGTGATTGTGGCCATCGGCATCCGTGGTGTGGAGCTTTCAGTCACCGTAGCGGCCATCGCGTCATATGCCAAGATGGCAATCCTGCTGCTGTTCGGGCTTCTGGGCGCGGCATATCTGATTCTGCACGGCGCAGCGCGGCCGTTCCGTCCTCAGGATTTTGCAATCACATCGCTGGGGAGCTTTTCGTCCGGCATTGCCGTTATCGTCTACAACCTGCTGGGCTTTGAGCTGATCGGCTCCATCGGCAGCAAGATCGAAAACCCTGGTAAAACCGTCCCGAAAATGACGATTCTGGCCGGTGCGGCTATCACAATTCTGTATCTGCTGGGCACGTTCGGCATGCTGGTTTCCCTGCGCGAGATCGACGAAATGGACGGCTTCTACTTTGCCCTGCGCGAGCTCTGCTCAATCTTCGGACCGGCGCAGACAGTCGTGACCGATGTTCTGGTTGTGATTTCGTGTCTGACGCTGGTGTCGAACATGCTCTCGTGGACGCTTGGCGCAAACGAAAGCCTGATTGCAGCCGATCTGGACCGGCGTTCGCGCTTTCTCGGCCGACGCAGCAAAAAATACGGCACCGCCGCCGGTCTTTACGTTCTGATGGGCATTTTATCCACAGTGCTGCTGATTCTGAACTTCACGCTCGGTTCCGGCGAGGCAAACGCCGTATTCTGGGACGTGCTTTCGTTCTCATTTGTCATTTTCATGGTGCCGTATCTGTTCATGTTCTCGGCGGCGGTGAAGCTGCGCTACTCCGACCCTGATACACGCCGGATCTACCGTGTTCCGGGAGGCATGGCCGGCATGTGGATCTGCGCGATTCTCTGCCTTGCCTGCGTCCTGATCGGCGTATTTTTCCTGTTCTATGAGAACATTGCCGCGGGAAACTGGTTCGCATTCTGGGTCAAAGTCATCGGAACGGCGCTCTGCGTTCTGACCGGCGAATGGCTCTACCGCGCAAAGCCCGAGGCGGCATAGCCGCACACCCGCCACATTCAAATACAAGAAGGAGGATTTTCCATGCGCAAACCACGAGATTTTATCAACACGCAGGATTTCACAGCCGAGGAACTGCGTGAGATTATCGACCTCTCTCTGAAAATCAAACACTGCATCCAGAAAGGCTATTATCCGCCGCTGATGGAGCACAAGACGCTGGGTATGATTTTCCAGCAGTCGTCCACGCGCACGCGCGTGTCGTTTGAAACGGCAATGGAACAGCTGGGCGGCCACGCACAGTATCTCGGCCCCGGCATGATTCAGCTTGGCGGACACGAGACAATCGGCGACACCGGAAAGGTACTCTCCTATCTGACCGACGTGGTCATGGCGCGCGTCATCGAGCACAAAACCGTCGTGGAGCTGGCCGAGGCGTGCTCGGTTCCGGTGCTCAACGGTATGTCGGACTACAACCATCCGACACAGGAGATCGGCGATCTGTGCACGATTGTTGAAAATCTGCCTGCGGGAAAGCGGCTGGAGGAATGCAAGGTCGTTTTTGTCGGCGACGGGACGCAGGTATGCGCGTCGCTTGGCATGATCTGCACGCATCTGGGCATGCACTTTGTCCATTACGGCCCGAAAGGGCACCAGCTGGGCGAGGAGCACATGCGGATTATGGAGGAAAACTGCCGCGTATCCGGCGGCAGCTGGCAGGTCACGGACGACCGCGAGGCCGTGCGCGGCGCGGATTTCATCTACACGGACGTGTGGTACGGCCTGTATGAAAACGAAATGCCGAAGGAAGAGCGCGTGCGCGTGTTCCACGACTATCAGGTCAACCGTGAGCTGATGCAGTTGGGAAATCTGGGCTGCAAATTCCTGCACTGCCTGCCCGCAACACGCGGCGAGGACGTGACCGACGAGGTCGCCGACTCCGCGGCGTCGCTCTGCTGGGAGCAGGCGGGCAATCGCCTGACGGCGATGCGCGGTCTGCTGGTCTGGCTGACGCGCTATCAGAAAGACCCGAGCGAGGTGCAGAAGCTGGCCGTCCGCGAGGAGCTGGAGAGCTTCATGCTGGAAAAGGGGCTTCTATAAACAAGCCGCCGCCCTCCCCGATGGGAGGGCGGCAGTTTTCCGGCGCCGACTGGGGCGCTTTTCCCTATTTTACTTCCTCACGCAGTTCGCCGCGGGCCTTCAGATCGCCCAGAATCTGCGCATAGAATTCCTCGCTGATCTTATATCTGCGGCGGTAGATGATATAGCCTGCTACGATAAACGCGAGCGGAATGATGAACATTGCCAGCTTTACTACCAGCTTGCCGCCCGCGTCAATGCTCTCCGCGGCCACATCGCCGGTCTTGATGCCCGAGAGAATCAGCGAAATGCTGATCAGGCCCGTCGACAGTGCGCCGCCAATCTTGTTGATGAGCGGCTGAATGGAGAACGTAATCGACTCGGTACGCTTGCCAAGCTTCCACTGACCGTATTCAATCGTATCAGCCAGGAACATCAGCATCAGCAGCTGGATAAACGCCTCGCCGATGAACAGAATCACAGCGGAAAGTGCAATCAGCACAATCGAATACTCCGCAAAGAAGAAGATTCCATAGCCCGCCACAATCAGCACCGTCGAGCCGCCGTAAAGCTGCGCGCGGCTGTACTTTTTGGAGAACAGCGGGAACAGGCTCAGCGCGGCCAGCTGTGCCACGCCGCACACGGCGGCCAGCACCGCGTACATCGACGCGTCACCGAACAGATACTGCATATAATACATGGCAAAGCCCGTCGTGGTGCAGTAGCCCACCATAAACAATGCCATAGCCAGAGTTGTCCACATCAGCTGGTCGTTGCCGGTCAGCGCCCGCCACATGTCGCGCAGAGAGACGGACTCGTCCGGCGCTTCCTTGAAATTGCGCGGCTCCTTTACGCCGAAAACGGTGAAACACATGAAGCCCAGATAGAACACGCACATCGCCGCAGCTACCCAGAACCAGCTCTGCGGCGTGTTGCCCAGCGCCGAGGTAACAGGCTGCCACGCAACCATGATCGCAAACATGCCGATATTGGCGCAGATACGCGCAAACGCGCCATAGTTTTCGCGCTGCTTCTGGTCAGTCGTCAGCGCCGGCAGAAGCGTCCAGTAGCCGATATCGTTGATGCCGTAGGAGACGTCCCACAGCACATAAGCCGCACCGAACAGCACAACGTAACCCCAGCCATGGCCGATGTTTGCAAACAGAATCAGATAGAAAATCACGCTGACCACGCCGCCGACCACGATGGCGGGCTTGAACTTGCCCCACGGCGAGCGGATGTTGTCCACCAGAAAGCCCGTAATCGGGTCGTTCAGCGCGTCGGCAATGCGCAGGATGGACAGGATCATGCTGACGGCGGCAAATATCTGAATCGGCAGCGACAGTACGTTCGACAGGAAATAGAGCATCGCGTTTGCCTCAAACGCGTAGAACATGTCGCGGCCGATGGTGCCAAGGCCGAAGAAATACTTGTTGCGGCGGATGGTACGGTCGTCCATAGGGCGTCCCCCTTTTCTTTTTTCAACGCACCGCCGGCAGGGACATATACTTCTGCCGCCGATGCTATACTTATTATAGTAACTTTTTACAACGGTGCTGTCAATGCGGGATTTTTGTGATATAATACAGCCACTGAGAAATGGAGGATACGCGTATGCAGCGAACAAGATGGTACAAGGACATGGTATTCTATCAGATCTGGCCGCGGAGCTTCAAGGACGGCAATGGCGACGGTATGGGCGATCTGTGGGGCGTGCTGGAAAAGCTGGATTACATCAAGGCGCTGGGCTGCGACGGCATCTGGTTTTCGCCGCTGTATCCCTCGCCAGGGGCCGACTGCGGCTATGACATCTCCGACTACATGGACATCGCGCCGGAGTTCGGCGGCATGGAGGCATTCCGGCAGGTTTTGACCGGCGCACACGCGCGCGGCATGAAAATCATCATGGATCTGGTCATCAACCACACCAGCGACGAACATGAATGGTTCCAGAAGAGCCGCCGGCGCATCGATCCCTACACCGACTATTATATCTGGCGGCCAGCAAAGCCCGACGGAAAGCTCCCGAACAACTGGGACAGCATGTTCGAGGGCAAGGCGTGGCAGTGGGACGAGGTGCGGCAGGAATACTACATGCACCTGTTCGCTGTCAAGCAGCCTGACCTGAACATGGACAATCCGCAGGTGCGCGAGGAGGTCAAGAAAATCCTGCGCTTCTGGCTGGACATGGGCGTCGACGGCTTCCGCGAGGACGTCATCACGTTTATTTCCAAGAAGGAGGGCCTGCCGGACGACCGGCTGCTGCCCATCTGCCGCGGCATTTTCCACTATAACCACGGCCCGCACATCCACGACTACCTGTCCGAATTCCGCCGCGACGTACTGTCAGACTATGACTGTCTGACCATCGCCGAGGCACCGCTCATCACGCCGAAGGTGGCGCTGGAATACATCGAGGAGGCGCCCGACAGCGAGATTGACATGATGATCCAGTTCCAGTGCATGTGCGCCGACTGCCTCTACTCCGATTTCTATCCCATTCCGTTTTCCCTGCGCCGGCTCAAGCGCGCGTTCTCCAGCTGGCAGGAAAAGCTGGCGGGCAGGGGCTGGAATATGCTGTATCTGGAAAACCACGACCATCCGCGCGTACTTTCGCGCTATGGAAGCGAAAATTTCCGCCGCGAAAGCGGCAAAATGCTGGCCGTCAGCTATCTGTTCCAGCAGGGCACGCCGTTCGTCTATCAGGGCCAGGAGCTTGGCATGCTGAACTGGAAGCCGGAAAGCGCGGACGAATATGAGGACGTACAGACGCGCTATCTGTACGAGCACAGCCTGACCTGGTTGCCGGAAAAGCTCCGGCTCAGGCGTCTGTGGCGCGGCTCGCGCGACTCGTCTCGCACGCCGGTGCAGTGGACTGGCGGCGAAAACGCGGGCTTTTCCACCGTTAAGCCGTGGTTCACTGTGAATGAGAACTATCGTGCCATCAACTGTACCGCCGAGGAGGCCGACGCGCAGTCGATTCTGAACTTCTACCGCGAGGCCATCCGCCTGCGCAAAGCGCTCCCCGTCGTGCGGGACGGCGTCTACCGCGAGCATCAGCGCGCCTCCGGCCGTCTCTACGTCTATACGCGTGAAAACGCGAAACAGCGTCTGCTGGTCGTCTGCTCATTCACGGAAAAGCCCGTGCGCTTCCGTGCGCCGAAGGGCTATGATCTGACAGCTGGAAAGCCGGTCCTGCAAAATTATCTGGACGCCCCCTGCGCGCCGGACGGCTTCATCACCAGACCCTATGAGGCAAGAGTCTATCTGTTTGAATAAGCGATACAGAAACAGCGGCAGGCAAAAGCCTGCCGCTGTTTTCACATCCGGTGCACATACATCCGGCTCATACGGTTCTCGCCGTCGCCCTGCACCATACAGTAAAATTCCCAGCCATACCGCTCATAAAACGACGTGTGATCCGTCAGCAGATACAGCGTATCGACGCCTCTTTCGTGCATATCGCCGCACACGAGGCGCAAAAGCGCGCCCGCAATGCCGCGGCCGCGGCAGTCCGGCTCGGTGTAAACTGCGCAGACGTTCGGCGTCAGGTCCGTGCGGTCGTGAAAGTCATTTTCAATCACACCCAGCCCGCCGGTAATGCGTCCGCCGTTCATGGCCAGATACCACTGCGGCACCGGCGATTCTCCTTCCAGACATGCCTGCATGCTCTCGCGGTACGCCTTCAGCGGAACGTGCCATTTCTCATGGAACCACTGTGCGGTGCTGTCCAGCAGCTCCGGCCGGTCAGCCAGCCGAACCAGTTCATCCTTCATTTTGGATTCTCTCCATTCCGGCGCGCACACCGCGCGGGGATTTCATTTTCTTTCCGCGGTGCCTGCGCAGAGGCAGCGCTTCCATCGAAAACTGCTGCCGCCGGAGGCACGGTTACAGTATTCCTGCAAAAGCGGTGCCTCCGGTACTGGGCAAAAACTCAGAGGAACCGATCGACCTTCTGCCACCACTCGTCCAGTGCCTCCTGAACCTTTTCGCGGCTCTGCTCGCGGCGATCGGCAACGCTTTCGCGCAGCTGCCGGCTGCCGCGGCGGACGTAATTGATGGCCGCCATAAGGCCGGCCGCACCGCGCAGAAGCTCGTCTGTCGGCGCCTCGTGCGCCGGATAGCGTCCCGCGCGATAGTTTTCCAGCACGATCTCATAGCGCTCACAGGCATGTTTGACGGCGCTCTCCCAGGAAATATAGATCTCCTTCTGGGCGTTTTCGCCGACCTGACGAAGCAGTTCTCGCCTGCCATGGAGCTTTTTCAGAAGCGCAGTCATCGACTGCGCATTTTCTTCAATAAAGAAGCCGTTTCTGCCGTCGGTCACGTCCTCGGCGGCGCAGCTTCCGGCAATCAGCACGCTTGCAAGGCCGCACGCCGCCGCCTCACGCACGACAAGGCCGTTCGTGTCAAACGTGGAAGGGAACAAAAACAGGTCGGCGCGGCAGTACCACGCGCGGATGACCTCGCGGTCATAGGCGGGCGAAACGAAAAACACTTTGTCGTCCAGCCCCAGCTCACGGGCATACGCCTCAATCTCCGGCCCGTCGGTGCCCTTGCCGACAAAAACCATGCGGAAATCACGTTTCTCGTCCTTGAGCGCCTTCATCGAATCCAGAATGATACGCAGGCCCTTGTACCACATCATGCGGCCGACAAACAGATAGACCGGAACGTCCTGCGGCAGGTCCAGCCCCTCGCACACGGCGGCAATCTGCTCGTCCGAGGCACGTCCGGCGGAGAAATCCACGCCGTTCGGCATAACGATATAGTCACCCTGATAGCCGTTTGCGCGCAGATTTTCGCCTGCGCCGCGGCTGACGGTCCAGACCTCGTCGCAGGCGGAGATGTTCTCCACCAGAATTTTCAGCGCCGCCTCCTGAAGCGCTCTGCCGCGGATGGCGTGCGCGATATCGATGTCAAATTTTGTGTGGTAGGTGAATACCAGCGGCACGTTCAGCCGGTCACGCAGCATCCGCGCCAGCACCGTGGATGTGACGGGGCAGTGGCTGTGCAGCAGGTCATAGTGCCCGTCCTCAATTTTCTGCATCAGCTCCGGCGAAAGCGGATAGCCCGCGCGGTAGCCGAGATATTTTGTAAAATCAATGCTGGGATAGCGGTAGACCGGAAAGTCGAACACGGAGTCGTCCGCATCCGGATAATACGGCGTCACAACGGCCGCGCGGCCATAGTCCCGCTGGATATTCCGCGCGTAGTTGACCACAGCGTTTGCCACGCCGTCGATCACCGGCGGAAAGGAGTCGTTGATCAAACAGATTTTTCTTTCGGGCATGAAAGCACCTCCTGACTGGGATAGCTTCAGCATACCATATGCCGCCGCGCTTGGCAATGCAAAATTTGCCGTCCGGCATGCCTCCCGCTCCGCCGGCAGACCTGCCGCGCGGGGTGTTTTTCCGCTTGCAAAACGCAGAAAAACAGGTATGATGATATCGCAGTGATGTTTCTGTAAAATTCCGGCGGCTTCCGCCGTGAGGGAGGATGCTTTATGAGGGCAACGCCTGCCGCCTCGCTGACCGAAGGTCCGGTATTCGGCGGCATGATGCGCTTTTTCCTGCCGATCATGCTCGGCACGCTGCTTCAGCAGCTGTATTCCACCGTCGACGCCGTCGTCCTTGGCCGGTTTGTCGGCAAAAATGCGCTGGCCGCCGTGGGCGGGTCGGATATCGCGATCATCAATCTGGTAGTCGGCTTTTTCGTTGGTCTGTCGTCCGGCGCGTCCGTCGTCATCTCACAGCACTATGGCGCGCGGGAGAGCGGCAGAGTCAGCCTCGCCGTGCACACGGCGGTGGTGCTGGCCATCTGGATCGGCGCGGTGATGACGCTGCTGGGCGTGTTCGTCGCGCCGGCGCTGCTGGGCGTGCTGGATACGCCGGCGGAGATCATGGACGATTCCGTGGACTATCTGCGCTGGTACTTTGCGGGCATGATCCCGTCGATGATCTATAACATGGGAGGCGCAATTCTGCGCGCCATGGGTGACTCGAAAAAGCCGCTTCTGTTCCTGGTCGTCTGCACAGTGGTCAATACGTTCCTCGACCTGCTGTTTGTGGCGGTGTTCCGGATGGAGGTTGCTGGCGCGGCCATCGCGACCAGTCTGTCGCAGGTGATCTGTGCGGCGCTGGTGCTGTTCACGCTTTCGCGCCTGCCGGAGGACGGCGGCCGTCTGGAACTGCGCCGACTGCGCGCCGACCGCACGCTTTTGCAGCGGATGATTGCCATTGGTCTGCCCGCAGGCGTGCAGAGCATGCTCTACAGCGTGACAAACCTGTTCGTCCAGCGCGCCGCCAACCTGCTGGGCACCGACACGGTGGCAGCATGGTCGGCCTACTGGAAGCTGGACGGTATGTACTGGCCGGTTTCCAACGCCATCGGCATTGCCGTCATGACGTTCGCGGGCCAGAATTACGGTGCGCGCAGATATGAGCGCATCCGCACGATCATCCGCACGGGCCTGGCAATGCACGTGGTGTTTTCCATTCTGTTCAGCCTGACGCTGTATTTCACGCGCTTCTGGACGGTGCGGCTGTTCTGCACCGACGAGGCAGTCATCCGGCAGGGCGAGTCAATCATCGTCATGCTGGCCTTTGCGTACCCCACGTTTTTCTGCACCGAGGTCTTTTCATCTGCAATGCGCGGCGTGGGCAACGCTGTCAAGCCGACGGTCATTACGCTGATGGGCGTGTGTGTACTGCGGATGATTCTGCTGTTTACCATCACGTTCCCGCATCTGAGCAATATGACCATCGCCATCTGTTATCCAGTCACATGGATTGTCTCGTCGATCCTGTTCCTGTTGTACTACCGCTTCGGCAGATGGATGCCGGAGCAGACTCCGGCATCGATACAGTGAAGTACTCTGTGGGGCAGACGGCTCTGTCGGCCCTTTTATCTGGTTTCACCGGAACTGCCGTGCGTGCGGCAACACCGCTACTGTGTCTCCGACGGCCTACTTTTTCTGTTGCGCCAGGACTTCCCTCCTCTGTAGGGGCCGATACCCATATCGGCCCTTTTATCCGGTTTCACCGAACTACCGTGCTTGCGGCGACACCGCAACTGTGTCTCCGACGGCCTACTTTTTCTGTTGCGCCAGAAAAAGTAGGCAAAAAGATGCGCCGGAGACGCGTCATATTGCGCGCTGACGCGCGCGAATTTATTTGACGCCCTCTTCGGGCGCAAGGCCAATACTTTTCCGATAGCTTTCGGTTCCAGCAAATGTACTACACGCATTTGCGGGCAGACTAAATCGATTTCGTTTCTGCTCATTTCCGGAATACTCGGCCGATTACGATGTTGCACAGCATGTTGTAGGGGCCGATGGCGAGCGCAGCCGTCAGC
>CAKUJN010000063.1 GCA_934661735.1 uncultured Oscillospiraceae bacterium
ATCAACGGCCCCGACGGCTATACCGACACGCAGGTCGTCACCGCGCCGACCGTCACGTTTGAGGGTCTGACCTCCGGCGTGGACTATGAAATCATCAACTCCTCGCCGTCGATGCTTCAGGACGGCAAGGCCGTCATCACGCCGACCGTCACGAAGCTGACCGCCCTGAACGTCAGACAGGACGCCGACAGCGGCGACTATCAGGTCACTTGGAAGTGCGAGGCCGACCCCGCCGAGGACAACTGGACGCTGACCTACAGCGTAAAGGGACTCGACAATGTTGAGCCGGTCACGGTCACGTTGGAAAATCCGGATGGCTACACCATCCCCGCCGACGGCCTTGTGCCGGACGCCGAGTATGAACTGAGCATCGCGCTGGCAACTGGCGAGGCGCTGGAGGGCGTATCCAACAAGGTCACGTTCAAGACGGCGGCGGCCGAAAAATTCAAGCTCTACGGCTTTGACAAGGTCTACATCGGCATGTACCTGCTCCCGACGAAGGAGGACTGGGGCGTCGGCGATCTGACCGTCGCGCGCAGCCGGTACTCGACCGAGGAGCGGCTGGCGTTCGCACTGGAAAGCACGATCGCGCTTCAGGAGAGCGCAGACGAGGTCACAACGCTTCTGGTCATCCGCGACGCGGACGGAAAGATCGTCGATCTCAGCGAAAGCAAAGCCGTCTGGAACGATATGTGGAACGGCAGGCTGATGACAGGCTCGTTCCCCCGCCCCGTTGCGGCGGCCGGCAGCTATACGCTGGATATCTATTTCAACGGACTGTTCGTCATTTCCCAGAGCTTCAGCGTCGATTGACCGAAAAGCATAAAAAGCGCGCCCGCGGCATTGCCGCGGGCGCTGTGCATGTCAGGCGCTTCTGGCAGACATGCAAACGCAGACCGTTTTATCAGGGCTGCATCCGCTCAGGCGGTTTTCCCGCGGCCCAGACGCGCTGCGCGGCGGAAAAAATCAACGATCAGCAGAATCACCGGCATTGCGAGCACCTCCCGTTCCAACAGGTCTTTTGTCCTATCCTACTTCATTCTGTCCGGAAAATCCATTCCGCATCCGTTAAGAAAAAGCACGCACGTTTCCAGAAAAAAGTACTTTACGAACGCGGCAGTTTGTGGTATCATGAAGAACCGAAATTCAAGCGTCAGGAGGTAAACCCTTGCAGGCAGCCATACATACCATATCCGACGGCTTTTTCGCGCAGATTCTGTCCGTGTTTCTGACCGCGGCGCTCCCGTTTGTGGAGAACAAGGGCGCGATTATTTTCGCCGCCGCCATGAAAATGAACTGGTATCTCGCATATGCGTTTACCTGTCTCGGCTCGCTGACGCCGGTTCCGTTTCTTTTGAAGCTCCGCCACAGCGGCCAGCCGCGCGGAAAGCTTATGACGCACGTCCAGAAGGCGCTTGACCGCCACGGCGAGATTCTGAAGAAATACGGCCCGTGGGCGCTGTTCTTTCTGGTGTCCATCCCGCTGACGGGCGTTGGATGCTGGATCGGCTCGATTGTCGCGGACCTTTGCGGCATGGACCGCCGCCGCTCTGCACTGGCCATCGCGTGCGGCACGCTTGTCTCCGGCATTATCATGACGCTCAGCGTCTATGGACTCATCGGCGGCATCGCTTATCTGTTCCGCTAGGGTGTATCTGAAAACTCCCAACGCACCCGGACAGCGGGTCTTTTTGCGGTGCGCCGCGTCATTTTTCCTTGAAATACGTCAGTATTCCTGCGAAAAAATGTCTTGCGCAACGTAAAAATCCCTCGCTGCCGGTCACATCGTGAGTTTTCAGATACACCCTAGGGAAAACAGCGCCGAGGCGGCGATTTCAAGCCGGAACGTGCGGTCAAACCGTGCTTTTGCAAGGACGGTCTGCGCCGCAATGCCGAGGCACCAGACTGCCGCGGTGCATAGCACGGCCCACACCTCCGGTCTTGGAACCGCAAGCAGGCGCAGCAGCGCGAAAAGCAGCGACTGCATCACAAATCTCTGCGGAAGCTCCATAATCGCGCCGCCTGCGCACCAGCGGAGCAGCGCGCTGCCACAAAGGCGGACTCTCGAAGCGTCCTGACGAACGATCCACGCGGAGAGGGCGGCTGCCGCCAGCGCGGCCGCGCCGGCACATATCACATTCTCCGTGCTCAGCGGCGCGGCCGGAATCGGACCGGTCAGAAAAAGCACCGCCGCGGCAAACGGAAGCGCCGCCGGAAGCGGCGCAAAAAGCATCAGCGTCGGGCGCTTTTTCAGCAGCGCCGAAAAAAGCGCGCAAAGTCCAAACCACGCACCGCAGACCGTAAAGCCCGCGGCAAGACACAGAAAAATCGAAAGCGCGGGCGGAAGCGAGCCGTGCGCCGTCACTTCTTCGGATAGAGCAGGGCAATACCCCTGTCACGGAAATACTGCTGCCACGCCTCGGAGGGACAGACGTTTGTAATGACGACGTCGATTTTATCCAGCGGCGCGATTTCCACAAACGACACCTTGTCGAACTTCGTGCCGTCCAGAACCAGAATCCGCTGCTTCGCGGCGCGCATCATGGCCTGCTTGGTCTGGGCGTGGAACTCGCTGGAGTCGGTGATGCCGGCCTCCGGATCGATGCCCTTGCAGGAGAGAATGACCTTGTCCACATGGAACGAACGCAGCATTTCCAGCGTCTGGTTCCCGATCAGCGCAAGCGATTCCGGCTTCAGCCGCCCGCCGGTTAACATAATTGTCCAGCCCTCGACGTTTGCAAGCTCCGCGACCAACTCGACGGAGTTGGTGATCAGCGTCAGGGCCTTTTTCTCCTTCAGACGCTTTGCGACATACAGCGAGGTGGAGCTGTCGTCCAGCATCAGATGGTCGCCGTCCTCCACCAGCTGGCTGGCAAGCTCGGCAATCAGATTCTTCGCCTCGACGTTCGTCTTGTTCCGGATGGTATAGGACAGGTCGGTCTTGGTGCTGTTGCCCCAGATGGCGCCGCCGTAGGTCTTGGTGGCGTAGCCCTCCTTTTCCAGCTTGTCCAGATCGCGCCGGATCGTCTCCTCCGTGACGCCGTAATGGGTGGCCAGCTCGCTGACCAGAACGCGCTGCTCGGCGCGCAGCTTGCCCAGAATTTCATTTTTCCGCTCGATTGCCAGCATATGAAATCACTTCCAGTTCGTAGTTGTTGGAATCCCACATAAAACAACAACATTATAGCATGAATACCGCTGAAACGCAAGCCGCTATATTTCGTTTGTACGCCGCAGGCGTACATTTTGCGCCTGCTCTGCGCGGCGCTGGAAAAGGCGGAAAAAATTACATGCCCAGCCGAGGCAAAATTTGTGGGAATTTGGCGAAAAATGTCTTGCAAATGAAAAGCGCTTCTGATAGATTAAATATGTTCTTATGTTAATGTTTTATGTAAATTGATTTTTTCTGCCGGAGCGTTGTGCCATGGTCTTTTCCAGTCTGACTTTTCTGTATCTGTTCCTGCCGCTTTGCATTCTGCTGTACTTTCTGATGCCCAATATCCGCGCGAAAAACGCGGTTCTGCTGGCGTTCAGTATCCTGTTCTACGCCTGGGGCGAGCCGGTCTATGTCTTTTTGATGGTCGCCATGGCGCTGGTCAACTGGGCAGTCGGTCTGCTGATGGAGCAGCGTGCGAAAAAGCCGCTTCTGGTGCTGGCGCTGGTGTTCGACATCGGGTGTCTTGCAGTATTCAAATACGCAGGTTTCCTGATTGAAAATCTCAACGCCCTCGGCCTTTCGATTCCCGTGCCGCAGATCGCGCTTCCCATCGGCATTTCGTTTTTCACGTTCCAGATTCTCTCCTATGTGGTGGACGTCTACTGGGGCAAGGTCGGCGTTCAGCGCTCGTTTGCGCTGTTTCTGCTGTATGTGTCGCTGTTCCCGCAGCTGATTGCCGGACCCATCGTCCGCTATGCCGACGTGGAGCAGCAGATGGCGCGGCGGAAAACCGACATGGAGGCCGTTTTCCGCGGCTTTACGCGCTTTTGCATCGGCCTTGCGAAAAAGGTCCTGCTGGCCGATTACGCGGGCAAGGCCGCGTCCCAGCTTCTGGACGGCAATCTGACCGCGCAGAGCACGGCGGGCATGTGGCTTGGCGTGCTGCTGTACATGTTCCAGATTTACTTTGATTTCTCCGGCTATTCTGACATGGCCATCGGCATGGGACATATTTTCGGCTTCCGCTATCCGGAAAACTTCAATCTGCCGTATATGGCCGGCTCCATCACCGACTTCTGGCGGCGCTGGCATATTTCTCTCAGCACGTTCTTCCGCGATTATGTCTACATCCCGCTGGGCGGCAACCGGAAGCACGTCTATCTGAATCTGGCAATTGTCTGGACGCTGACGGGCCTGTGGCACGGCGCAAGCTGGAACTTTGTGCTGTGGGGCGTGTACTTCCTCGTGCTTCTGACGTTTGAACGGCTTATGAAGGAGCAGCTGCGCCGGATACCGCGCGTGGTGCGCTGGCTTGTCACGCTGGTGCTGGTCCTGATCGGCTGGAATATCTTCTATTTCACGGACACGGCGCGGCTGGGACAGAGCTTTTCCGTCCTGTTCGGCGCGCGCGGCGCCGGCTTTACCAACGATCAGACGCGTATGGCGTTTGTCAACAGTCTGCCGCTGCTGCTGGCATGTGCGGTCGGCAGCACGCCCGTTCCGCGGATGGTCGGCGGGGGACTTGCGATTCTGTGCGCCGGAAAGACGCGCGACGGCGTCAAGCAGCGTGTGTATGTGATTGTGACGTATGTGTTCGACGTGCTTCTGCTGGCGCTTTCCACCATCGCGCTGGTCGGCACGACGTTCAACGCGTTTTTGTACCTGCGGTTCTGAGGAGGGTATGTCATGAAAAAGCTGTATACCATCCTGCTGGCGGCCGTGCTGGCGGTCATGCTGGCAATCGGCGTGATATCTCTGGTGGACAAAGACCCGACGTTTTCCGAATCCGAGAACAAAAAGCTGGCCGCGCGGCCGGAATTCACACTCTCCGGACTCCTGGACGGGAGCTTCATCTCCGCGTTTGAGACGTATTATTCCGACACGTTTCCCATGCGCGAGTCGCTGCTCAGGCTCAACCGCACCATGAACAGATTCTATTATTATTCCGGTACAGACGAGGACAGCGTCCTGATCATCTCCGGCCCGAGCGGCGCGGAGCTTGGCGGACAGTCGCTGGATGCGACGCAGGCGGCGCAGGAGCCGCAGACGGACGCGGCCGCGCAGCAGCCCTCCGGCGGGGAAACCGTGCCGGACGAGCCGGCGCAGCCGGTCAGCGGCGATGAGCAGCCCGAGCAGCCGGCGCAGGACGATCCTCCCGCCGACGAGCCGGAGCAGCCGCCCGAGTTGGACACACCGGCGGAATCCGACGCGCAGTGGGCGGGCAACGTCATCGTTGTCGGCACGCGCGCGATGGAAATCCCCTCCGGCAGCGAGGAGATCATGGCACACTATGCGCAGGCGGTCGACAACCTCGACAGCGCCATGCCCGACGTGCGCACATTCTCTCTGGTCACGCCGAACGGCGGCGAATTCTACTCGCCCGAGAGCATGCATACCGGCGTGCACAGCCAGAAGAGCATGATCGACTACTGCTATTCCCAGATGCAGGACTCCATCGTCACGGTCGACGCCTACACGGCGCTGCGCGACCACGCGGACGAGTATATCTACTTCCGTACCGACCACCACTGGACGCAGCTCGGCGCGTACTACGCCTATACGGCGTTCTGCAAGGCGGCGGGCTTTGACGCGGTGCCGCTGGACGAGTTCCAGACGGGCACCTATGACCGCTTTGTCGGTTCGATGTACACCTTTACCTCCGGCTATCCGCAGAGCCAGACGCTCTATGACAATCCGGACTATCTGACCTATTATCTGCCCGTCTATGAGACGCACGCAAAATATTATGCCAGCTCCGCGCTGGAAAACGGCGTGGAGGTGAGCGTGGTCTATACGGGCCTGTCCGATTCGACCTCCAACAAGTATCTCTGCTTCATCGGCGGCGATACGCCCGTCTGCGTCATCGACTCGGCGGCCGAGGGCGGAACGTGCATGGTTCTGAAGGAGTCCTACGGCAACGCCTTCGTCCCGTTCCTGACCAGCCACTACAGCAGAATCATCGTGATCGATCCGCGCGAATTCAACCGCGACGGCAAGCCCTCGCTCGATCTGACGGCCTTTGCCGCCGAGCAGGGCGTGGACGATCTGATTGTAATCAACTATCCCTATATGATCAACAACACCGCCTATATCGCGTGGCTGAACCGTCTGGTCGGCGCGGACGGCGGCTGAGCGCAATACCGGATCAAAGCACATGGATACCGCCTCCGGCAGCCATGTGCTTTTTTCATACGCTCATACTTTTCTTAGAATTTGCCGGTAGAATAAAACTGCGGCAGTATGTCGGATGACAAAAAACGGAGGAGAGACATGCGGATTCTGGTTGTAGAGGATGAAAAGCACCTCAACCGCATCATTTCAGAGACGCTTGCGGACGAGGGCTATCAGACCGATGCGTGCTTTGACGGCGCGCAGGCGCTGGAGTATCTGGACGGCGCGTCATATGACGTGATTGTGCTGGACATCATGATGCCGAAAATGAACGGGCTTGAGCTGGTGCGGACGCTCCGCGCGCGGAGGGAGACGACGCCGGTGCTGTTCCTGACCTCGCGCGACAGCGTGGCCGACCGCGTCGAGGGGCTGGAGTCCGGCGGCGACTATTACCTGACAAAGCCGTTCGAGTTTCAGGAGCTTCTGGCGGTTATCCGCGTCATGACGCGAAAATATACCGGCAACCGATCAAATGTGTTCACAGTCGCGGACCTGACGCTGGACACGGCGTCCAGACGCGTGACGCGCGCGGGACGTGAGATCGACCTGACGGCAAGGGAATACGCTCTTCTGGAATACATGATGCGCAACCGCGGTGTGGTGCTCTCGCGCGAGATGATCGAAAACAACCTCTGGAATTACGACTATGAGGGCGGCACGAACGTGGTGGACGTCTACGTCGGCTATCTGCGGAAAAAGATGGACAGCGGCTTTTCCCAGAAGCTGATTCACACGGTCTGGGGCACCGGCTGGGTGCTCCGCGAGGAATAGGAGGCGCGCAATGTCGGCAAAATTACGCCTTACCATGTGGTTTACGCTGATGATGCTTCTGCTCTGCGCGGTGACGCTGGTGTTCGTGCTGGTCATCAACGGCTCCGCCGCCATGACGGACGACCCAGCGGCGCGCCTTGTGAAAATTGTATCGCAGAACGCGGAGGATCTGGAATTTGAGCACGGAAAATTCGAATGGGGCGACATGCACTTCCGCAAGCGCGGCGTGTCGTGCGCGGCCTATGATCAGGACGGCGTGCTTCTGCGCGGCGCAATCGAGCAGGACGCGCAGACCGGCCTCGACTTTGAGCAGAACGCAATCCGGAAGGTGTGCGTCAATCAGACGGAGTATCTGGTCTACGACGTCTTTGTCGATCTGACGGTGGGCGGAATCTGGCTGCGCGGCCAGATCGACGCGAATGACCGCTCGGGACTGATGCACACCATCGTGATTCTGACATGCACGCTGCTTCCGGCGCTGCTGGTGATTACAATCGGCGGCGGCTGGCTGATCGCGTGCGACGCGTTCCACCCGATGGAGCGCATGATGCAGGCGGTCGGCACAATCTCCGGCGGCGGCGATCTGTCGGCGCGGCTGGCGCTCAAGCGCGGGCCAAGTGAGATGCGCCGCCTCGGCCGGACGTTTGACAGCATGCTCGAGCGTCTGGAAAAATCGTTCCGCGCCGAGCAGCAGTTTGCCTCTGACGCCTCGCATGAGCTCCGCACGCCGGTGGCCATCATTCTGGCGCAGTGCGAGCGCGCGCAGCGCAAGGACGAGACAAAGGAGGACTTCCTCGCCTCCATTGCGGTCATTGAGGAACAGGGGCGGCGCATGTCCGAGCTGACGGACGATCTGCTCAGCCTGACGCGGCTGGAGCAGGGGACCGACCGCTATCCGAAAAAGCGTGCGGAGCTGAGCGGCTTCGTGCAGGCCAGCTGCGAGGAATTCGTGCCCGCGGACGCGCGCGGCATCACCATGCGGACGCAGATCGAGCCGGACGTGTACGCCGAGTACAATCCGTCGCTTCTGTCGCGGGTGATCTATAATCTCCTGCAAAACGCATATAAATATGGAAAGCCGGACGGAAATATTCTGGTCGCGCTCCACGCCGGTGCAGACGAGATCTGTCTGAGCGTTTCGGACGACGGCGTGGGTATCGCAAAGGAGAATCAGGAGAAAATCTGGCGGCGCTTCTGGCAGGCGGACGCCGCGCGCGGAAGCGGCGGCGGCGCGGGACTGGGCCTTGCCATGGTGCGCGAGATTGCGCAGTATCACGGCGGGCGCGCCGAGGTGGAAAGCGAGCTGGGACAGGGGAGTACGTTCCGCGTAATTCTCCCCGCCGTTAAAAAAAGTTCATAGGTTTCTAATAGTTTTCTTATTTCTCTGTCGTATCCTGATATCAGAACGAAGAAACAAGCCTGTTTGCATCTGAAAGGAGCGGCATGAATATGAAAACGATGAACGAAAAAACGGCGATTGCCATCGCCATTGCCTACGCGGATGTGGAGCGTCAGAAGCCAGAGCAGTGCAGAGCGGTACGCGACGCGGATCTGTATGAGGTGACATTCCGGACGGACGAGCTGGTTTACGACTGCTACGTCGACGTGAAAAGCGGAGAGGTCCTGGGGTTCAGCTTTGAGCCTCGGGACTTTTCCAAAACTGCCGAAAAATCTGCCGCGTAATCCTTAAAAACACGGGGTGCAACCACTGGTTGCCGGAATTGTCAGGTAAAAGCGGTCGATTTTTACCCGCCGGTCTGCTATACTGACGGCAGAAAACGAAAGGCGGGAATACGGCATGAGTTTTGGAGAACAGATATTACGGCTTCGGACGCAGCGAAAGCTGTCGCAGGGCGAGCTTGCGGAGGCGCTGGACGTTTCACGGCAGTCGGTTTCCAAGTGGGAGACGGACGCGTCCGTGCCGGAGCTGGACAAGCTTCTGCGTCTGAGCGAGCTGTTCGGCGTGACGCTGGACGAGCTGGTGCGCGGGGACGCGCAGGTATCTCCGCCGCCGGATGAGGGCGAGGCCGCGCAGCCTGCTGCGGCGGAAAAGACTGTACCGCCGTCTGCGGCGGCGAACCGGAACCATACGGCGGGCGTCATATTGCTGTGTACGGGGGCGCTGGCCGTGCTGCTGCCGGTGCTGCTGGCGGGCGACCTTCTGTCGGGACTGATTTTCTCCGTCCCGTTCGTCTTGTGCGGCGTGATCTGCCTGACGGTCCGGCGGAACGCGGGCCTGTGGTGCGCGTGGGCGGTCTGGCTGTTGGTGTGCGGCTATCTGGTGTTTGCTACCGGTGTGACGTGGCGGCTGACGCTTGTGACGCTGCAATTTACGGCGGAGATGAATTATATACGTCTTGCGTTTGCATGGGGGATGCTTCTGGGGACGCTCACGCTCGCGGTCATCACGGCGCTGCGCTTTTCGCGCCGTCCGCTTTCGCCGTCGCGCCGTGCGGTTGTCCTCACGGCGCTCAGCTGGATTGCGCTGCTGCTGTTCAGCGTCGTTCCGTGGCGGCGGAGGGTGGACCCCGATTCGATCCGCATCATTCCGCGTGCGCTGGGATGGTGCATGCAGGTCATTCCCGATCTGCTGCGGACGGCGGCGCTGACGGCGCTTCTGACGTTCAGCCTCCGGCTGCTCCGCGGCCGCAGGGCGCAAAAAAGCGAATAGGGAAAATGTCCGGCCGGCAGCCGGACATTTTTTGTTGATGTTTCCCGCCGGATACGGTAGAATAGCGGTAACATGCCGGTTTTGCAAAAAAAGACGCATTTTGTTTATAAACCGTTTTTTCTATCGTCATATTTTTTTCATAAAACGGCGCTAGGATAGCATCATAGAAATAAGGCAGGCCGCGAGAGCGGACCGTCTGGAAATAAGGAGCGATCTTTATGGACTATAACAACAATCAGGACAGAATGAACTTCACCTTTGAGCCGCAGGACGGCCCGCAGGAAAACCGTCACGAATCCTTCAGCCATGAGCCGCAGCACAATAAAAACGGCGGCATGATGGATAAGAAAACTTTCCGCCGTCTGGCGGCGTTGATGATCGCGGTCGCGCTGGTCGCGGGCATCGGCGGCACATTGATCACCGGCGCAATTCAGGGCATTTCCAATAAGAACAGCGAAGAGGCGGCGCAGCCCGCCATGTCCCAGCAGGATGTCGCTCCGTCGGACACGGAGAACACCGCCTCCGACGGCGAGGACAAGGGCTCCTACACACTGGTCTCCACACCGCTTCCCACCGAGCTTACCACCAATACGGGCGACAAGTCCCTGACCCCCGCACAGGTCTATGAAATGAATGTCGGCGCAGTCGTCGGCATCCGCACCGAGTCCACAACCAACGTATTCGGCCAGACCGCCGCGGTGTCCAGCTCGGGCACGGGCTTCGTCCTGACCGAGGACGGTTATATCGTCACCAACCGCCACGTTGTGGCGGATGCAAACTCCGTCCGCGTCGCCATGTACGACGGCACGGAATATGACGCCGAGATCATCGGCGCGGATGAGATGAACGACGTCGCGCTGCTGAAGGTCGATGCGTCCGGCCTGCAAACCGTCACGGTCGGCGACACGGACGACATTACGGTCGGCGAGGAGGTCATTGCCATCGGCAATCCGCTCGGTGAGCTGACCTTCACCATGACCCAGGGCTACATCAGCGCGCTGGACCGCACCATCAACACCGACGGCACCCCCATCAACATGATGCAGACGGACGCTGCCATCAACTCCGGCAACTCCGGCGGCCCGCTGTTTGACATGAACGGCAACGTCATCGGCGTGACCACGGCGAAATACTCCGGCAGCACCTCTACCGGCACCACCATTGAGGGCATCGGCTTCGCCATCCCCATCAACGACGTCATGGATATTGTCTATCAGCTCAAGGAGCACGGCTATGTGACGAATCGTGCCTACTTCGGCATCACGGTCCGCGACATGGACAGCTCCGTGGCCGATACCTACGGCCTGCCGGTCGGCGCGTTTGTCGACTCGGTCAACGCAGGCAGCTGTGCGGAGAAGGCCGGCCTTCAGCAGGGCGACATCATCGTCGGCCTCGGCGACAAGACCATTGAAAACAAGACCCAGCTTCTGGGCGTGCTTCAGGAGTACCACGCCGGCGACACGGCAAAGGTCAAGGTCTACCGTTCCGGTGCAGAGCTTGAGCTGACCGTCACCTTTGACCAGCGTCCGCCCGAGAGCGAGCTGAACCAGCAGCTGGAGCAGGCGCAGCAGGATCAGCAGCCACAGCAGGATCAAAGCTCCGGCTACGGCCAGTACGGCTTTGATTTCGGCGACGCGTTCGGCTTCGGCAACGGCTGATCGGCACAGAAACGGACAGGCCCGTCAGATACCATCTGACGGGCCTGATTTTTTTGAAAATCAGGGATGAAAATGTTGTAAATTCTGCATACGAATGCTATACTAAATCCAGTATGACTAAAATAGGGAGGTTTTGGCGATGAGCAGAGCCGATGAATTATACATCCAGACCTGCCGCGATATTCTGGAAAACGGCGTCTGGGACACCGACCGCGATGTCCGGCCGCGATGGGACGACGGCGCGCCGGCGCACACGGTAAAGAAATTCTGCGTCGTCAACCGCTATGACCTGCGCGAGGAGTTCCCGATCATGACGCTCCGGCGGACGTATTACCGCTCGTGCATTCAGGAGCTTCTGTGGATCTGGCAGAAAAAGTCCAACCGCATCGCCGATCTCGGCAGCCACATCTGGGACAGCTGGATGCAGGACGACGGCACCATCGGCAAGGCCTATGGCTATCAGCTGGGCGTAAAGCACATCTATCCCGAGGGGGAGTTTGATCAGGTCGACCGCGTTC
>CAKUJN010000064.1 GCA_934661735.1 uncultured Oscillospiraceae bacterium
CAGTGTCCCTGCTTCCAAAGACCAAGTCCAACGATATCGGGCATCGTGTCCATGCCGCCGTACTCCGTGCCGTTTTCTGCGGCGGAGGCGTACATTTGGTCGGCGTTGTAATCCGGCATCCCGTTTGTGTTGTAGTCAATGGCCAGCTTATAGCCGACGACAATTGCGCCGTTGACCGCAATCGCGCCTGGCGCTGATTGCGCAATTGCAACCAGATCCAGCATTTCATCCTCTTCAATCCAGTGGAGCTCGTCCACAAATTTCTGCTTCATCAGCGTCACGATCACATAGCCGCCGCCGAAGGTAAAGGCGCTGAGATACAGTGCCGACACAAACAGCTTCCACAGAATCTGTCTTTTGCTTTTCATGTTCTCCCCTCCCGTCCTATAGTGTAGCTGACATTGATTTATTTGTAAAATAGTATTATAATATAAAATATATAACATATTTATTATGCGGAGGAAACCATGACACTGCGGCATATGCGGATTCTGGCAGCGGTTGTTCAGCAGGGCAGCGTAACAAAGGCAGCGGAATCGCTGCATCTGGCACAGCCGTCCATCAGCCTTGCACTGCGGGAGCTGGAGGAGTATTACGGCGTTCAGCTGTTTGCACGCGTCGGGCGCCGTCTGTCCCCGACGCCGTGCGGGCGGGAATTCTACGGCTATGCGCTGCATATCATCTCCATGGTTGACGAACTGGAAACGCAGATGCGCAACTGGGATACGCTCGGCACCGTCCGGATTGGCGCAATGGTCACCATCGGTACATATCTGCTCCCACAGCTGATCCGGCAATTGCAATCGGAGTTTCCGGATTTGCAGATAGAAGTCAAAATATTCCGCGCCAGTCAGATCGAACAGCTTGTACTGGATAACGGCATTGACCTTGGACTGATCGAAACGCAGCCGGAGCATGCCGGCCTGCTGGCGGTCGCGTTTTCACAGGACGAGCTGTGTGCGATCGTCCCGTGCGGCTCTCCGTTAGCCGCTCAGGATACCGTCAGCATGCAGGAGCTGGCGCAGTATCCGTTCCTGATGCGTGAGAAAGGCAGCTCGGTGCGCACGATTCTGGAGGCATATTTTGCGCTGCATCACATAACGGTGCATCCCGCGTGGGAAAGCGTCAGTACGCAGACCATCATCAAGGCCGTTGCGGAGGGGCTGGGCGTTGCGGTGCTTCCAAAAATGCTCTGCAAGCGGGACGCCGACGAGGGCGCGGTGACCATGCTGCCGTTCGACGAGCCGCTGCGCAGAACACTGCATATCATCTGCCATCGGAGCAAATATCTGTCTGTCAGCATGCAGCGCTTCGTGGAGCTGTGCCAAAGCACAGAATATGCCGCCCGCTGAATGTGCATGAATACAGGCGGATGTCAAACGCCCCCTGCCTTATGTCTCCGCGCTTTTACGCATCCGAAAAGAGATGGCCGTCAACGCATTCCGCCAGCTCCGCGGCAGAAGCGCTTCAAAACAGGAAAAATGCCCGCCGCCTGAAGATCAGGCGGCGGGCATTTCAATGCGTATCACAAACAGATACCCGCTTTTCACATCTCGCAGCGCAGGACCGGATTTCTTGCCGCGCCGACCTCGTCAAGGCGGCGGACCGGCGTATTGTGCGGTGCAGTGTGCAGCGCCTCGGGATCGGTATGGGCCATGTCATAGAGTCTGCAATAGATGTCGCAGACCTCGTCCATCAGCTGTTTGCTCTCCGTTTCGCACGGCTCGACCATAAGCGCCTCATGGACGATCAGCGGAAAGTACATTGTCGGCGGATGGAGGTCAAAATCCAGCATACCCTTGGCAATATCCAGCGCCGAAACGCCCGTTTCGCTGTGCAGCCGCGTCAGATTCATGACAAATTCGTGCATACAGGTTTTGTCATACGCCATGTCGAATTTCTTTTTCAGGCGCGACATCATGTAATTTGCATTCAGGACAGCGTTCTGGGCCGCCTCGGAGATGCCCTCTCCGCCGAGCGTAAGAACGTAGGTCAGCGCCTTGACGCAGACATCAAAGTTGCCATAGAACATTTTCACACGGCCGATGGACTTCTCCGGATACTCGAAATCAAGCCTTCCGTCCTTTTCCACCACCAGCGGGCTGGGCATGTATTTCCGCAAAAACGCTTTGCAGCCGACTGCGCCCGCGCCTGGGCCGCCGCCGCCGTGCGGTGTGGCAAACGTCTTGTGCAGATTGGAATGGATGCAGTCAAAGCCCATATCGCCTGGGCGGACAACGCCCATGACCGCGTTGAGATTTGCGCCGTCATAATAGCACAGGCCGCCCGCGTCGTGGACAATTTTTGTGATTTCCAGAATATTCGGATCAAAAAGTCCGACAGTGTTGGGGTTCGTAAGCATCAGGCCCGCGGTATCCGGACCGGCGGCCGCGCGCAGTACATCCAGATCGACGCCGCCGGAGGCGTCCGACGGAATATTTACAACCTGATAGCCGCACATCGCCGCCGTTGCGGGATTTGTGCCGTGGGCGGAATCCGGAACGATGATCTTCGTTCTGGCAGTATCGCCGCGGTCGGTATGATACGCCTTGATGAGCAGAACGCCGGTAAACTCACCGTGCGCGCCCGCGGCGGGCTGGAATGTCACGGCATCCATGCCGAACACCTCGCCAAGCTCCATGCCCAGAACGTGCAGCGCCCTGAGCGCACCCTGCGCCGTGTCAACCGGCTGAAGCGGATGCAGCTGGGTAAAGCCGCTCAGCGCCGCCATCTCCTCGTCGATTTTCGGATTATACTTCATCGTGCATGAGCCGAGCGGATAGAAGCCGTCGTTCACACCGTGAATCCGCTTGCAGAGGGCAGTATAGTGACGCGTCAGCTCATTTTCGCTCACGTGCGGCAGACGCAGCGGCGCTGTGCGCTCATCCGAAAGCCGGTATTCCGGAACGTCGCACGCCGGAAGCAGATGCAGCCTGTGCCCCTCCGCGCCCTGTTCAAAAATCAGCTTCATGCGTCCAGCACCCCCTTTACGATCGATACAGCCTCGTCCAGCCGTTCCCTGCTGACAAGCTCGGTAACGCACCACAGAATGCCGCCGTCGACCTCCGCGCCGCCGAGAATTCCCTTTTCGGCCAGCGCATCAAGAATTTTCCGGCGGCAGCTCGGGCACGCCGTTTCCGTCACGAACTCATGGAAGAATTCACCGGTATATTTCAGTCTGCATCCGATCTTCTCCAGCTCCGAGGCAAAATAGTGCGCCTTTGAGGTGCAGAGTCTTGCACACTGCTTCATCCCCGCCTCGCCCATGGCCGCCATATAAACGCCCGCGGTAAAGGCGCACAGCGCCTGATTCGAGCAGATGTTGGACGACGCCTTTTCGCGGCGGATGTGCTGCTCGCGCGCCGAAAGCGTCAGGACATAGCCGGTTTTGCCGTCCACGTCCGTCGTCTGTCCGACGATACGCCCCGGCAGCTTGCGCATCAGCGCCTTTGTCGCAGCCATGAAGCCGAGATACGGCCCGCCGAATGCGGTGTCAAGCCCAAGCGGCTGACCGTCGCCGACGGCGATATCTGCGCCCGCTTCGCGCGGCGTTGGCAGCAGCGCACAGGCAATCGGGTTGACACCCATGACGAACTTCGCGCCCGCGGCATGGGTGATCTCCCCCAGCGCCGCCGCATCCTCGATCTGGCCGAAGAAGTTCGGCTGCTGAAGATAAAAGCACGCCGCATCCGCGCCAAGCGCGGCCCTGAGCGCCTCTGCGTCCGTCCGGCCGTCCTTTGCCGGAACAACGCGCAGCTCGGTATTGGACGCGAAGCAGTAGGTTCTCATGACCTCGATAACCTGCGGATGGACGGTTTCGGACACAAACGCGACGGTGCGTCTGCGGTCCCTGCACATCGGAATCGCTTCCGCGGCGGCGGTCGCACCGTCATAGTGCGACGCGTTCGCCACGTCCATACCGGTCAGTTCGCAGATCATGGTCTGAAACTCAAACGTTCCCTGCAAAACGCCCTGACTGATCTCTGCCTGATACGGCGTGTAGCAGGTGACAAGCTCTTCGCGGGATGCGACCGATTTGACAACGGCGGGGATGAAATGCCGGTAACTGCCCGCGCCGCGCAGGACGGTTTTGAATACCGTATTCTCCTCGGCAAGCGCAGTGACTCTTTCCCGCACCTCCAGCTCGCTCAGACCGGCGGGCAGCTTCAGCCCGTCACGCAGCAGCATCTCCCGCGGCACCGCCGCATAGAGATCGTCCAGCGATCCGACGCCGATTTCCGCCAGCATCTGCTCCCGTTCCGCCGCAGTGGTGGGAACATAAGAGCCCATCAATGCTCCTCCTTTGTAAACGCCTCATACGCCTCCGCGTCCAGCAGTTCGGAGAAATCGTGAATGCCGCTGACCTTGAAAATCCATGCGCCGTAGGGGTCGGAGTTGAGCAGCTCGGGCGAATCGTCAAGCTCCCCGTTCACCTCGGCGATGACGCCGCTCACAGGACTCATCACGTCGGAAACCGCCTTGACGGATTCCACGTCGCAGGCCGTTTCACCGGCCGTGACCTCGTCGCCGGCAACCGGCAGATTGACATAAACCAGATCGCCCAGCTCGCTCTGCGCGAAGTCGGAAATTCCGACCAGCGCGGTGGTGTCGTCAAGCATTCTGACCCATTCATGATCGCGGGAATACTTCAGTTCTGCGGGAAAGTTCATAGTTTTATCCTCCATTCATTTTTCTGGTTTCTGTTCAGTCGGACTGTAAGATCAGACGCCGGTTGCCTCGGCAAACATGCCGAGCGCGGCCTCGGTTTCCCTGTCAGAGAAGCAGTATTGCATTTCCGTATAATCCGCACGCAGCCGCGCGGCCTCCTCCGCCACGTCCGCGTTATGCAGCACACACTCGGCAATCAGGTGCGCCAGTCTTGCGAATTCTTCCTTTCCAAAGCCGAAGCGCGTCATTTCATTCACGCCCATGCGCAGCGCGCCGGATGCGGAGAACCCCTCCTCCTCGGGCGTGGCCTGATAGTTGCAGATGATGTTGTTTGCCTCCAGACGGCGCGCAATCTCCGGCCCGCGCGCATAGCCGACGCGTACAATGACCTGATGCGTCTGCGTATAGCCAAGCGCCGGATCGCCCGCCACGTCAAGTCCCTCGGCCTTCAGGCTGGCGGCAAAGCTCTTTGCATTTTCGATAACGGCCCTCTGATACGCGTCCTTGAACGTGTTCATCTCATACGCTGCCATCAGCTGGCCGAGAAGCGTGCCGAGATGATGGTTGGAGACGCTGCCTGGGAAGGCTCTGGTTTCAATTGTTTCCCACAGCCCCCACTTGAGATCCTCAGGCCGGTAGTTCACACCGATTACGCCGCGCTGCGGCCCAAAGAACGTCTTGTGCGTCGAGCCGGTGACAATTTCCGCCCCCTCCTCAAACGGCTTCTGGAAATAGTCGCCGATCAGACCCAGCACATGCGCCATGTCGTACATGACTGTGGTGCGGATTTCCTGCTCACGGATGAATCTTGTCAGTTCCGCGACAGGCTCCCTGTACAGCACCATGGACTTGCCGAAAATGACGAACTCGGGCCGGTATTTTTCCAGCAGACGCTTCGCCGCCTCGGTGTCGATGCGGTACGGGTCGTCCGTGCAGACAGGGAAATTGACAACCATCTGCTTTTCCGTAACGGGATCGACCGCAATATAATCGTGCAGCGCGCCCATCGGCTGCGCGGAAAGGTGTCCGCCGCGGACAATGTGATTGTTCATGACCCAGCCAAGACGCTGCGGCGTGCGTTTGCGATCCACACGGTTCTTGAAGTCCATCAGCGCGGAAAATACCGCAGTATTGGACATCTGGCCGGAGGTCACGCGCGTTTCAACCTGCGTCGCGCCGAGGAATTTTTTCATCTCCTCGACCAGCATCGCCTCGACCTGCGCGATAAAGCCGGTGCCCTGATAATAGAAGATCTCGGCGTCGTTGAACGCCTTCTGCTTCTTGTGCTCGGCATAGCGGTTGGCGGGGTCGGACGCGGAAAGCATACGGACCGCGCGCGACTGCGTATTCTCCGACGGAATCAGGTTGATGCAGCGCTTCTGCCGCCACTGGTGATTTTCCTGCGCCTTTTTCAGGAGCTCCGCAGCCTTCTGCGGATACGGCACGTCAACGGGCTGAAACGCTTCGGCTGTGACGCCCGGCAGAATGGGGCGCGCATACGGCGCCGCATCCTGCCGGATGTGGCAGCCGACAACCTTTGCCGGCTGGCGTTTGCCGCGGATGTCGATTTCGATATCAAAATCCTGACAGATGCGGCTGTCCATGTACGCAAGACCGATCGAACGCCTGCCGGTTTCCTCGGTAAATACGGATTCCAGTCCCTCGCCCGCGGTTTTGTAATAGGGAATCATGGTGCCGGAGGTGACATAGCCGACCGGCTTTCCCTCCGCCCACGCGTCCCTGCAATAAACGGGGAAGCCCTTGCGCAGAACACCCTTCCCCTCCAGATAGACCGGCTGGATGCGGTACGGCAGATCGCTGATCGCGGAGTAATCGCGATTCATGATCTTTTTGAACGCTTCAAACTGCCGTTTCAGCGCCTCTCTTCCGATAAAATCGCCCTTTTCCGGCGCAAAGGAAACGGCGAATTTGGCCAGCGGCACCGCGTATATGGGGATTTCCCCGCCCAGCTCGCACTCGCCCATCTCATGGCCATAGAGCGGCAGCGACGCCTCCATGCGCAGCGTGTCGCGTGCGCCGAGCGCAGTCGGCTTTGCGCCAAGCTCGATCAGCCGCTCCCAGAAATCGCGTGCGTCCGCAGAATCGCAGTAAAGCTCATAGCCGATCGGCTCGCCGGTATAGCCGGTCTTTGCGATGCGGACGGGCTTCCCCTCCATCTCGAGCGAATTGAGCGCATTTTTGACGTTTTCCGGCGTCAGCGTTCTTCCGCCGGAAAGCGTCATGAGGATTCTTTTCGACTCCGGCCCCTGAACCGCAATGGCCGCGTAGCGGTCCGACACATTTGTCAGCTTCACGTCAAACCGCTCAGCCTGCCGCATCAGATGTGCAAGGTCCTTGTCGATGTTGCCCGCGTTGATGACAAGGAGGTACTTATCCGCCTCAAAGCGGTAGAGATACGCGTCGTCAATCGCGCAGCCGTTTTCGTCTGGAATGATGCAGTACTGCGCCTGATTCAGATCAAGCGCAAGGACATTGCTGGACAGCACATGCTGTAAAAACGCGATTCTTTCCGGCCCCTCAACATCGATGCGGCCCATATGGGAAACGTCGAAGATGCCGCAATGCCTGCGGCAGTACAGATGCTCCGCGATGATGCCCTCCGGATACTGGATCGGCATATCCCAGCCGCCGAAATCGACCATCGTCGCGTCGGCGTCAAGATGCGCCTGATAAAGCACGGTCCGTTTCAGTTCACTCATGTGTTACCTCCCTTTTTTGTTCGCCTCCCGCAGACTGTGCGTCCGCGGATATGCGGTGCTTTTATAGTTTTTATCCTCGCGCGGCCGCGTCAACACCTCCATTCGGTTCTGCTCTCGCAGACGGTGGAAAATACGGATCCACGCGCATGCATTGTCACGGTTCACCTCACACCGTCCGTCCTTCTGCCCGCCGCACGGCCCGTGAACCAGCGATTTTGCGCACTGCGTCACGGGACAGATTCCTGCCGTCTGGTCCAGAATGCAGTCGCCGCACATTTTGCAGGCCTCATGGAAAACGCCCGCCCGCTCGATCTGACCAAGGAAAAGCGTGTCATTCGCGGGGAAAACCGGAAGCCTCACATTATCCGCGACCGTCTGCACGCCGTCGCCGCAGGCCATGCCGACAATGGCTTCCGCGCCGCATTCGCGCAGCGGCTTCAGATCGCGTTTGACCAGCAGCATGTGACAGCATTCCTCCGGCAGGGCCGTGCCGGCAACCTCAAAGCCGTTTTCCTCCAGAAACGTGCGCATCTGTTCAAGCTCTCTTTCCCCGCCGGTCTGGCAGGCTGTCGCACAGTTTCCGCAACCGACCAGCGCCACGCGCCGAAACCCGCTCAGCATGGCCAGCACCGCCTCCGGCGGCTTTTTCCTTGTAATAATCATAATTTCTCCTCTCCGCGAAAAAACAGAGCGCGCCTGCATTGGCGCGCTCTGTTCCATAACCTGAAAGATTCTCCCAGCTGGGCTGAGATTGCTTCTTCGGTGCTGCCGCGGCAGCTTTCCAGAGTTCCGTCCACGATCAGTTCTTTTACCTGAGAGTTCCTTGCGCGAGCCCCTTCGGTGGCATGCGGTGCATGCGCTCTCCTGACAGTTTCATCCGGCAATATACAGTTGTTGTCCGCGCCCGCGCGGCTTTGCTTGTCATTCTGACCAAAAATACAGTCATATTTTGAATTTCAATTGTCTGCTTTTTCAGGATACTATGCTTCGCAGAAAAATGCAAGCGAAAAATCTGTTTTGTCTGCAATTTTTTCTTTTCCGGAAAAATTACCATAACCGCTATCACGGAATCAGCAAAAAGCCTGCCGATTCTGTAACGAATGCGGCAGGCTGCGCTTTGCTGATCAATCCAGATGGAAAACCGGATGCAGATCGACGCAGACCGGACTGTTGTCCGGATTGGTATCCATGATATCGGCCATATAATCCCACCATTTGCGGTTGATGGCGGTGTCCGCGCCGGCAGCCCAGCACGCCTCGTCCTCAATTTCAATATAGCCGAACAGGGTCAGTGTTTCGCGGTCCAGAAAGATGGAGTAGTTCTTTCCGCCGTGCTCGTGAATCATGTCCTTCATCTCCGGACAGAGAAGATTGTGCCGGCGCTCATATTCGGCCTCCATGCCGGCGTAAAGCTTCATTTTGAATCCCTTGATCATGTGTTGACGCCTCCTTTATCTGCCGACGCGCACGAATTCCGCACCCAGAAGCTCCGCAACCTTTTCAAATAGTGCCGCATTGTGTCCAACGCTCATTGCACAGTGGTGCGTCGGTGCACAACGGAACCACTCGTCCATAAATGCGTCCAGATCCATGCCGAAATCGACATGCGTCTGTGTGTTGCCGATGGTCAGAATCGGCAGCTGCTTTGCCTCGCCCTCGCTGGCGATAAAGAGCAGACGGCCGTTTGCCAGCTGGGTCAGGCCCAGCATCGTGACGGGACCGGTGCGGACCTTTGCCTCAACAGAGACGCCGGTGCCCTTTTTGCCGTGATATACGCCCATGCCGCGCAGCATCGGTCTGCCGCTGGAAATGGAGATGTGGAACGGGCCGTCGTGTCCCAAAAGCATGGTGTTGTGCACATAGTCCATGGCGACGATCTCGCTGAAGCTGCCGCCGAGACCCAGTGTGTCGCAGATCTTCATCGCGGCGCAGGTTTTGATATCGCCCTCGCCCGCGCAGGGAACGCCGTCCGCCGTCAGAAGCGAATGGCCGACAATAAAGCCGCTTTGCACCTGCTCATAGTGGTTGTCGTCTGAGCCGTGGTAATAATAGCTCAGCGCATCCAGATCATATTCCCGCACCATGCGGTACTGCGCCGCGGCAACGGTCGCCGACCAGCGAAGCTGCTCCTCCGTCGGGCGGCGGACGCGCGGGTCGGAGGGGGAGTCGCCGGAAATTTCAAAGAACGCATGAATCGCGTCCAGCTTTTCCTGTACCTCCGCATCCGTAACCTGACGCAGGCTGCGGTCAAGATCGCACATTTCCAGAAGCTCCACATGAATGCCGAGCTGCGCCTGGAGCATGGTGAAATCGCTGTACAGATCCAGCATACCGCTGTAGTTGTTGCCGAGGAAGCCAAAGCGCGCATATTGCAGCATCCGCCTGATTCCGGCGGCGCGCACCCATTGCTCGATCTGCGTCCACGCGCGGACGGCGGATGGAGCGGCGGCCGTCGCCTCATCCGCCAGCGCGCCCTGCGGTGTCTGTTCCAGACCCAGAAGGCCGTTTACAATGCGGATGGGGATACCGGCGCGCGCAAAGGCGTTCGCGGCCTCGGGAACCGGACAGCCGACGCACTGCGCCAGCCACTCGCCGGTGTCGGTTTTTTCATAATTCATCTGCACAGCCGGCTGAAGATTCAAAACAACGACCGGCGCCTTGCAGATCTGATGCACCGGCAGCACGGCGGCACTGGTAAAATACGTCCCGCTGTGCATCAGAATCAAATCGACATTGTGGGTGTTGAAGTATTCGCCGGCCTGACGGGCCTTCTGCTCGTCGTCCACCAGTCCGAAGTCATAGACCTCGGCCCACTGCGATACCCTCTGCTCAATGAAGTGATTATAGCCGAGAATCCGGTCATGGAGGCCCGAAAACTGATTCCAGTACGCGCGCAGACCGGCACTGTACAGACCGACGCGCGCACGCGGCGTCTTTTTGAGCTGCATGAAACAATCCGTCCTTTCGTGTGCTGTCGCAGCGTCAGCTGACGCTGTATAAATCTCATGGAGTTTTGCTGCGAAGCAGCGAACCCTTTTGATGGCGCGTCAACGCCCTTCGACGCGTCCAAAATGGAGCGGATACGGATGTATCCGCTCCATTGAACGCTATGTATGGATATCTGTCAGGGTGTGCAGCCGATCAATAGACCGTTTTCCACTCCTCGATATTGTCGCCGTTGAACTCGAACGGAGGCCCGATGATGATTTCGGTGCCGCCGTCGCCGGCGTCGGTAACGGTGTAGGTCGTACCGTTCTTCGCCGTGAAGCTTTCGCCGGTCGCGCCGGTCAGCTTGCCGTTGACCATCTCAATCAGGGCATACGCTGCGCTGCGGCCCACGTCGATCGGGTTCCACAGGAACATGTACGGGCAGGCGGGGTTGTCGCCGGTCATGAATTCCGCCATTTCGGACGGCAGGCCCAGACCGGTCACGATGACCTTGCCCTGCAGACCCTCGTCGGTGATGACCTTGGAGGCGGCCGCGATGCCGACGGTCGTCGGAGCGTTGATGAGCTTCAGGTTCGGATAGTTCTGGAGCAGAGCCTTTGTCTCATCGACGGACTTCTGCTGCTCGTCGTCGCCGTAGGCAATCTCAACCAGATTCATCTTTGCATACTTTTCGTCCTTCAGGATTTCCTTCATGGCGTCGATCCACGCGTTCTGGTTGGTTGCGATGGAGGTTGCGGACAGGATTGCCCATTCGCCCTCGCCGCCCAGCAGGTCATAGGTGGCGTCGACAAGGCACTGCGCCACTTCCTGAACGCCGGCCTGATTGATGTGCGTCATACGGGATGCGGGGTTGCAGGAGGAGTCGCAGGATACGACCTTGATTCCGGCGTCCATGGCCGCCTTCAGCGCAGTCTCCAGCGCGTCAAAATCGTTTGCCGCGATGGCGATACCGCTGACCTTCTGTGCGACCAGCTCGTTGATCAGGGTGATCTGGGCCTCGGCCGTGATCTCTGCCGGATGCTTGATGATGGCGTTGTAGCCGGCGTCCTTCATGACCTCCTCGAAGCCGGCGGCTTCGCGCTCGTTGTAGGGGTTGCCCGCCGCCTTGGTGATGATGGCGTAGGTCTGCGTCTGCGTGTCACTGCCGCCGGTCTTTGCGGCACATGCCGCAAGGCCAAGCACCATGACGAGGGTAAGAAGCAATGCGATCAGTTTTTTCATGATTTTTCCTTCTTTCCTTTATTTTTATATAAACGCGGAATCGCGCTTATACCGGTTTCTGCCGCTGGGCCTCAACAGCGCGGCGCGCGGCAACAGATGCGCGGATATTCGGGAGCATAACGACCAGAATCAGAATTGCGCCGATGATCATCAGAATCGTCTGCGAGTTGACGTTGATCAGGCCAAGACCGTATTTCAGCAGGCCGATGGTAAAGATGGAAATGACCGTCCCTGGGAAATTGCCCTTGCCGCCGGCGGTGGAAATGCCGCCCAGGACGACCATGGAGATGGCCTCCAGCTCATAGCCGGTGGCGA
>CAKUJN010000065.1 GCA_934661735.1 uncultured Oscillospiraceae bacterium
AGTGAGACTGTAACCGTGCCTTCGGCGACCCACTTTTTCTGTCTTGCCAGAAAAAGTGGGCAAAAAGAGACGCTGGATGCGAATCGGATTGTACCGCAAGCCACAGAAGGAGCCCGTAGAAGAACGCTGCGGCCAGCACACGAGAATCTCTCTGCAAATCTATACTACAGCGCCGCCTGCGTGGAGACAACGCTCCCATCGGGAGCAGTTGCCGCGCAGGGAGATGGCAAAACACGCTGCTGTGGAAACAACCGGTCATCTGCGTATGCGCCGGTGGTGCAGAATAATTGCATTCTATTGTAAATCTGTAGGGGCGGACCGAGTCGTCCGCCCTGTTCGTTTTTCACACACGTTTGTAGGGGCCGATGCCCACATCGGCCCCTACAAACCCGTAAGCAATATCAGAACCATAAGCTATCGGGAAAGTATCGGCTTTGCGCCCGAATAGGGCGTTCAGGCCGCGGAGCGGCCAAAAAACCGCGCGCGTGAGCGTGCAATATAATGCGTCTCCGGCGCCTCTTTTCTCCCCATTCTTTTCTGGCAAGGCAGAAAAGAATGGGCCCGCGGAGCGACAGTTGCGGTGTACCGCAACAGAGGAAGTCTGGTGAATACCGGAAAAGAGGGCCGACAGAGCCGTCGGCCCCTACAGGGGTATTCAAAAGACGGACAGGGCACAGCTGGCGGTTATTCCTGTATGCGTTCGGTTACGCGCAGATCGATGCGCACCCGCGTGCCCTTTCCGACCTCGGATTCCATGGAAATGCCATGGCCAAGCTTCCTGCACACGCGGCGGCAGAGATACAGGCCGATGCCGGTTGCCTTTTTGTCTGCGCGGCCGTTATAGCCCGTAAAGCCCTGCTCAAACACACGCGGCAGATCCTCCGGCGCAACGCCGATGCCTGTGTCGGCAATGACCAGCACCGGTCCCTCCTCACAGAAAATCCGCACCTCGCCGGACGGTGTATATTTGACCGCATTGGACAGCACCTGTTCAATTACAAACGACAGCCACTTTTCATCTGTCAGCACGCGTACATTCAGCGGTTCATAGCGCAGGGAGAGCTTTTTGCGGATGAACTGCGGCGCGAGCTTTCGCACTGCCGCGCGCACGATATCGTCCAGCTCACAACGGCGGATGACATAGTCGCTGTGGCTGCTGTCCAGACGGAGATATTGCAGGGCCATGTCGACATACTGCTCGATACGCAGAAGCTCCTGGCCCAGCTCGCCGGTTTCCTCGCCGCGCTCCTGCAAAAGCAGGTGCATTGCCGCAATCGGCGTTTTGATCTGATGCGCCCAGAGCGTGTAATAGCCCGTCATGTTGCGCATTTTCTGGTCCATGCGGGACGCGCGCTCCGCGCGGTCGCGCAGAAGCGCGCGGATCAGCGTCTGATATTCGCGCTCCAGCGGATCGCCGCTTTCCGGCAGAAAATCCTCGGCCAGACGGACCTGCGCGCTGATCGAGCGCAGCATCCGAAGCCGTCCGGTAAAGCGCACGCAGTCCAGCACGCCAACGCAGCCGGAAAGCAGCGCGCCCAGCGCCAGTCCGTAGCCGATATGCTTCCATTCCAGCCCGTTCAGCCAGCCCAGCAGCGCCGCCAGCACCGTCAGTGCGGCAAGCAGTGCAATCACGCCGGCACGGCGGCGCAGATACAGTCCGACATCTCTCATCTGACGCGATACCCCAATCCCTTTTTCGTCAGGATAAACTCATCCAGTCCGATGCTCTCCAGCTTTTTGCGCAGTCGCGCAATATTCACCGAAAGCGTGTTCTCATCCACAAAGCTGTCCGACTCCCACAGCTTCTGCATCAGCGTGTCGCGCGAGACGATCTGTCCGCCTGCCTGCATCAGAACCTGCAAAATACGGTATTCATTCTTCGTCAGGTCCAGCTGCTGTCCCGCGTAGCTCAGCGATGTGTCGCCCGAGGACAGCACTGCGCCGCCGCGCTCAAGCAGGCTTCCGCCGACAGTGAATTCATACGTCCGGCGGAGCATTGCCTGCACCTTGGCCGTCAGCACATTCAGATCGAACGGTTTGGCGATAAAATCGTCACCGCCCATGTTGATCGCCATGACGATGTTCATGTTGTCGGATGCCGAGGACAGAAAAATAATCGGCACGCGGGAGACGCGGCGGATCTCCGCGCACCAGTGATAGCCGTTGAAAAACGGCAATGTGATGTCCATCAGCACCAGCTGCGGATCAAAGGCCACGAACTCCTGCAATACGTTCCGGAAATCCGATGCGGCGCGGCATTCGCAGCCCCATGTCTCAATGTGTTTTTTGACTGCGGCGGCGATGACCGCATCGTCCTCCACCACGAAAATTTTCATCTGCTGCATGGCATGTCTCCATTCTGTATGCCGCTCGGGCATACCCGTAACAAGTATAACATCCGTTTCCTTTCCGGTCAATGCGCCGGAGATGTGCAAAGCGTGCAAATAGGGCTTTCTTTTTGCGTAAAAATCCGGTATAATATCAGTTACATCCCGATTCAACCGGAGGTATCGCATATGGCCAAGCTGTATTTCAAATACGGCGCGATGGGCAGCTCCAAAACGGCGACGGCGCTCATCACAAAATATAATTATGAAGAGCGCGGCATGCACGTCTGGCTGATCAAGCCCGCCGCCGACAGCCGTGACGGCGTGTTCACGCTGCGCAGCCGTGTGGGCCTTTCGGCCGAGGCCGAGGCAGTGGGGCCGGAATGTGACCTGCGCGAAATGTACGGTGCGCGGGAGAACGCCGACGTGATCATTGTCGACGAGTGCCAGTTCCTCACGCCCGAACAGATCGATCAGCTGCGGTGGCTGGTTGATCGGGAGAATCTGCCGGTGCTGTGCTTCGGCCTGCGGACCGATTTTCAGACAAAGCTGTTCCCAGGCAGCCGGCGGCTTTTTGAACTGGCGGATTCGATCACCGAAATCAAGACTATCTGCGACTGCGGCCGCAAGGCCACGACCAACGCCCGTATCAGCCCCGACGGCTATGTCGTGACGGAGGGCGATCAGGTATTTCTGGGCGGCAACGACAGCTATATCGCAATGTGTCACAAATGCTATATGGATTATATCAATGAACACAGAAAGGTGGAACTGCTTCATGGAAATGAAAGAGATTCTGAGTAAGGTCGATCACACGCTCCTTTCACAGACCGCCACATGGGACGAAATCCGAGCCATCTGCGACGACGGCATGAAATATCATACCGCGTCGGTCTGCATCCCCGCGTCCTACGTCAGGCAGGCGGCGGATTATGTGGACGGAAAGCTCGTCATCTGCACCGTCATCGGTTTCCCGAACGGCTATGACACTACAAAGGTCAAGTGCCTTGCGGCGCTGGACGCTGTGGAAAACGGCGCGGGCGAGGTGGATATGGTTATCAATCTCGGCTGGGTCAAGGATAAGAAGTGGGACGCGCTGCTTGAGGAAATCAAAGCGGTCAAGCAGCATTGTCAGGGCAGGCTTCTGAAGGTTATCATCGAAACCTGCCTTCTGACAGACGAGGAAAAGATCAAAATGTGCGAAATCGTGTCGGCCTCCGGCGCGGACTATATCAAGACCTCCACAGGCTTTTCCAAAGCAGGCGCAACGTTCCACGATGTAGAGCTGTTTGCCGCGCACGTCACAAACGGCGTGAAGATTAAGGCTGCGGGCGGTATCTCATCCATTGACGACGCGGAAAAGTTCATCGAGCTTGGCGCGTCGCGCCTCGGCACCTCGCGCATTGTCAAAATCGTAAAGCAAATGGAAGTGTAATTCCGGAGTTCCCTCATTTTTATATATAAAGGAGAAGCAACCATGCTGAATTATCCGACTCCCCATATTGCGGCAAAACCCGGCGATTTCGGCCAGACCGTTCTGATGCCGGGCGATCCGCTGCGCGCAAAATTTATTGCGGAGAACTTTCTGACCGACGCAAAGCTGGTCAACAATGTCCGCGGCATTCACGGCTACACCGGTACCTACGACGGCGTCAAGGTTTCCGTTATGGCCTCCGGCATGGGTATGCCGTCCATCGGCATTTACTCGTGGGAACTGTTCAACGCCTTTGAGGTGGAGAACATCATGCGCATCGGCTCGGCCGGCGCGCTGCGTGAGAGCATCCGCCTGCGTGATATCGTCATCGGACAGGGCGCGTGCACCGACTCGAACTGGGCGGGACAGTACCATCTGCCCGGCACGTTCGCGCCGATTGCCGACTATCACATGCTGGAAACCTGCGTGGAAACGGCAAAGGAGATGGGCGCGCGGTATCATGTGGGCAATATTCTGTCCTCCGACCGCTTCTACGGCGACGATGCCGAGGTGCCCGAGGCCCTGCGCGCCAACCACGGCTGGCAGAAGATGGGCGTCATGGCCGTGGAGATGGAGGCAGCCGCGCTGTATATGAACGCCGCGCGCTGCGGCAAGCACGCGCTGGCCATCTGCACGATCTCCGACCATATCCTGTTCCATGAGAACTGCACGCCGGAGGAGCGCCAGACCTCGTTCACACAGATGATGGAGCTTGCGCTGAAAACTGCCGTCAAGCTGGAAAAGTAAATCAAAATGCGCCGCCCAGCGGCGCATTTTTAACCTTGCGGCGAGGCCGCAGCGATGCCTCCGGTAATGTGCACCGTACCCTGTTTGACCTCTGTCGGGGCCGTCTGTCCGGTATTCACCGGACTGCCGTTGATGCGGCGACACCGCAACTGTGCCTCCGGCGGCATACTTTTTCTGGCTTGTCAGAAAAAGTATGCAAAAAGAAACGCTGGATACGAATCGGATTGTACCGCAGTGCCACAGAAGAAGCCCATAGAAGAACACTGCGGCCAGCACACGGGAATTTCTCTGCAAAGCTGAACTACAGCGCCGCCTGCGTGGAGACAACGCTCCCATCGAGAATCGTTGCTACGCAGGGAGATGGTAAAACACGCTGCTGTGGAATGTAGAACGCATCTACAGATTCGCCGGGGGTGCGCAATATTTGCAGGGCCGATGAGCACCCGCAAGGGGTAGGCCGCATCCGTAGCGCTCCTTCGTCGCTGACGGCTGCGCTCGCCATCGGCCCCTACAAACTGCTGTGCAGAGCTACTCGCAGAGCGACAGTTGCGGTGTTACCGCATCAACAGAAGTCCGGTGAATCCGGACAAAAGAGCCGACATTGTGCGGCGCAGAAGCATTACAAAAGTGTTCCGGTGAATACCGGAAAAACCGCCGGAGGCACCTCCGGTGAGACCGGACAGAAAGACTGCCGCCCTGTGCGGCGAAAGGAGCATCTTTATGAAACGCGTATTTCTGATTGTACTGGATTCCTGCGGCATCGGCGGGGAGCCGGATGCCGCGCAGTTCGGCGACGTCGGCTCGAACACGCTGCGCTCGTGCGCGGCCTCGCCGGAATTCAATATGGACAACCTGATTGCGGCGGGGCTTGGCCGGATGGACGGCGTCGATTACCTGCCGCAGTCTGAGCATCCCACGGCGGCTGTCGCGCGCCTGCGCGAGCTGTCCCGCGGCAAGGATACGACCATCGGCCACTGGGAAATCTCCGGCATCGTCTCGGAAAATCCCCTGCCGACATATCCGCACGGCTTCCCCGAGGAGGTGCTCGCGCCGTTCCGCGAGGCGACCGGCCGCGGCGTGCTGTGCAACCTGCCGTATTCCGGCACCGAGGTCATCAAGGACTATGGCCGGCAGCATCTGGAAACGGGCGATCTGATCGTCTACACCTCGGCCGATTCCGTGTTCCAGATTGCGGCGCACGAATCCATTGTTCCGCCTGAGCAGCTGTATGAATACTGCCGTGCGGCACGGAAGATTTTGCAGGGAAAGCACGGCGTGGGCCGCGTCATTGCCCGCCCGTTTGACGGCGAATGGCCGTTCCACCGCACCACGCGCCGCCACGATTTCTCGCTTGAGCCGCCCGCAGAAACGCTTCTGGATGCAGTTGTCGCGGCGAAGAAGGAGATGATCGCTGTCGGCAAAATCCACGATATTTTCGCCGGCCGCGGCATGACCGACTTTACCTATACCGCGGGGAACACCGACGGCCTTGCAAAGACCATGGAGCTGGCCGGACGCGATTTCGAGGGACTTTGCTTTGTCAATCTGGTAGACTTTGACATGCTCTACGGCCACCGGCGTGATCCGGACGGCTATGCCCGCGCACTGCATGAGTTTGACGCATGGCTGCCGGAGTTTCTGAAAAAACTGGGCGAAGATGACCTGGTCATGATCACGGCCGACCACGGCTGCGACCCGCGCTTTATGAAGCATACCGACCATACGCGTGAGTATGTGCCGCTCATCGCGCTTGGCAGGCGCGTAAAGCCCGTGAACCTCGGCACGCGCGACGGCTTCTGCGATATCGCCGCGACGGTCGCCGAGCTCCTGGACGTGCCGTATCGGACGCAGGGACACAGCTTCGCGGCGGATATCCTCTGCTGAGATATTACAAAAGGGGAGACGCTGTCATGGAACCGAAAAAACTGATCGAGCTGGCCATGGAGGCCATGACGCACGCCTACGTGCCGTATTCCGGCTTCAAGGTCGGCGCGGCGCTTCTGACGAAGGCGGGAAAGGTCTACACCGGCTGCAACATTGAAAATGCCGCCTACGGCCCCAGCAACTGCGCTGAGCGCACCGCATTCTTCAAGGCTGTCAGCGAGGACGAGCGCGAATTTGCCGCCATCGCCGTTGTCGGCGGCAGGGACGGTATAGTCACGGATATTTTTCCGCCCTGCGGCGTCTGCCGTCAGGTTATGCAGGAGTTCTGCACGCCCGACTTCATGATCTACATGGGCCGCGGCGACGGCACATACGAGGCGGCCCGTCTTGACACGCTGCTGCCCTACGGCTTTACAGCGGATAAGTATATGAAGTGACCCGCCGCGCACATTTTCCGCAGCATTGTTCAGAAAAACGGAAACCTTTCGGAAAAGGTTGCATTTTTGCCGAAAGTATGCGATAATATGCCATGCGCGCGATGCGCGCAAACAAAATAAATACGGAGGAATAAACCATGAAAAAGATTCTTGCGCTTCTTCTTGCTCTGGTTATGGTCCTTGGTATGGTCGCCTGTGCCGCCAAGACCGAAACGCCTGCCGCTGAGACGCCCGCAGCAGAGACTCCTGCTGAGACGCCCGCCGCGGAAGAACCCGCTGCCGAGGAACCGGCCGCTGAGGAGCCTGCTGCGGAAGAACCCGCCGCGGAACCCATTATCACCAAGATCGCCCTTGTCACCGACGTCGGCACCATCGACGACGAGTCCTTCAATCAGGCGACCTGGCAGGGCGTCGAAGCCTACTGCAAGGCCAACAACATTGACTATACCTACTATCAGCCCACCGAGGACTCCACTGACGCGCGCTGCATCTCCATCGATCAGGCTGTCAAAGAGGGCGCAAACGTTATCGTTATGCCTGGCTACCTGTTCGGCGGCTCTATCACCCGCGTGCAGGATCAGTACCCCAACGTCTATTTCGTCGCCATCGACGTTGCTGCCGGCGATCTGACCGAGGACTATGTCACGTTCTATGATCCGTCCGCAAACGTTGTCTGCGCAACGTTCGCCGAGGAGCAGGCCGGCTATCTGGCAGGCTACGCGGTTGTCATGGACGGCTACACCAAGCTCGGCTTCCTGGGCGGCATGGCGGTTCCCGCCGTTATCCGCTACGGCTACGGCTGGCTCCAGGGCGCACGCGACGCGGCAAAGGAGCTTGGCGTTGAGGTTGAGTGCAAGTACACCTATGCCGGTCAGTTCTCCCCCGATGCCAGCATCACCGCCAAGATGGAAGGCTGGTATGAGGGCGGCACGGAGATTGTCTTTGCCTGCGGCGGCGGCATCTATGCTTCCGCGGTTGAGGCTGCGAATATCCACGGTGCAAAGGTCGTTGGCGTTGACGTTGACCAGAGCTACATCGACGAGTGCATCGTCACCTCTGCTATGAAGGGCCTTCAGAACGTCACTGAAACCATTCTGGGCGCTCTGAACAACGGCGAATGGGCCGATTACAGCGGCAAGTTCATCAACTACTCCCTGTCCGCCGGCGAATATGTCGGTATCCCGACTGCGGAAAGCTCCTGGAGATTCAACTCCTTCACGGCCGAGCAGTATCAGGAGGTTCATGACAAGGTCATGAACGGCGAGATCGTTGTCGACAACACATCTGACAACCCCAACCCCGAGGTTGAGGGTATCAGCGTCACCTACGTTGACTAAGCTTTCCTGAAAATCAGCCCCGCCTCTGCGGGGCTGATTTTTTGTGCCCATAGGACACGAGCGAGCTTTTCCGTCAGGCACCGGAACTGCCGTTGAATGCGGGGACACCGCAGTTGTTGCTTTGCAGGCAATTTTGCGCCGCGGTCTGTAGGGGCGGACGACTCTGTCCGCCCAGCACCATCGGCGAATTCGTAGATGCGCTGTTATTTTTACGGCGGGGTGTTTTGTCATCTTCTTGCGTGGCAGCTGCTTATGATGGAAACACCGTCTCCACGCGGGCGGCGCTGCGGCGTTGCCACAAAAGAGACAGCTTTTTGCTGAAACCGGACAAACAGGGCAGAATTGCTGAGGGAAGCGCCGGCGAAAGGAATCTCCGTCAGCGATTGCATTTTTCCTCTGCACGCGCTATAATAAACAAAAAAACTCAGGAGGAATTACTATGATCGCTCTTGCCTGTGACCATGGCGCGTTCGAACTGAAGCACGCCATTATGAAGCATCTGGAGGCGCGCAGCCTTGCGTACAAGGATTTCGGCTGCTATGACACGTCCAGCTGTGACTATCCCGATTTTGCCGCGCCGGCGGCGCGCGCCGTTGCCTCGGGCGAATGTGACCGCGGCATCGTTGTCTGCACCACGGGCATCGGTGTGTCGATTTCGGCCAATAAAATCCGCGGCATTCGCTGCGCCCTGCTCAGCGACATCATGTCCGCGCGCCTGACGCGCGAGCACAACGACACCAACATGATGGCCATGGGTGCGGGCGTCGTGGGCGAAAAGCTGGCGCTTGAGATCGTCGACATGTGGCTGGATACGCCATTCTCCGGCGAGGCGCGCCACCAGCGGCGCATCGACAAGGTCATGGCGCTGGAAGCGGAATAATATTTTCGGACGCAAAGCGGCCCGATAAGGAATTATCCTTATCGGGCCGTGTTTTTCTGATATGCTCCTATGGCAGATGTCGGATATAGGTTGTGCCGCGCACATCCATGCAGGCCACGCGGTCGCCGACGCGGAATGCTTCGCCTGCGTCAAATTGCTCGACTGTGCCGGCGCCGCTTACCGTCAGCGGGGAAACGGCCGTAACCGTCTCCATGCGGCAGTCGGTCACCAGCACGACATCGATTGTATAGTCGCCCGTGTGGTCGACAACCGTCACGCCTGCGCCGGAGGGCAGGTGCTGCATGATTTCGTCGCTAGCCGGTGCGAAATTGTAATAATACTGCGTGCTGCTGCTGACACTGTAGCCCACGTCTGCGCAGACGTCCAGCGGCGCGTCTGTGTCGGTAAAGGTATAATAGACTTCCTCTGACGCGCGGCACGGAATGCCGATGACCTGACCGTCGCGAACGTAGATATCCACGCTCCGGCCCAGCATGCTCAGATCCGAGGCGACCTGAAATTCTCTGTGACCGGCCAGCTTTGTTACGCCCTGCGCCAGCCTGCCGCCGGACTGTGTCAGATCGGCGCATTCGTTGCCGGTGACCACGCCGGTGTAGCGCACGGCCTGATAGCGGATTTCCAGATAGGTGCGCGGCGTCATCAGCGCGTCCAGCACATATCCGACCGTGCCGTCCGGCGCAACAGACGCAACCGCGCTGCTGCGCAGCGCATTGTAGACCAGCTGGCACGCGCCCTCGCGCGTGAGCGCCGCGTCATACGCACCCGTCAGACCGTTGTAAAGGCCGCAGGCGGCCGCATCCGCATCCACGTTTTCGCTCCACAGTGCACCGACATAGCGGCTCTGCGGGTAGCCCAGCACGACCAGCAGCATTTTTGCCAGCTCCCGCGCCGTGACCTCGTCGTTCGGGCGGAACAGACCGTTTCCGTCGCCGGAGACAATCCCGCGGCCCGCGCAGTAGGAGATGTAGCGCGCGGCCCAGCTGTCGGCTGCGTCGCCGAATGAAAGTCCGCCTGCCTGCGGGTCGTCCTCGCACAGAATTGCGATGATTTTTGCCATTTCCGCGCGCGTGATGGGGTTGGCGGGGCGGAACGTCCCGTCGGAATAGCCGCTGATCAGACCCAGATCGACCAGCATCGTCACGGCGTTGACATTGCCGATCTGTCCCTTGTCACGGAAAGCCGCGGACGGACCGGCAGCGGCGGCCGGAAGCGCGCACGCGCAGAGCAGAACGACAATCAGAATCAGACAGACAGCGCGTTTCATACGCAGCCTCCTTTCGCTTTGCGGGACAGGGCCCGCCGGATACAATTCTATCTATGATTATCCAGTATACCAGCCCGCCGCGGCATTGCAAGCATTTCGGCGGGATTGTAATGTGATTGTAAGGTTTTCGGCGGATTTGCGCGAAAAAGGACCCCCTCGGGTGAGGGGGTCCCTTTTTGTCGTGATGCCATGCGTGCACCAGGCGCATGCCTGTTCTGAGTGTGGGAGTACTCAGCTCAAATTTACTGACGCTCCAACATTATGTTGTATCAGATGGTGGTTGCGTACCGCAGCAGCGGAACCGGATGATCGCAGCGGCATCCGGCCCCGCATACTGCCGGTTTGGATTTTACCAGAGATTAGCCCCCGTAGGGAACATAGAACGCAACGATCTTGGTGCCGTAGTACTGGACCCAGACATTCTTAGCGCCGTCCAGATCAGCAGTCTCGCCAGCGTCGATCTCGTTGTGATTCGTGTCAACCAGATATACAGGGATACCGGTGACATTGACGGCCTTGCTCCATTCATCAGCAAAGATGAGGGAGTTCTTGTCGCAGGACTTGATGTCCTTGACAACGACCTTGTTCGTACCAGTGTCAGTCAGCGGAGTGACCTTGGCAACGACAACACCGTCAACGGTCTCGTAATCCAGATTATACAGGCCGGTATCCGTAAACTGCTTGCTGGAACCATTTTCTGTCTCTTCCTTATCGGTCGTGGTGTAAATGGTGGTCAGTTCGCCGTCAATGTAGACACTCCAGACATCGTAGCGGGTACCCTTGATGGTCTTGGTGTAGCGGGTCGTCCTGTCGAAGGTGAAGCAGATATCGCTGGTACCGTCGAGCTTTGCCACATAACCATAGACAACATCAGCATAGCCGTCGCCGTTGTCGTCAATCCACTCCATGTACTGAGCGGACAGAGTGGGAACATTTTCGAAACCGCTGTAGGAAACATAGGTGTGCAGGCCGGTACGGAACAGGAACTGGGTGTCCTCATTCAGATGGGCACGAACCACAGCCTCTGCATCTTCTGCGTCAGCCAGATCATAGATGTTGGGGTCGCCCTTGACGATGAAGGATTCGAAGAGCACCCGCTCGCGCGCGCCCTCGATCGCCCGGTCGTGCCCCGCGCCCGCGACGTCCGCAACGACGAGTCCGGCGGCACCGCCCACGGCATCGCCCTCACCGCCGGCGCGCTGCTCGCCCTCAGCGCCGTCATCGGCACCAGCTCCCTCGGCGAGGT
>CAKUJN010000066.1 GCA_934661735.1 uncultured Oscillospiraceae bacterium
CGCCACAGTCTGAACAAACGACGGTTTCTTCTTCCAAACAGGACTCACAGAAATAATCGCCTGCAAATAGTGTCAACTCCTCCTCTGCGTATTTTCGCCCGCAGATGCTGCACGCATGGTATTCTCGCATTGTAAATCTCCTCACAAATAAAAATAGCCGCCCAGAATTTCTTCCGGGCGGCCTCATGGAGATAATATGCAGTTGAAAATACGGCTTTTTACGATGATTTCAGAAAAAGCAATCGAACATCCCAGTAAAAATAAAATAAGGAGGTCAAATTATGACTGATCCACAAAGAATGGAATTAAAAAATTTACGCGAGAGCGCAGACGGCCCGATCCACAGTGGGAACTATTGGAGCCATGAGGAAAAAGAGCGGGCAAGGCAGCTGTTTAACATGAACTTTGGAATCAGCGAGATTGCGCTGGAGCTTGGGCGCGGAGAAATCGCAACTTGCCAGCAGCTGATTCAGCTTGGGATGTATACACCGAAGAAACGCCAGAAAAAGAGACGCAGCTATCCTTGCGGCTGCTTATGTAAGGACTGCACGGCCGATCCTGACGATTGCATCCTCCGCAGAAAGGATGCTGCCCGAAAGGAGGTGCTGTAATGTTTGAAGAATACGCAGATATTCTCTCGCCGGGTGAGGCCGCAGAAGCCTTGAGAATCGGCGAAAATGCACTCTATGAGCTGCTGAACAGCGGCAAGCTCAAAGCCTACAAAAACGGCCGGAACTGGCTGATCCCCAGAGATGCCGTGCGCCAGTATGTACTCGAACAGGCACGAATGAAATGACAAAAGCTGCATGGAACCAGATCAGTTCCATGCAGCCATTTCTTTATGCATTTTCAGCTTTCGCAATCAATTCAATCAAACCCTGTAACGTCTTATCCACACTATCTTTATACTTGAGATCCAGCTGACTAATTCTTGAGATTGTATGATCCCACTGATTGCAATCCACTGAATCCCCAAATAAAAGGCTGTCACTGCTGCAAGCCAAAATCCGGCAAAGTGTCATCAATGTATCCAGACTGACAGCCGAATCACCAAGCTCTACATTTGCCAAAAATCGCGGACTAAGCGCACACAATTCACTGAGCTGTTCTCGTGTATATCCCGCAGATTCTCTTTTGGCGCGGATTCGTTTCCCAATTGCTTTCTTTGTTGCAGCATCCATATAATCACCTCTTATCACAAGTTTAATATGTAATATCAGAGGTTGAAATGCGATACTAATTCATGTATTATATGTGATATAAAGTGAAATTTGTGGAGGTGTGCATGTGAAACAACAGCTATTGGGGCAATCTGTGGAAATTACAGAATCACGGGTTCAATATAATGAGTACCGAAAGCGATTTGTTTTGGAGGCGCAGCAGGCCGCTGCTCGTTTCCAAGCGGCTTATCGAGAAAATTGCGGGCTGGTGGATGTTATCAATCATGCACCAGAACAGATCCACGGCGCAATTCAGCCAACCATCCACTTCTGCATTCAGACATTAGTGGATCACGGTATTCTGACAATCGACGAAAAGAAATTTGAAGAGCTATATGAAGAGGATTTGTCACTGTGGCAGACGCCATACCTGCGTATCTGCGATCAATACGCAGATATTACCATGGAGCAAGATGAACTGGATGCTTATCGCGTTGCACGGCGCGAAAATCGGGGCAGATGGGTTGGTGGCGGCTTCGGCCTCGGTGGTGCAATCAAAGGTGCTGCTACTGCTGGAGCACTGAATATGGTTTCCGGCGCAGCGCACATGGTCGTAAACGGCATCGGAAAAATTTTCTCATCTGCCTCGGCTTCAAGTGCTATCCGAAAAATCTTCGAAAATAAAGATACTGAACGAAGCCTTGAAAATAGCGTCTATAACATTACTTTTCGCCTGCGCTACTGCCTGCTCGATTGTTTGAACAAATCCGACGCAGACACAATTTCATGGCAAGGCTGGCCGCGCAGCAGTGAGATTGACCGGGCAAAATCTATTCTTAACAACATTAGCCGAATCTCTGATCAGGATGCAAAACGAGCCGCTCTTTTGGAGGCATTTCAGCTGAATCCATATTCGCAGGACTGGTATATAATCGCGTTGCAGGAATTTGGAGATGCAGATGGATCGCTGGAGGCCACTGCGGCTTACTTCGGCATAGCCGGTCTAAAGCAGGTAAAGCAGGATAATCTGGATGCGTTTGCAGAGGCTTTATCACTCGACACCGAAGATGCTGCGCAAAAAGCACTGATTCAGATTCAAGAGCGTCAGAAATGGCTTGGCTGCACTGATGAAACAGAACATACAAAAGCGGCTGCAAAGGCAGCAATCTGTTTTGATCTGCATTATCGCACTGTTGACAACTATGTATTTTTGACACGCGAAGAAGCAGATGCTGTAAAAGCAGAATTTGCACAAATTCAGGAGATCGAAGCAAAAACCGATATGGACGACATCGCCTCAGTGGAGTCCGCACAGCAGCAGCTTCGAGCATATCATTCCCTTGTGGCGCAGAAGCATCAGGAACTGATGGCAAATCGTTGGGATGAACTGGATCAAAAGCGACGTTCTGTTTTCACAAATCTTCCAAATACTGAACCGCTTCTTCTGGATTCTCCAGAGGCGGCCGCTGCGTCACAGATAATTGCAGATCAACTGACACAGGGAATACAGGCTTGCAAAGCGGACAGTAATCCAGAAGCAGCATTGCAGGCAATACAAGGCCGCATTCATGCCGAGCATCTTCCGGCACAAGTCAGAGACTGCTATGCCGCAGAAGTACAGCGATTACTGGATGAAATTGACTTACGGGAACGTACTGCGTTTGAAAAGGAGTATCCAAGCAGAGAAAACGCCGCTTCGGCAAAACTGGTTTATGCCAGTATCGAATCGGACATTCAAAAACAAAATCTCCAGAAACAGGCGGATGCACTGCGGAAGAGAATTGACGCTTCGGATCTTTCCTCCACAGCAAAGGAGAAGTTACGAACAAAGCTCTTTCAAAAGGAGCATGCAACGCAAATCCGAACTGCAAAGACGTTTGGAAACATCAGTGGCTGGCTGCTTGTCGGTCTGATTCTGGTCAGTTATCTGTTCAAGCTCTCCTGCACTGCAAATTTTGCGCATACACAGCACATGTTTCTCGGCATCTCATTCATGATCCGTGAAACAGCAATATGTCCGCATCTATCCTTTTGGGACGGTGTGAAAAATGCTCTGGTCGTATTTGGCCACTGCATTGGAGAAATCTTTATCAATGGTTTTTACTCCTACATTGCGGGGTTTGGACGCGGATTTTTAGGCAGCATCATTTGGGCGGTGCTCGGCATCTTCTGGGTGCTTATCAAATATACCGTCATTGCCATTCCGAGACTAATTCTCTGTACGATCACCGTATTCTTTCAAAAAGGATCGCTCCTATATTATGCTGGGTATTTGCTTGGAATGTACCTGCTTCTTCGTGTTCTGTTGGCTTATCTGAACAAAGGCGAGGAAGAAGCACGAATCCGAAAAAATTCGAAAAAGTAAAGAGGTATAAGATGAAACAGAATCATGTCTTACACATTGCCATCATTGTGTTGATCTGCACGCTCTGTCTGGCATCCGTCACCGGCTGCGGAAGCCGCAATGATATTTGCTATCGCTGTGGTTCATGTGCTACAAGCTCCTGCTTCAACTCCTGTAATTCTTTGATAAAGGGATGTGGCACTTGCATTGATTGCACTGGTTGTGGGAGCTTCTGCGACGGCTGTGGTGCATTTCTCCGGGACTAAGAGGGCAAAAGATGCACCCATATTTCACAGTATCAATTGGTACAAGCTTGGTGCTATCCATTCCGGCCTACTCTTTCTTTGCATGTATAGGCCTGCTTTTTATGATGCTCTTCCTGTATTTTCGAACGCAGCGAGCGGGTATGGCATATACCCGTTATCTTCTCCTGATTGGATACATGGTCGTAGGTGTCGGAATTGGCAGCAAAGCATTATTCGTTGTTACACAAATCCCCGTATGGCTTGAGAACCCCACACTTCAAAATCTGGGGCATGTCATCTGGACAAGTGGATTTGTATTCTATGGCGGATTGCTTGGTGCAATTATTGGTGTAGCAGTCTTTGCAAAGCAGTTTCAGTTGTCATTTGGAAACTTGTCGAATCTGGTAGCGCCCGGATTTCCATTGTTCCACTTTTGGGGAAGAATCGGATGCTTCTTTGCTGGCTGCTGTTATGGAAAAGGGGCCAGTTGGGGTGTTGCAATGGCGGATACACCCACTATATCGCGCATTCCCATTCAGCTGTTTGAAGCGGTGTGCATTCTATTCATTTTTGCAATGCTGCTTTATGCTGAGCATAAAAGCAGCACTGCGCCTCTTTTGCGCCTTTACTTGGGCGTATACGCCGTTTGCCGATTCGTCCTTGAATTCTACCGCGGCGATGCGCTGCGAGGCCTCTGGCTTGGCCTGTCAACCTCACAGTGGGTTTCACTGGCCATTCTAGGATATCTGATTGTATCAATTTTCTGCAAAAAAGAAAAACCGGCCGCAAAAACGCGGCCAGTATGAAAGAAAGGAAAGATAGCATGAAAAAGGTCGTCGCAATTCTGCTGTGTATGGGAGTTATAATGTCTTTTGCAGGCTGTGATAGCAGCATCGTCGAAGAATTGAATCCATTCGAACAGATCACTTCCGAAAAAGAGAGCAAATATGAAGTTCTGGATCAGGAGGGATATATTGTTCCCAATTGTTACGTAACCATTTGGGATTTAGAATTGTACCCTCAAGCCTTACAAAAGGACATGCTCACTATCGGGTACACTATAAGGAATGAAAGCGAGTCTCCCATCAATGCTTCTGATATTATGTGTCTTTCTGTAAAGCAGAATGGAAATGAATTGGAGCTTGTTGATAATCCAACTTGGTCACTTCCGTTTGATATTCTGCTTCAACCACAGGAAGAAGCGTCAGCGATTGAAAGCTACTACGTGGACAACAGAAATGACTATATTGATATTAAGTTTATTTCTCTCGACAAAAACTCTCCTGTAATTATCTCCACATATTATGATGTATACAGCGGCGTTGCATCCTATACATCGATTCAAAGATTGCGGCCTGCAACTGCTGATTCTTCTACATTGCTGTTTGCCCGATTTGGCCGTTTTGATGGAAACGACACAGACTGCTTAGTGGATGTTGCAAACGAATGGTTCGATGCGATAGACCTCATACCCGAGGGGTGCGGCGGCGGTCTGCTTACGCATTTTTATAGCCACAATGAGCATGAACTGGGCGGCGAGGGATTGCTGTTTTCCATTGGTATATTTGAACAAGAATATGATTACAGTTGGAAACCTTGGGCAAGTCAGGCCAAACACCTTACAACATATACAGATTCAACCGGCAGCAAATATGATCTCATTCTCGTATTGCCTGACTCTGAAATGGAAATAAAAGATCCTGAGGCCTATGATGCATTGAATGCGAAAACGGAGGATGTAATTGATTCGCTTCGGCTAGAAAGCGAGTAATTGGCCTGCGGCATACGTAAATCAACGCGTCAATTTCTAGTGAAAAAATGCAATCTACGTGTTCACAATTGCAAACTATATGTTATAATAAATCTGTTCTTTAGTGTCCTTACTAATTTCCTTGATATATCTACTGCCGCACAGGCTGCAATCAAGGCGGAGAACAACTAATCCTCTTCCCGCGCATTCGCACAAAGCCACACCCTCGGGCGGCAAAGCCGCCCGAGGGTGTTTCTCATTCATTTTACAGATCGTCCGCGTCCTGCACGGGCGTTTCCAGCTCGTCCAGCGGCTTGCCGGTCCAGCTGCCCTGCGGGTCGGTGTCGCTCGGCTGCGGAATCAGCGGCGCAATTGCAGCGTCAATCCGCTCTTTTCTGCGTTTTTTCATGGAAGCCTCCTTTTCGTTTTGCATTAGCTTCCGCAAAAAAGCGCCGCGTCATTCATCCGGAATTATCCGTCAGAGCGCCGTTTTCCGTTGTGGTCGCACGTTTCCGGCACAAATTGCTCCGCCTCGGCGGCAAAAATTCCCTCCGGCGCATATTTTTTCAGTTCCTCCACAAACGCCGCGCAATCCGCATGTGCAAACGGCACATACACCTCGTGCCGCGCGCCCAGAAGCGCATCCGGCGCGAGAAAGCGCAGCGCGCCGCACGTCCCGTGCCGCCACGGCGTCCCCTGCACCGGACCGGCCGACTCCAGCCGCTCCAGCTCAAAAAAGATCATCGTCCGCCCGCAGAGGACCTCGATCATCGCGCCCTCGCCGCCGCGCGGCGGCAGCACGCGGATGCCGTCCTCCTCCGTCAGAATATACCGGTTCATCTCTTCACCTCAATGCAGGCGGATGTATGCCCGCCCGTCGTATTCACGCACGCGCCCGATTCTCTGGCACGCCGGAACCGCATCGCGCAGCTCCCGCTCCATCGCATCGGCGTCCGCCTCGTCCACCGCAATCAGAAGCCCGCCCGCCGTCTGCGGGTCGTACAGTACATCCTGTACCGCCAGCTCCACATCTCCCGCGTCGACCATTTTTTCCGCAAAGCTGCGGTTTCGGTACATACCCTCCGGCAGGATGCCCATCCGCGCCAGCTCCAGCGCCTCCGGAATGATCGCCGCCTGCTTCGTGTCGATTTCCAGCGTCACGCCGCTGCCCTGCGCCATCTCCGCGCCGTGGCCCATCAGCGAGAAGCCCGTCACGTCGGTGCACGCGTGCACGCGGTATTTGACCATCACGTCGCGCGCCGCTCGGTTCAGCGTCGTCATCAAGCGGATGGAAAGCTCGCGTCCCTCGTCCGACAGCATGTCCGCCTTTGCCGCCGTCGTCAGAATTCCAATTCCCAGCGGCTTCGTCAGAAACAGCACATCGCCCGCCTTCGCGCCGGAATTCGTCAGCACGCGGTCCGGATGCACAAACCCCGTCACGGCCAGCCCGTATTTCGGCTCGTCGTCCAGAATCGAGTGCCCGCCCGTGATCAGCGCGCCCGCCTCGTACACCTTGTCATACCCGCCGCGCAGCAGCTCGTGCACCGCCTCCGGCGGCATGTCCTTCGGCACGGCCATGATGTTCAGACACAGCTTCGGCTCGCCGCCCATGGCGTACACATCGCTCAGCGCGTTTGTCGCCGCAATCTGCCCGAACGTATACGGGTCGTCCGCAATCGGCGGAAAGAAGTCAACCGTCTGCACCAGCGCCAGCTCGTCCGAAATTTTGTACACCGACGCGTCGTCGCTCTTGTCAAAGCCGACCAGAAGCCTCGGGTCGGAATGCACGCGGATATCGCCCAGCAGCTGCGCCAGCACGCCCGCGCCGACCTTTGCGCCGCATCCGGCGCATTTTGCCAGCTTTGTCAGCTTGATGCTCTTTTCATTCTGCTCCATGTCCATCACTCCAGCTTCTCAAAGAAATTGTCCCCGCGGCAGCCTCTCAGCACACCGCTGTATTCCAGAATCGCCTGCAAAACGCCGCCGCCGATGGCGATGGCCTTGTCCGACGCCGTATAGCAGGCCGACGCATCGCCCCGCGGGTCCACGTCTCCCGACTTCATTCCCGCCGTAACCGGCGTTCCATCCGGCAGAATCCCGCGCAGAACGCCCGAAATGGTGCAGCGCATCGGCTTTCCGTTCACCGTTCCGGCCACGTCGCCCGCCTGCACCATCGTGCCGATTTCCATCTCCTGATGAAAAATTCCCGTATCCGGCGCGCGCAGCACACGCTCGCCCGCAAAGCCGCCGATCAGTCCTGGGATGTTCGTGTTTGGCAGCGGCCCGCCCTGTCGGATGACGCGCCCCAGCGTGTGCCCGCGCATCGTCTCCACCGCCGCATGACAGTCCACGCCCGCCGTAAAACCTGGGCCCACGCCGATCACAACCGGTGCGTCGGTGATTTTTGTCCCCAGATTCCGCTTTGCCAGAATCGCGTCAACCACTGCGTCCGGCCGCAGCCACGCGATGCACGACGCGCTTGAATCCGCCAGCACGGGAATCTCCCCCGCCGCAAGCGCCGCGCGCACCTCGTCCGGCGTTTCGGCCCGAATGGCCGTCACATCCTCCACCGTCGTTTTCCCGAACCGGATTGCCTGCGAAAAGCAGACCGTCCGCCGGATGGCGGTCGGCTGCGGAATATCCGTCATCACAACGTAAAGGCCCGCGCGGAAAAGCCGCAGCGCAATGCCGCTGGCCAGATCGCCCGCGCTGCGAATCAATACAAGCATACAATCTCTCCTTTCCGAAGCGAGCCGATGCACACCGGACACGAAAGTCCGGCGGCAGCCCGCCGCCCCAGCGCCGTCAGCTCCGGCGTGTCTGCCTGATTGAGAAACACCCGTGTGTGCAGCGCCTCCGTCTGCAAAAGCCGCGCCGCCAGCTCCGGCGTCACGATTTCGTCCATGGAAACACCCAGCCTCTGCGCGTACAGCTCCGGCCGGTGCGCCGTCTCACGGACAGGCCGCCCCAGCCCCGTCAGCCCCAATACCGCAATCGTCTGATTCGCCTCCGGCGGCACAACCGGCTCATGCGCGGCGTGTGCCTTGACCGGCAGGCGGCGCGAGCCGTCCGCCTCCACCAGCACATAATCCGCCAGCGTCTGCAATACGGAAAACGGAATTTCCGGCGCGCTCAGCTTTCCCGCGTCCGTCTGCGATGCCGCGCATACCAGCGGCGTCTGCGCCAGCGCGTGCCGAAGCGCCTCCGTGTCCGGCGAAAGCAGACACGGCATTCCCTCCGGCGGGAAAATATGCGTCGTCGTGCACACAATTACGCACGCCTCGCGCGACAGCTCGCGCCCCAGCGCCAGCATCAGCGAGGTTTTCCCCCCGCTTCCGATAATCGCCGTCACGCCGCGCCGGATTTCCAGCGCCTCACACAGCCGCATGCCGCTCATGCTCCCTTCCGATATTCTTTTACAAGAATATCACATGCAGAAAAAAAGTGCAACCGCGCGCAGGTGGATTGACAGCGCGCGATTTTTCGTCTATCATGCACATATGGAAAAGAATTTACGACCCGTTGTCACCGTGCGCATCTTCGCCGAGGAAAAATGCTTCGGCCCCGGCATCGCAATCCTGCTCAGTCAGGTGCGCCAGACCCGTTCGCTGCGCGCGGCCGCCATGTCCATCGGCATGGCCTATTCCAAAGCATGGACCATCATCAAAAACGCGGAAGCCGGACTCGGCTTCAAGCTGCTCGACTCCACCACGGGCGGCAAACACGGAGGAGGTGCCACTTTGACCCCGCAGGCCGAGGCGATTCTGCCCGCCTATGAAAGCTACTGTGCCGCCCTGCGCAGCTACGCCGCCCAGCTCTTCACCGAAAAATTCAGCTGCATTCTCCACGACGCGGACACGCCCGACGCCGGCAGCGCGGACGCCCCCGACGTCAGCCCGTAGCCCGCATGACAGACCGGCTGTCTCCCCGACAGCCGGTTGTTTTTCTGCTGAAAATCCGGAAAACCGTGTCGAATATCCAATAACCATTGCTTTTTTCGACAAAATCCGATATGATAAACACAGTTATGCAGATATTTCCATGCTGTTTTTTGATTTTCGGCAAATGCTATCCGCAAAGGCCGCCTCCCCGCGGCACTTCTGCCTTTATCTGCACAGGAGGGCGCTTCATGTCCACACAATCCGAATCTTCCGTTCTGTTTTCCACGCTGCGGTATCTTCCGCAGGCGGCGTTCTGCGTCCGCGGCGATCTGGTCTGCTTCAGCAATCCGGCCGCGCGCGCGCTGCTGGTCGCCGAGGGCACGCCCGTCACAGATTATCTGGACGACGACGCCGAGCTGTATCACACGCTCGGCAGCGCGCCGGTGCAGCTTGGCGTCGTGCTGGCCGGCCGCCGTCTGCGCGCCAGCGTTCACGACGATGGCGGTCTGCGCGTATTCATCACCTGTCCTGATCCTGCCGCCGCCGCCGTGCCGCCGGATACGCTTCAATCCGTCTCCCAGAGTCTGCGCACGCCGCTGACCAATCTGCTCGGTGCTGCCTCATCGCTTTTCCCGCTGCTTGAGGAGCAGGAAAATCCCGAGCTGCAAAAGCAGATGGCCCGCATGAACCGCGCCATGTATCAGCTTCTCCGCCTGAGCTTCGGCCTCTCGGATATGCGCGCCATGCTCAGCGATGAGCTGTGTCTGCACCGCGAAAAGCTGGAACTGACAGCGCATTTCGCCGCGTTTTTCGATCGTCTGGCCCTTCTGTGCCGCGAAGCGGGCGTTACGCTGCGCTATACGCTTCCGGACAAGCCCTTTTCCGGCTGGATCGACCGCCAACGCGTCGAACAGGCCATCCTCCATCTGGTCAGCAACGCCCTGAAATTCACGCCCGACGGCAGCACGCTGGATATCCGCCTCGAACGCAGCGGCGACCGCATCCTTCTGTGCGTAAGCGACAGCGGCGAGGGCATGGATGCGGATCTTCTGTCCACTGCATTTTCACGTTTCGACCGACCTGCCCAGCTGGGCGACCCGCGCTGGGGCGTCGGCTTCGGCCTGCCGTTCGTGCGCCGCGTCGCGCAGCTGCACGGCGGCGCCGTCATGCTCCAGTCTCAGCCGCAGGGCGGCACGGCCGTTACCATGTCTCTTTCGATCAAGCCTTCCGAGCAGCCCGAGGAGCCGCTGAAAAGCCCCGTCGCCGCGATGGACTACGCCGGCGGCTACCGCCACGATCTGGTGGAGCTTTCCGTCGTCCTCCCGCCGGAGACGTTTGACACCAGTAATGTGAACTGAAAAATGCCTGCCGGCAGGGCAGGCATTTTCTATTCTTCCAGTATTCACCGAGCTGCCTCTTTTGCAGTTACACTGCAACCGTTGCTTCGCAGACCTACTTTTTCTGTCTTGCCAGAAAAAGTAGGCAAAAAGAGGCGCCGGAGACGCGTTATATTGCGCGCTCACGCGCGCGATTTTTATTTACGCCCTATTCGGGCGCAGGATTGCGACCGTTCCGATGGCTTTCGGTGCGGATAAATTTACCACACGCATTCTCGGGCAGACTGCAATAATTCCGTTTCTGCTCATTTCCGGAATACCCGACCAATTTCATTCATGCACTGCACCTTGTAGGGGCCGATGCCCACATCGGCCCGCGCAGTGTGCACCATTTATACGGAAACCTGCGGCAAATTCGTAGATGGCCTGTTATTTCCACAGCAGCGTGTTTTGCCATCTCCCTGCGTGGCAATTGTTTCCGATGGGAGCGTTGTCTCCACGCAGGCGGCGCGTAGTCCAGATTTGTAGACAGTTCTTCGTGTGCTGGCCGCAGCGTCCTTCTACGAGGTCATGCTGTAGCTTGCGGTACAATCCGATCCGCATCTAAGCGCCTCTTTTTGCCCACTTTTTCTGGCAAGACAGATGGAACCAAATTGCAAACCAGCGAAGCGTTTGCAATTTGGAGAGGACGAGCAACGGAACGGACGAGACCTGCCGCTTGCGGCGGGGCGAGGGATGTGGAGTTTGTGAGGACGAAGGTCTGCGAAGCAAC
>CAKUJN010000067.1 GCA_934661735.1 uncultured Oscillospiraceae bacterium
TCAACGACCACCGTCACCGGCTCGCTTTCCAGTTTTGCTGTCTGCACGGCGTCGTACCAGAGATTCACGCCGTGAATCCCGATAAAAAACACGCCCGCCAGAAGCGCGAGCGCAAGTGTTTTATAGCCTCTGCCCATAGCTCTCACCTCGCAAAAGCATATGGACACGCCGCGCGCTCTATGACAACCAGTATACCATATCCGCACCGCTTTGCAAAGCCGCAAATCAGTCTGCACAGTAAGTCCACGCGCTGCGGACGCGCGAAAATGCAGGCATTTGTGCGTGCTTCGTTCGTCGTATGTTCACCATAATCATAACTGGAATGCGTTCCTGCATAAGTTATGCACATTGTCAACACATTTGTCCACAGCCGGTTTTTCGCAGAATATCAGGGGTCGCGGCGAAATTTCTTTTTTCTGGATGGACGGCAAATGAAGCTCTCTGTTGCATGAATGCGTGCAACTGCTTTACATAACACAATTTTGCAGGAGTTTTTTCATGAATTTCTCCCTGCAAAACCGCCTTGCGCCAGAATACAGAGCGCGGCCTCCGGAGTGCTCCGGAGGCCGCGTGATTCGTTTATCCGATTTCAATTGAGCGCGAGGCATAGGCGTTGAGATCCTGACCGGCGCGCTTTCCGGTCAGATACTCATAGTATGCCTGCGCACCGATCATTGCGCCGTTGTCGCCGCAGAGACTCAGCGGCGGACGGTACAGCGCAATGCCCTCCCGTTCACATGCGTGCTCAAAATCCGCGCGGATGCGCGAATTTGCGGCCACGCCGCCCGCAATGGCAAGCTTCCGGCGGCCCGTCTGGCGCAGCGCCGTCATTGTGCGCGGGACCAGCGTATCGCTGACCGCTTTGGAAAACGACGCGCACAGCGACGGAATATCCAGCGTCTCGCCCTTTTGCTGCGCATTGTGAATCAGATTTACCGCCGCCGTTTTCAGGCCGGAAAACGACATGTCCAGTTCATTCCCCGCGACATGACTGTGCGGCATGGGATACTTTCTGTCGTCGCCCGACTGCGCCGCGCGGTCAAGCGCCGCGCCGCCGGGATACGGCATGCCCAGCAGCCGCGCAACCTTGTCAAAGCTCTCGCCTGCCGCGTCGTCGCGCGTTGTGCCCAGGATGGAAAACTCGGTATAGCTCCGTACGTCTACGATCATTGTATGTCCGCCCGAAACGACCAGACACACAAACGGCGGCTCCAGCTCTGGATATGCCAGATAGTTCGCCGCGATGTGCCCGCGGATATGGTGTACCGGAATCAGCGGCACGCCAAGCGAAAGCGCCGCACCCTTCGCAAAATTTACGCCGACCAGCACCGCGCCGATCAGCCCTGGCGCATAGGTCACGCCGATGGCGTCAATCTCCCCACGCGTCAGCCCTGCGGTGGCCAGCGCCTGATCAGCCAGCGCGTAAATGGCCTCAATATGCTTGCGCGAGGCAATCTCCGGCACCACGCCGCCATAGAGCTTGTGCAGCTCGACCTGCGACGCGATGCAGTCGGTCAGAATCTCGCGCCCGTCGCGGACAATTGCCACGGCAGTTTCGTCGCAGGAGGATTCCACAGCCAGAATATTCATATGCTCCACTCCTTTTTCAGGATTCGCGCATCCTCAGTCGGATGATAATAATAACGTTTGCGCAGGCCCGTCTGCCGGAAGCCCAGCGATTCATAAAGCCGGATGGCCGGCTCGTTCGAGTCGCGCACCTCAAGCGTCACGCTGACCACGCCGCGCGCGCGAAGCGCGTCAAAAAGCGCCAGCGTCAGCGTTCTGCCAAGCCCCTGCCGCCGGAACTCCGGCGCGACCGCCAGATTCATCATGTCGGCCTCGTCTGGGACAATCTGACTTCCGATATATCCGGCGACGGTTCCGCCGCACTCCGCAACCAGCCACAGGCTCAGCGGATTTTCCAGCTCCGGCATAAATGCCGCCTCCGGCCACGGGTCGGAAAAGCAGAGCCTTTCCAGCGCCGCCAGCGCCGGAACATGGCGCGCCTGCATCGGTACGATTGTAAAGTCCATCATTTCGCCTCATACCAGCTTGCGCCGGACTTTGCCTCAACCAGAAGCGGCACGGACAGGTGCATCACATGCTCCATTTCCTCCGTGACAATTGCCTTGACCTGCTCGGCCTCCTCCATCGGACACTCGACAATCAGCTCGTCGTGCACCTGAAGCAGCAGGCGTGCGCGCAGCTTCTGTTTCCGCAGCGCCCCATCCACGCGAAGCATGGCCAGCTTGATGATATCCGCCGCCGTGCCCTGAATCGGCGTGTTGAGTGCCACACGCTCGCCGAACGAACGGATGTTGAAATTGCTGCTTTTCAGCTCCGGCAGCGCGCGCCGCCGTCCCATCAGCGTGCAGACATAGCCGTCGCGCTTTGCCTGTTCGACAATGCGCTTCATATATTCGCGCACGCCCGCATAATTTCGCAGATAGCTGTCGATATACTGCTTCGCCTCCGCCACCGGAACCGCGATGTCCTCCGCCAGTGAGAACGCGGAAATCCCGTAGACGATACCGAAATTGACCGCCTTTGCCCGCCGCCGCATCAGCGGCGTGACCGCCTCCGGCGGCACGTCAAAGACCTGTGCCGCCGTCGCGGTGTGTACGTCCATTCCGGAGGCAAACGCCTCCTGCATCCGCGTGTCGTCCGCGACGTGCGCCAGCACGCGCAGCTCGATCTGGCTGTAGTCCGCGTCGACAAAGACGCACCCGTCCTTCGGGACGAACATTTTCCGGATTTCGCTTCCAAGCTCGGTGCGGACCGGAATATTCTGCAAATTCGGCTCTGTTGAGGAAAGTCGTCCCGTCGCCGTGACCATGTTCTGGAACGTTGTGTGGATGCGCCCGTCGTCCGCGATCTGCTTGAGCAGGCCGTCTGCATACGTCGATTTCAGCTTTGTCAGCATCCGGTAGTCCAGAATACACCCGATGACCGGATGCTTTGCGCGCAGTTTTTCCAGCACGTCCGCGTTTGTGGAATAGCCGTTTTTTGTTTTCTTCAGCGGCGGCAGTCCGAGCTTTTCAAACAGAATCTCGCCCAGCTTTTTCGTGGAATTGATGTTGAATTCCTCACCCGCATAGCGATAAATTGCGCTCTGCGTCTCATCGATGCGGCTTTGCAGCATGCTGCCGAACGACATCAGCGCCAGCTGATCGACCAGCACGCCCTCGTGCTCCATCCGCGCCAGCACCGCGCACAGCGGAAGCTCAATCTCAAAATAGAGCGTTTCCATGCCCGCGTCCCTGAGCTTTTGGGGCAATATCTCATAAAGCGCCGCAACCGCAGCGGACATGGCCTGAAGCGCGGCTTCCCTTGCGGCGGCCTCCCCGACCTCGTCTGCGTCCGCATAGCCAATCTGTGCGCCGCAGTACTGCTCGAATACATCGTCCAGCCGGTACTCGCCCCGCGTCGCATCCAGGTCATAGGCGGCCAGCGCGGTGTCAAAGATGAAGCCATCTGCCGGGTATCCTTTTTCCAGCAGCGCACGCATCAGGGACTTGCAGTCGTGCGTAACCTTTTTGACCTGCGCGCCAAAAAAGGTTGACATAAAGCTGTTGTCAGAAACTGCATCACCGGAGAAAATATATCCGATATCATCCGTATGAACTGCAATTCTCGCAAGGTCCGGCTCTGAGATAAAGTTCACATAATCCTTTTTTGTGAACTGCGCTGCAATTTCCCGCGCCTGTGCGGCGTCCGTCACAGTTTCGCATGTGCAGACGACGTCAATCGTTTCGCGCGGGGCCGGCTTCTCCTGCGGCGCATGCAGGCCGTAGCGCGCCATCAGCCGTGTGAATTCCAGCCGCGTGAACAGCGCCCACAGCGCGTCGTTGTCCACCGCGCGGACAATGCAGTCCTCCGGCCGGAATTCCACCGGCGCTTCACACAGGATTGTCGCCAGCTCATAGGACAAATACGCCTTTTCGCGGTCGTTTTCCAGCTTTCTGCGCAGATTTTCCTTGATTTCATCCAGATGTGCGTACACGCCGTCCAGCGTCCCGAATTTCAGCAGCAGATCGGTCGCCGTTTTCGGCCCGACGCCCGCCACGCCGGGAATATTATCCGAGCTGTCGCCCATCAGACTTTTCAGGTCGATCAGGCGCTTCGGCGCAAAGCCGTATTCCGCCGTAAACAGCGCCTCGTCATAGAGCTTTGTCTCCTTGCTGGTGATCAGCTTGACGCGTACATGCGGGTCGATGAGCTGCAAGCTGTCGCGGTCGCCCGTGACAATCACGCAGTCCCATGCCGCCTCGCCGCATTTTTTGCCGACGGTACCCAGAATATCGTCCGCCTCCCAGCCTTCGCAGGTGTAGACGGGGATATTCATCGCGCGCAGCACGTCCTTCATATACGGCAGCTGCATGGCAAGCTCGTCCGGCATAGGGTGCCGCGTGGCCTTGTACCCTTCATAGCGCAGATGGCGGAACGTCGGCGCGTGTACGTCAAACGCCACGCAGAGCGCCTCCGGACGCTCATCCTTTACCAGACGGTCCAGAATATTCAAAAAGCCGAAAATCGCGTTGGTATAGATTCCATCACGCGTGGACAGCAGCCTTACGCCGTAATATGCGCGGTTGAGAATGCTGTTGCCGTCCAGAATCATCAGTTTCATGCGTATGTGCCCCTTTTTGTGTTTGTATTCAGTTTAGCACAAAAACGCCGCGCTTTCAATCCGAAAGCACAGCGGAAAACGCGGAAAAGAAAGCATTGCAAGGCATGCAATTGTGCCCTGCCTATCAGGACAGATGACAAGTCCTCACATATCTGCCCCCGCTTGACATCTCCCCCGTCCTCCCTATAATAGAATCAGAGAAAAACACGAGGGGGGAGTTTATATGCTTTACACCGCAGAGGAAATGGAAAACCGAGCGATTCTTGACGCAGCCGCGCGGATTTGCGCCGCAGCGCGCACCGCGCCCAAGACGCGCGGCATGGACGGACTTGTCACCTGTGTCCTGACGGGCGAGGACAAGGACCGGCTGGCCGCACAGATGCGAAAGCTCGCCGCTGAGCTGGACTATCCGTTCTTTGCGCGCGACGCGGATAACGTCGACGCCTCCGGTGCGGTCGTGCTGTTTGGCATGCACGAGGTGCGGCGCGGCCTCGGCGCCGGCTGTCAGTACTGCCACCATGCGGACTGTGCGGAGTGTGCTGAAAAGGACGGCCTGTGCGCGTGGGACGCGGTTGATCTGGGCATCGCCATCGGGAGCGCCGCCGCCTCCGCCGCCGATTCGCGCGTGGACAGCCGCGTGATGTTTTCTGTCGGACGTTCGGCAATGAGCCTCGGCCTGCCGATGCAGGATGCGACGCTTGTTCTGGGCGTGCCCGTCAGCATCAGCGGCAAATCACCGTATTTCGACCGTAAACCGAAAAAGTAACCGGACGGGACGAACGGCCCGCTGCATTGCAGCGGGCCGCTTCTGTTTGATTACTCAGATCCTCTTCCACTTTGCGCCGCCGGCAATGTCCGTGACCTCGACGCCCTGCGCCTTCAACTCGTCGCGGATGCGGTCGGCCTCGGCGAAATTCTTTGCCTTCTTTGCAGTGTAGCGTGCCTGAATCAGCGCCTCTACCGCCGAGTCTGCCTCGCCGGACTCGGAGACGATGTTGTACTCGCCCGCCTTCGCCTGCTCGGCCTGAAGCAGCTTCCGCTGCTCCGCAGCCTTTTTCAGCAGATCAAGGCTCAGCACCCGATCAAAATCGTCCAGCACATACAGTTTTGTCGCGTCGTTCGTCTGATATTTCAGCACGTCGTACAGTGCCGTGACGGCAAGCGACGTGTTCAGGTCGTTGCCAAGCGCCTTGTCAAATTTTTCTCGGAGCGCCGCCGCTGCCGCCTCGTCAATCGCCTCATCCGACGGCTTGAGCGCCGCGATTTTTGCAATCAGCTTTCTGAACGTTCCGGCCGCGTTGTCCAGATTCTCCCATGTAAAGACCAGACTCTTGCGATAGTGGCTCTGCAAGCAGAACAGCCGGTAGGCCAACGGGTCATAGCCCTTTTGTTCCAGCAGGGAGACGGTCAGAAATTCGCCCTTGGACTTGGACATTTTGCCGCTGGACGTGTTCAGATGCAGCACATGCATCCAGTAGTTGCACCAGTGATGGCCCAGATAGCTCTCAGACTGTGCAATTTCGTTCGTGTGGTGCGGGAACGCATTGTCAATGCCGCCGCAGTGGATGTCGAGATCCTCGCCCAGATGCTTGATGGAAATGCCCGAGCACTCAATGTGCCACCCAGGATAGCCGACGCCCCACGGCGAGTCCCATTTCAGCGCCTGATCCTCAAACTTCGATTTCGTGAACCAGAGGACAAAGTCGTTTTTATTGCGCTTGTTCGTATCCTCCTCCACGCCCTCGCGCACGCCGACAGCCAGATCCTCGGCGTCGTGGTCGTTGAAGATGTAATACCGTTCCAGCTTTGACGTGTCAAAGTAGATGTTTCCGCCCGCCTGATAGGCATAGCCGGTGTCCATCAGCTTTGAAATGATTTTGATATACTCATCGATACAGTTCGTTGCGGGCTCAACCACGTCCGGCCGCTTGATATTCAGCTTTTCACAGTCGGAGAAGAACGCGTCCGTGTAGAATTTCGCAATCTCCATGACGGACTTATGCTCGCGCTTCGCGCCCTTGAGCATTTTGTCCTCGCCCTCGTCCGCGTCGGAGGTCAGATGGCCGACGTCGGTGATATTCATGACGCGTTTGACGTTATAGCCCGACCAGCGCAGATATTTTTCCAGCACGTCCTCCATGATATAGCTGCGCAGATTGCCGATGTGCGCAAAGTGATACACCGTGGGACCGCAGGTATACATCTTGACGATATCCGGATGGTTTGGCACGAATTCCTCTTTTTTATGGCTTGCAGAGTTGTACAGGTACATGACGTTGTCCTCCTCAGTTTTCTGACAGTATTTCCGTGGACGCTGCATCAGTCGTCTGAAGCAGAGCCGTCCCGATCGCTTTGCGCATCCTCCAGCGCCGCCTCCAGACGGGACAGGCGCTGCTTCAATTTTTCAATTTCCAGCGTGACCGGATCGGGCGTGTGAATATGGTCCAGCTTTTCTCCGCACAGGCGTACAATGTGCCCTGGGACGCCGACGACCGTTGCGTTCGGCGGAACCTCGCGCAGGACAACGGAGTTTGCCGCAATGCGCGCGTTGTCGCCCACGCGGAACGGCCCCAGAACCTTGGCGCCCGCGCCGACCATGACGTTGTTTCCCAGCGTCGGATGACGCTTGCCGATGTCCTTGCCCGTGCCGCCCAGCGTCACGCCCTGATACAGCAGACAGTCGTCGCCAACCTCGGCCGTTTCGCCGATGACAATGCCGGTGCCGTGGTCGATCACCAGCCGTCGTCCGATCTTTGCGGCGGGGTGAATTTCAATGCCGGTCCATATTTTGGACCACTGTGAAACCGAGCGCGCCAGAAAGCGCAGCCCGTGCGTATGCAGCCAGTGCGCGATGCGATAGTCAATCGTCGCGTGCAGGCCGTTATACAAAAGCAGAATCTCGGCGGCGCTGTGCGCAGCCGGATCGTTTTTTCGATATGCGCGGATATCTTCCAAAAGATGCATGGGAATGCTTGCCTCCAGACAGGAATGGAACGAATCCCGAGAAAAAGCGGCTGATGCGTTTCTCGGCTCTTCGTATGGCGGCGTGAGCCGGCCGCCGGAAAACAGAAACCGCCTCCTGATGCAGGTTATGCACACAAGAGGCGGGTTGTAAACTCGCGGTTCCACTCTGATTTATCGCTTACGGGCACTGACGCGGCCCAGACGGGGTCTCCCCTCGCTCACGAACGCACCTTCGCCTGCTCCGGACGATTCCCGCTTACAGCCGGCGGCGGGAACTCTCTGACGCTTTTACAGGGTACTCTTTTCGGTCAACGCGATATTCAATTTACCGCTGAAATCATACCATCCGGTATGGAAAATGTCAAGCTTTCCCGCTTCCAAGACCGAGGCATGCCCAGTTTTTGCAGAAATACTCCACACCCGAGTAGACGGTCGTCACGAGAATCACAACGTTTACCACCGTATCCAGAACCGGAACGTCCGGAATCACCATCATGGCAATCAGTCCGGTCATCGTGCAGGCAGTCTTGATTTTGCCGCTCCATCCGGCTGCAATGACGGTGCCGTTGTTTGCCGCAACCATGCGCAGGCCGCTGATGGCAAATTCCCGTGCAATCACGATGAATACCAGCCAGCTGGGCATACGGTCCCAGCCGACAAAGATCATCATGCTCGCCGTCACCAGAAGCTTATCCGCCAGCGGGTCTAGGAACTTGCCGAAATCGCTGACCTGATGGCAGTGACGGGCGATATAGCCATCCAGAAAATCGGAAACGCTCGCAATTACAAACACCGCGACCGCGGCCCAGCGCAGCGCATCGCCGTACCTCGGCGACAGCAGCATCAGCACCATGTACACGGGAATCAGCACCACACGAACCAGTGTAATCTTACTTGCAGTAGTCATTCGACATCTTCCTCCGAAACTCCGACCAGCTCGCCGTCATAGGTGCCGGTCACACTTACATTTACAAAATCACCGGTATGCAGCGTCCGCTCGGACGTGAACCAGATCTTTCCGTCGATATCCGGCGAGTCGGCATAGGTACGGCCGAAATACGCGTCCTCCTCTGGGTCATAGCCCTCACAGAGCACCTCCATCGTCTCGCCCTCACGCTCCTCATTCCACTCGTCCATGATGCGCGACTGAAGCTCTGCCACAAAATCCGCACGCTCACGCGCCGTCTCTGCATCCGGATGCTCCATTTCCGCCGCGCGCGTACCCTCCTCCGGAGAGAATGCAAACGCGCCGACGCGTTCCAGACGGTACTCGCGCAGGAAATCACACAGCTGTGTAAATTCCGCCTCGCCCTCGCCCGGCAGGCCCGTAATCAGGCTGGTGCGCAGGACAAGGTTTGGAATCCGTGTGCGCAGCCGCGTCAGGAGCTCTCTGAGATACGCGCTGTTGCCGCGCCGGTTCATTTTCCGCAGGATTTCATCGTTGATATGCTGGATTGGAATGTCCAGATATTTGACGATCTTCGGCTCGTCTGCCAGCACGTCGATCAGCTCGTCAGACATCTCGTCCGGATACAGATAGTGCACGCGCACCCAGTGAATCCCGTCAATGCGGCACAGCCTGCGCAGAAGCTCCGCAAGTCTGCGTTCGCCGTACAGGTCGATACCATAGCGGCTGGTGTCCTGCGCCACGACAATCAGTTCCTTTACGCCGTCGGCGGCCAGCTGCTCGGCCTCCTCCACCAGCTTTTCCATCGGACGGCTGCGATAGCGTCCGCGCAGCGACGGAATCACGCAGTACGCACAGTGATTGTCGCAGCCCTCGCCGATTTTCAGATAGGCATAGTGCGGCGGCGTGGTCAGAATCCGGCCGCATTCGCGCACAGGCGCGTCAATGCTGTCAAATTCCTCAAACGTCGTTCCGTCCAGCACCTGCCGGACCGCGGAAACGATATCGTAATAGGAGCCGGTGCCCAGAATGCCGTCCACCTCCGGCAGCTCCTTGAGAATTTCCTCCTGATAGCGCTGTGCAAGGCATCCCGTGACCAGAATTTTGCCGATTTTTCCGTCCGCCTTCAGCTTTGCCATCGCCAGAATATTGTCGATCGCCTCGCTCTTGGCCGAATCGATAAAGCCGCAGGTGTTGATGATAACCAGATCCGCGCCCTCCGGGTCCGGCTGAATCAGATAGCCCGCCTGCTGAAGCAGGAAAAGCATCTGCTCGGCGTCCACCTGATTCTTGGCGCAGCCAAGTGAGATCATGCCGATCGATTGAATCATTCCATTTCCTCCAAACCATCCATCTCAAGCTCCAGTCCGTCGCGATAGCGGCGCAGGCCCGCCTGAATATCGCGCCAGCTGTGCCCGCGGCGCATCAGCGCGTCCACCGCCTTTTTGACGGTTCTGTCGTCCGCCGTCCGTCCGTCCAGCCTCTGCCGCAGAAACTGGTCGATTGCACCGTCCGGCGCAGGCAGCTCCGCCAGCGCTTCGTCCCAGAGCTCTCTTGGAATTCCCTTTTCGTACAGGATATTTTTGATGCGCGCCGCGCCATAGCCGCGTCCCGCGGCGCTCAGCGCCAGCTGGCGCGCCGTCTGCGCGTCGTCCAGCAGCCGCAGCTCGCGCAGCCAGTCCACTGTTTCCTGTGCGTCCGACTCGCTTGCGCCTTTCTGTACCAGCCGTCTGGAAAGTTCCTTTTCCGAGAGTGCCGAGGCGGCGATCGACCGCACCGCGCGTTCGCGCGTCAGGGCCTTTGCCACCGCCGCACGCAGCGTCTGCATCTCGTCCTCGGTCAATTCTTTTCCTGGGAAAAGATCCAGATCGGCTGCGACAAACGGCGGCGCTTTCAGCCGCGTTTCATCCGAGAACACAAGCAGAAGCCGGCTCGTATTGGAACCGGTCTGCTCAATTTTCTCAAGTTTCATCACTGAAATCGTCCGCAGAGACCGCTACGGGCTTCGCCGCGGGAGCCGCGGGCGGCTTTGCGCGGGAGCCCTGAAGCTTCCACATGTTCTCCCGCACCTCGCGCTCGACGCGCTCGGCGATTTCGGGGTTGTCCATCAGATACTTCTTCGCGTTGTCGCGGCCCTGTCCGATGCGCTCGTCGCCGATGGAGAACCAGCTGCCGCTCTTCTGAATGATATCCAGCTGCGCAGCGATATCAACCAGCTCGCCCCACTTGGAAATGCCCTCGCCGTACATGATGTCGAACACGGCCTCCTTGAACGGAGGCGCGACCTTATTCTTGACAATTTTTGCGCGTGTGCGGTTGCCGACGATTTCGGTGCCGTTTTTGATGGCCTCAATACGGCGGATGTCGATTCGCACAGACGCATAGAATTTCAGCGCGTTGCCGCCTGTCGTCGTTTCGGGGTTGCCGTACATGACGCCGATCTTCATGCGAAGCTGGTTGATGAAAATCACGACGCAGTTGGTCTTTGCAATATTGCCCGCCAGCTTGCGCAGCGCCTGCGACATCAGCCGTGCCTGCAATCCGACAAACGTATCGCCCATTTCGCCCTCAATTTCGGCGCGCGGCGTCAGCGCCGCGACCGAGTCGACAACGACCACGTCAATTGCGCCCGAACGTACCAGTGCGTCGGTGATCTCCAGCGCCTGCTCGCCCGTATCCGGCTGTGAAACCAGCATTGAATCGATATCAACGCCGATGGCGGAGGCATACACGGGGTCAAGCGCATGCTCCGCGTCGACAAACGCGACCTCGCCGCCGCGCTTCTGGGCCTCGGCCACGATGTGCAGCGCCAGCG
>CAKUJN010000068.1 GCA_934661735.1 uncultured Oscillospiraceae bacterium
GTGCGCGGCGCGGCAATGTGCGACGGTATTTACTGCACGTGCATGGACGCGCGGCGGCAGCAGGTGTACAATGCCCTGTTCGCCGTTGCAGACGGCGCGCCGCGCCGTCTGTGCCCCGACCGCGCGGTCGGGCTGGATGTGCTGCGTGAAGAATTAATAAAATTTGAAAATCCGATTTTTCTGGTTGGCGATGGCGCGCTGCTGTGTTATAATTCTCTTTTGGAAAGCCTGCCGAGGCTGTGGCTTCTCCCCGAGCATCTGCGCCAGCAGCGCGCAGCCGGCGTGGCACTGGCCGCGCAGGCCGCGATCGACGCGGGACAGGCGGGTGACGCCGCCGCGCTGGTGCCGAACTATCTCCGGCTTTCCCAGGCAGAACGTGAACGAAACGAGAGACTGAAGCAGGAATCATGAAACATGCGGAAAAGGAGTAACTTATGAACGAAAACAACTTTGGGCCAAGAGTACACATCATGGATCATCCGCTGGTTGCGCACAAGCTCACCATCATGCGCGACAAGGACACCAGCGTCAAGGATTTCCGCGAGCTGGTCAGTGAAATCGGCATGCTTATCACCTATGAGGCGACGCGCGATCTGCCCATGACCACCAAGCACATCGAAACGCCGATCTGCGGTATGGACGCGCCGACGCTTGCCGGCAAGAAATTTGCCGTCGTTCCCATCCTGCGCGCCGGTCTTGGCCTGGTTGACGGCGTTCTGCGCATGGTTCCCTCCGCACGCGTCGGCCATATCGGCATGTTCCGCGACGAGGAGACGCTGATTCCGCACGTTTACTTCTGCAAAATGCCCAAGGACGTCGCCGAGCGCGATATCCTGATCGTCGATCCGATGCTGGCCACCGGCGGCTCGGCCGACGCAGCCATTGCCGAGATGAAAAAACGCGGCTGCAAGCACATCAAGCTGATGGTTCTGGTTGCCGCTCCCGAGGGCATCCGCTGCATCGTTGAGAAGCACCCCGACGTCGACCTGTACGCCGGCGCGTTGGACGACCACCTGAACGAGCACGGCTATATCGTCCCCGGCCTTGGCGACGCGGGCGACAGGATTTTCGGCACAAAGTAATCTCCGCGGCAAAGCCGCGAATCACCCCCTCCGGCGGATGGCGGAGGGGGTTCCGGTTTCACCGGAACTGCCGTGCGTACGGCAACGCCGCAACCGTGTCTCCGACGGCCTACTTTTTCTGTTGCGCCAGAAAAAGTAGGCAAAAAGATGCGCCGAGGACGCATAATATTGCGCGCTGACGCGCGCGATTTTTTGGCCGCTCTGCGGCCTGAACGCCCTGACGGGCGCAGAATTGCCACCATTCCGATAGTTTTCAGTGCAGATGAATTTACTACACGCAGTTATCGGCAGACTGCATCAATTTCGTTTCTGCTCATTTCCGGAATACTCGACGGGCGGGCCGATGTGGGCATCGGCTCCTACAAAATGCTGTGCAGAATCCTAACTGCCGAGTATTCCGGAAATGAGCAGAACCAAGACCCGCTGTCAACTATCCGCGACTGCGTGTGGTACATTTGTCGGAATCATAGGCTATCGGAAAAGTATCGGCCTTGCGCCCGAACAGGGCGCTGAAAAGAATCTGCGCGCAAGCGCCATAAATCGTTCTCCAGCGTCTCTTTTTGCATACTTTTTCTGACAAGCCAGAAAAAGTATGCCGCCGGAGGCACAGTTACAGTGTTGCTGTAAAAACGGCACTCCGGTGAATCCGGACAAAAGGGCCGACAGAGTCGTCCGCCCCTACATGCTGATGCTTCTTTTTGCATTTTCTGGTTTTGCATCGTATATTTACCGGAATTCAGCAGATACTACCTCCGACAACTTTTCTAGGAGGTAATGTCATGTATTTCTGCAAACACACCGCGCGCCGCCTGCTTGCGGCGGCGCTGCTTCTTGCCGCGCTGTGCACAGGCGTCTGCGCGGCGGAGGTTACACTGGACTGCACGTCCGTCCGCTGCCTGTCCGAGGCCGATTTCAGCGACGCGCCTGTGCGCGGCGTCTACGTCTCGTCCGTTCCGTCGGCCGCCGTCTGTGAAATCCGCTGCGGCACAAGGCGCATCCGCGCGGGCGACGTGCTGCCGGTGGAGGCGCTGGCTTCCCTGACCGTCATTCCCGTCACACGGCGCGAGGCGGAAACCGAGCTCTGCTACCGTCCCATCGGCGAAAACGGCCTCGGGCCTGCGCAGACGATGAAGCTTTCCCTCACATCGGGCAAAAACACGGCGCCCACTGCCTCCGACAGTGAGCTGGAAACCTACCGCAACATCTCCAACACCGGCGTTCTGAACGTCACCGACGCCGAGGGCGACGCGCTGACCTATACGCTGGTGCGCCAGCCGAAGCGCGGCACGGTTGAGCTGCACGACGACGGCTCGTTTACCTACACGCCGATGCAGAACAAGGTCGGCAAGGACTGCTTTGTCTACACGGCCAGCGACACGGCGGGCAACGTCTCAGACGAGGCCACGGTCAAAATCCGTATCGTCAAGCCCACCGACAAGGCCGTCTACACCGATCTGCCGGCGGATGAGCAGTATCTGGCCGTCTGGCTGCGCGAGCGCGGCGTCTACACCGGCCGTACCGTGGACGGCAACCTGTGCTTTGCGCCGGACGAACCGCTGACACGCGGCGAATTTCTGGTGATGGCCATGGCGCTGTTTGACGCAGAGCCGGAGGAGGCGGCGCTGACCTCGGGCTTTGCCGACGAAACGGCCACACCCGAATGGCTCCGGCCGTATATCGTCTCCGCGTTCAAAAGCGGGATGATCGGCGGCACGCCGTCGGAGGAGGGATTGATCTTCCGTCCGGCGGACGCGCTGACCTATGCCGAGGCGGCGGTCATGCTGCAAAGCATTGCAAACCTGCCGCAGCCGGAGACGGAAACCGTCTTTGCCGGCGCTTCAACGGACGAATCCGCCATCCCCGTGTGGGCGCAGAGCGCCGCGGCGGCGCTCCGGCAGGCTGGCATCGCCTTCCCCGCCGACTGCGCGGACGAGCCGGTCACACGCCTTGCGGGCGCACAGCTTCTGTTTGCCGCCTGTCAGAAAAACGCATAAAGCGCGCGGCCTCCGGAACCGGAGGCCGCGTTTTTTCCGTTATCGTGTATAGCCGGACAGATCGACGCGCTTCGGCGTTTCACCGTAGGTCTCAATCGGCGCGGCGTCCGCGTCCTTCAGACCGTAGTAGTCGCACAGCTTCAGCGTCAGCTCCAGCGCGTATTCGCTCGGCACCCAGATATCGGGGTCATAGCCGTAGCCCTCGCGATTGACGAAATTCCTTAGCTCGGCGTGCTGCCCAAATCCGATAAAAAATCCGGTGTTCGGCAGATAAATTGGCAGCTCCACATTGCTGAACATGCAGCCAAGCGTGTTGGTTCCGACAACCAGAACATTTTCCACGGTGCGGCACTGGGTGATAACGCTCTCTCCCGACGAGCCGGACAGGTAGTCCGTCAGGAAAAAGACCGGATGCGTATTCCCTGTCTGTTCACCAATCGTGATATTGCGTTCTCTGGGATACTCCGTCACTCCCTGCTGGATTCTCCCGCCGTTGAAGTGATTCTGCCGGTGCTCCCACAGTCTGGAGCCGACAAAAAAGTCCACGCTGCTGCTGTCAAACGAGTATCTGCCCCACATCTCCATGTTTACATCGGACTCTCCCAGAAAGCGAGACAACCAGACATGCGGACAGCCGTCCGAGCCGCCGCCGTTGGAGCGGCTGTCCACGATCACATAGTCCTGTCCGGAAAGCGTCGTGCCGGTTTTCATGTATTTTTCCAGCTCGGTCTGATACTTTTGCCGGTTATAATCTGAGAAATAGTTGAAGCCGCGGATCTTGACCACATTGTGGCCGTTTATACTCTGTGCCGCAAAAATCCGGTTCGGGTCGTTGGATTCGTCCCAGCCGACAGCCTGCGACTTTGTCCACTTCAGTGACAGCGTCCTGATCCGGCCGTCATGGCTGAGCGTCAGCGTGCGCGGCATATCCGCGTCATCGGCCGTGAGGAAGCGGTGATACAGGCCGTAGACCAGCTCGCCGGTGTCCGCAATCGTCACATGCACCATGTCGTTCAGGTCGCCGCGGTCAACCGCCTGCAAATACCATTTTTCACCGTTGATCAGACTGTAATAGCCCTTTGTATCCTCGCGGATGAAAATGCCCTTGACATACCATGTTGTATACTGCTTACCCGCGTAGAAGCAGGAGTGCCGGTCTTTGATAAAGCTGTAGGCATTGTACAGAATGTTTTCAAACTGCCGATATTCCACAGTGCTGCTGGGCAGCGCGCGGATATCGCTCAGCACCTTCTGCCGGGCGTTCTGGAACGTCTCATCGCCGAAGTAGTAATATCCGCCGTAGGCCGACGCAAACGCCTTCCACAGATACTCCGCGTCCTCCTCGGCCTGCGCTTTGGTGACAAAAGCAACCGGCTGCTTTTCCTTCAACAGCATCTCGCACTCCGCGTGCGAAAGCAGGTCGTCATACTCGTGCGACAGCGGGATTTCCAGAATATTCTCCGGAACATTCGCCATTTCCTCGCGACGCTCTTCGTTGACCTGCTCGCGGAACGAGTCATAGCTCAGGGGCTTTTCCTGCGGCTGGGCGGTGTACTCGTCCATGGCCGCGCTCAGCTGCGCAAGCGTTTCCTTTGCCACGCCCAGCCGCTCGCCCAGCGTCTGACCGGAGTCCTTACACTTGCACAGCAGCGCGTCACAGCTGAGCAGCACCATGTCCGCGCGCGTGAAAATCTTCTTCGCGCCCAGTTCCTCCGCCGTCCGGAAACCCGCCTGCTCCGCAAACGCATACGGCTCGGCATAGGTAAAGTCCGTCTTTGACGAATAGCCCAGCGCCCGCAGGCAGAACGTCAGATACTGCTGCGCGGAGACGTCCGCGTTCGAGCCGAACGTTTTTGCCGAGGTGCCGTTGGTCAGCTTTTCGGCGTAGGCATAGCCGACATAGCCCTTTGCCCACTTCGGCACGTCGGTAAACGGCGTTTTGTACGACGCGGCGTTCTGCTTTGCCTTCGCCTCTTTTCCCAGAATGCGCACCAGCATCGTCACGGCCTGCACACGCGTTGCGGTCTGGCCCAGCTGATACTGCGGCTCGCCGCGGTCGTTCGTGCCCGCGCCGAGGAACAGCTTTGCCTCATACAGGCTGTCCGCCATCTGCTCGATTGTCGTGCGCGTCTTTGCCGCTACCGGCATGGCCAGCATTCCCGCCAGAATGCAGACGGCCAGCAGCATTGTCAGAATTCTTCGCTTCATTGCTCTTTCCTCCCTTTATTTTACAGCACCTGCGATTTCGCAAGGGCCTTGTTCTTGAATTCCGGCCGGCCCGTGACCTCCTCAAGGATGGTCAGCTCCGGCGGGAGCTTTACCGTCTCCTGCCCCGACGGCAGCGCCGCGCGCATGATCGCCTTGTCCGCGCAGAACGGGTACACATCGATGGCAAAGCTCTGGTGCTCATAGGAAAAACGGTATTTCAGCTTGTGCACGGCGTGCAGGCTGCTGTCGCCCTCCATGAGATACTGGATGTACTGCTTCGGCGGGATGGGACGCTCGGTCTCCCATGCGCCGGAGGGCGTGAAGCGCTTTTCGGTGTAGAAATAGAGATACTCGCTGCCGTTGCGCTGCTGGCGCACGCGGCGCTCGACCTGCGGGTTGGTTTCCAGAAGATACGTCTGCATCATGTCCACCGGCACCGCATGGTATTTTTCCTCCAGCAGCTTCACATCCGGCATGGAGATGAGATACTTGTGCTTCGTCTCCATCGGCGCGCTCTGGCCCACGATCTGATAGACCGCGCGCAGGCCGCGCCGGATTTTGTCCTCAAAATCGACCGAGTTGTCGATCACATGCAGATTCGGATGCGCCTGCCACGCGCGGAGCGTGCGGTCGTCCATCTCCCGTGCCTTTTCCAGCGGCTCATAGCGCGCCTCGTTGCCGAAATTATAGGCAAACTCCGCGCCCTTGGCGCAGGAAACCAGATGTAGGACCGCGTCATAGCCCGCCATGACCTCCTCCTCGGTCCTGCCGAAGCTGGACAGCACCTGTCTGAACTCCTCGTCGCTGATATACGCCTTGTCGTCGAACAGCGCACGGTCGTACAGCACCAGCACGTTCTCCTCCGGCACCATCTGCGCCGCCTTCAGCGCAAGCCGCTCCTTGTGCAGCTGGTCCTCGACGACAAAATACTGAAAATCCAGCATGGAAACGCAGTTGCCGAACGGCCGGATGCCAAAGCCGGAGATCAGATCGGTCGCCGTCTCGGGAATGGTGATGACCTTCCAGCCGTCGTCCTGCTTGAACTCCTTCAGAATCCGGCTGACCAGCGTGGTTTTGCCGGCGGCTGGGCCGCCGGTCAGAACAATGCGCGTAATGTGTTTTGCCACAGAAAGCTCCCCTTTTCGTTTTCTGTTTTCAGAGTATCATGTTTGTCAGTTCCTGTAAAGGAACCGGCGTAAAATTATCGCGTCGGGCCGTCTATTCAGCGAACTGGCTGTTGTACAGCCGCGCGTAGAAGCAGCCGTTTGCCAGCAGCTCCTCATGCGTGCCCTGCTCGACGATATGGCCGTCGCGCATAACCAGAATCACGTCCGCCTCGCGGATGGTGCTCAGCCGGTGCGCCACGACAAAGCTGGTCCGTCCCTGCATCATGCGGGCAAAGGCCGACTGGATTTTCAGCTCGGTGCGCGTGTCGATGGAGCTGGTCGCCTCGTCCAGAATCAGCATCGGCGGCAGGCAGAGCATGACGCGCGTGATGCACAGCAGCTGCTTCTGCCCCTGCGACAGGCTCCCGCCGTCCTCGGTAATCACGGTATCATAGCCCTGCGGCAGGCGGCGGATGAAGCTGTCGGCATGCGCGGCCGTCGCCGCGGCGATCATCTCCGCATCGCTCGCATCCGGCTTTCCCATGCAGATATTTTCGCGGATAGTCCCGCTCTTGAGCCAGGTGTCCTGAAGGACCATGCCGAACGACGCGCGCAGGCTCCGGCGCGTAACCGACTGCACGTTGTGTCCGTCCACGGTAATTGCACCGTCGTTTACGTCGTAAAAGCGCATCAGGAGGTTAATCAGCGTCGTCTTGCCGCAGCCTGTCGGGCCGACAATGGCCACGCGCTGCCCTGGCCGGACATTCAGACGCATATGCTCAATCAGCGGGCGCTCGGGCACATAGGAGAACGAAACGTTCTCCATCCGGACGCTGCCGGAGATGTCGCGCAGCGTTTCGGCGTCCGGCGCGTCGGGCGTCTGCGCCGGCTCGTTGATCAGGTCAAAGATGCGCTGCGCGCAGGCAAGTGCATTCTGAAGCTCGGTCACGACGCCAGAAATTTCATTGAATGGCTTGGTATACTGGTTGGCGTAGCTGAGAAACGTCGCCAGCGCGCCGACCGAAATCGCCCCGCCCACCGCCGACAGCGCGCCCGTCAGCGCCACGGCCGCGTAGACGATGCTATTGACGAAGCGCGTCACCGGATTTGTCAGCGAGGAGAAGAACGTCGCGCGCAGCGACGCCTTTTCCAGCCGCCCGTTGATTTCATCAAATTTTTCAAGGCTCTTTGCCTCATGGCCGAACGCCTGCACAACCTTCTGACCGGAAATCATCTCGTCCAGATGCGCCGTCTGCTCGCCGCGCGTGGCGGACTGAAGCGTGAACATGCTGTGCGTCCTTCCGGCAATAAACTTCGCCGCAAACAGCGACAGCGGCGTAAGCACCATCACGACCAGCGCGATTTTCCAATCGATTGCCAGCATAAACGCCAGCGTGCCGATGATCGTCACCACGCCGGTGAACAGCTGGGTAAAGCCCATCAGAAGTCCGTCGGCGAACTGATCGACGTCGGCAATCACGCGGCTGACCAGCTCGCCGCCCGCATGTGCGTCGAGGAATGACAACGGCAGCACCTGAATGTGCGCAAACGCCTCGCGGCGCACGTCGCGCACCACGCGGAACGTCAGGCGGTTGTTGACGACGTTCATCACCCACTGCACCAGTGCAACGACGCCGGCCGTTGCGGCGGCAAGCGCCGTCAGGCGGAGCACGCCGGTAAAATTAACCTGATCCGGCGCGACGATCTCATCAATCGCATCGCCGATGAGAATGGGAATATACAGCGTCCCCGCCACGCTGAGCGCGGCAAGCACGATGGAAAGCGTCAGCAGGGGCCAGTCCCTGCGCAGATAGGAAAGCACGCGCCTGAGCGTCCGCGCCGAGGTTTTGTCTTTCATCACGCCTCCTCCTTTCTGTACTGTGACTCGTGAATTTCCCGATAGACCGGACAGCTTTGCAGCAGCTCCTCATGCGTGCCCTGTCCGACGACTCTGCCGTCATCCAGCACCAGAATGCAGTCGGCATGGCGGATGGACGAGGTTCGCTGGGAGACAATAAACACCGTCGGCTTCTCCGGCAGGTTCCGCAGCGCCTTCCGCAGCGCCGCGTCGGTTGCAAAGTCCAGCGCCGAGGCGCTGTCGTCCAGAATCAGAATCTGCGGCTTGCGCACCAGCGCCCGCGCAATGGTCAGACGCTGACGCTGGCCGCCGGAGAAGTTGCGGCCGTTCTGCTCGACCTCCGAGTCCAGACCGCCCTCCTTGCCCTCAACAATCTCCATGGCCTGCGCCGCCTCCAATGCGTCGCCCACCGCGTCCAGCTGTGCCTCGGGATCGCCCCAGAGCAGATTTTCCAGAATCGTTCCCTGAAACAGCAGCGCCTTCTGCGGTACCACGCCGATGCGCCGCCGGAGCGCCTCCACCGGCCAGCTGCGCACGTCCGCGCCGAATACCTCAACGTGCCCCTGCGCCGCATCGTAAAAGCGCGGAATCAGATTGACCAGAGACGTTTTGCCCGAGCCGGTGCCGCCGATGACGCCGATGGTCTGGCCCTGCTGCGCGGTAAAGGTCACGCCGCTCAGCGCGTCGCCGGACGCGCCGGCATAGCGCAGTGAAACGTCCGTAAAGCGTACAGCAGGCGCATTTTCCGGAAGCTCGGGCATCTGCTCCGGCCCTCTGTCTCCGGCTGGAAGCTCCATGACCGCCTCGATGCGGTTGGCGCAGGCGACAGATTTTGTGATATTCAGAATCAGATTGGCAAGCTTAATCAGCTCGATCAGAATCTGCGACATATAGTTGTACAGCGCGATGACGTCGCCCTGACTCAGCTCGCCGCTCTGCACGCGGATTGCACCCGTGCGGATCAGCGCGGCGATGCCCAGATTCACAACGACCATTGTCACGGGATTCAGCAGCGCCGAAATGCGCCCGACATGATTCTGTCCGCGCATCAGCTCCTGTGTCCGGCCGTCAAAGCGCTCCTTTTCCGAGTCCTCCTTGCCGAATGCACGCAGCACGCGCACGCCCGTCAGGTTTTCGCGCGTCTGGCTCAGCACGCGATCCAGGCGCTCCTGCACGCGGCGGTAGAGCGGAATGGTCAGCAGCATCACCGCAACCACCACCACCGCCAGCACCGGAATGACACACGCAAACACCAGCGCCGCGCGCGTGTCGATGGTAAAGGCCATAATCATCGCGCCGAACACCACAAACGGCGAGCGCAGCAGCAGCCGCAGCGTCAGATTGACGCCGGACTGCACCTGATTCATGTCGCTTGTCAGCCGCGTGAGCATCGTCGGCACGCCGATGGTATCCAGCTGGGAATACGACAGGCTCTGCAAATGCGCGAACAGCTCGCGCCGCAGCCGCGAGGTTGAGCAGACCGCGGCTCTGGCGGCGAAGTACTGCGCCGTCACCGACGCGCACAGCCCCGCCAGTCCAAGGCCGATCATGACCAGCCCCATCCGGACGATATAGCCCCTGTCCGCCGCGGCCACGCCGCGGTCGATAATCGCCGCGACAAGCAGCGGTACCAGCAGCTCAAGCGACGCCTCCAGAAGTTTGAACAGCGGCGCGAGAATTGCTTCCTTTTTGTAGTTTTTCAGTTGCTTCAGCAGTTGTTTCATAGCCAGAACTTCCCGTTTTTCAAGTGTTTTTGTCCGCCGTCAGTATAGCACATCCGCCCGCTGTTTTCCAGTGGAATACATGCCTTCTGCGCGGCAATTTGTTTTGCAATTCGCCTCCGCGCGTGATAAAATAGAAAAAACGGCGCATGCGCCGGAGTTGAGGAGGATATCTCATGCGAGAAGCATATTATGGACACGAAAGCCAGATCATGGGCGTGGAGGAAGTTCGTCTGACCGGCGGCAAAGGCGACGGCATGCGTCTGTTTCAGGTCCGCAACGGCAAGGGCCTGGAATTTACCATCTGCGCCGACCGCTGCGCCGACATCACCCGGCTGAGCTTCAAGGGCGACAACTACAGCTATTTCTCCGCAGCCGGCTATGTCGCGCCCGCGTACTATGACGACCGCGGCCTCGGCTGGCTCAAGAGCTTTACCTGCGGCCTGTTCACCACCTGCGGCCTTGATTATCTGGGCGCGCCGTGTGTCGACGACGGCGAGGAGCTGGGCCTGCACGGCCGCATCGGCAACATTCCCGCCGAGCGCATCTACTGGGACGAGGACGCGGAGAAAATCTGGGTGCGCGCGCATGTGGCGCAGGCGCGGATCTTCGGCCGCAAGCTGGAACTGACGCGCATGATCACCACGTTCAAGGACCGCAATGAGCTGACAATCGACGACACCGTCACCAACCACGCCGACTGCCGCAGCCCGCTGATGCTTCTGTACCACATGAACATGGGCTATCCGCTTCTGACAGAAAACGCCGAGCTGTATGTCCCGTCGGAAAAGGTCGTCGCGCGCAACGAGCACGCCGCGAAGGATCTGGACACCTGGAACAAAGTTCTCACCCCAACCGCCGGCTTTGAGGAGCAGTGCTATTTCCATACCTTTACCGGCAGCGAGGGTCTTGCCGCAATCTTCAATCCCGAAATCGGCAAGGGCCTTGCCATCCGCTTTGACACCTCCACGCTGGATCATTTCACACAGTGGAAGATGATGGGCGTCAAGGATTACGTCATGGGTCTGGAGCCTGGAAACTGCTATCCCGACGGCCGTCCCACCGCGCGCGAGGACGGCTCGCTGAAGTATCTGGAATCCGGCGAATCGGCGCATTTCCACATCCGCCTGACCATGATCGACGGCGCGGAGCAGTGGACCGCACTGAAGAAATAATTCCATCAGGTATGCGAAAAGCGCCGCGGCTTTGCCGCGGCGCATTGTAATTTCCGGCAGACACCAGAGAGCCTGCC
>CAKUJN010000069.1 GCA_934661735.1 uncultured Oscillospiraceae bacterium
TGGCTTGCGGTACAATCCGATCCGCATCCAGCGCCTCTTTTTGCCTACTTTTTCTGGCAAGACAGAAAAAGTGGGTCGCCGAAGGCACAGTTGCAGTGTTACTGCAACCGAGGAAGTCCGGTGAATACGGACAAAAGGGCCGGACAGACTGTCCGGCCCCCTGTTTGTTTTCTTAAAGACCACTGTAGCCGCCGTCAAGCGGCTCGTCCGACTGCGCGCTGCGGCGCAGCAGGCGATTGGTGTGCAGGAAAAACACCAGCACGAATACATAAAACAGAATGGTCATGAACGTGCTTTCAAAACTGAGACAGAAATCCCAGAAGCCGTGCAGCAGCATGGGTACCCAGAAGCTGCACCGCAGAAAATGCTCACGCCGGACCAGATTGCCGCAGCTTTCGGCCTTCTTTGCCTCGCCCAGATAGACGCCCATGTAGACGGCGAAGAAGAAATGCCCCGGCACCGACAGCAGCGCCCGCACCAGCGCGGTGCCGAGACCGTACTGCGCGACGTAGAAGATATTTTCCAGCGCCGCAAAGCCAAGCGCGGAAAAGACGCAGTAGACCACCGCGTCAAAGCGGTAGTTAAACGCCGGATCGTTCCACAGAAAGCGGCGGACGGGAAAGCGCTTGCAGAATTCCTCCACACCGGCGACAATCAGGAAATTTTCAATGATCAGATACAAAACGGACTGATAGCGGAAGCACAGGTCCAGCACCTGTGTCAGCGCGGTCTCCGCCGCGGCGGCGACAAAGCCGGACAGCGCGCCGATGGCGACCAGCTTCAGCAGCACCCGCGGCGGCTCCTTTTCAATTTTATCCAGACGGTATACGCGAATCAGAAGAATGACAGCCGGCAGCAGCGCGGCAAACAGAAGCACAGGGTTCATACGGCACCTCCCGACGGGCTCAGACCGTCTGCATCAGCGCGGAGTGCACGACCTCGTCATACGACGGGACCGAGTCTGCTGCGCCCGCGCGCGTGACGGAGATGGCGCTTGCAACGGTGGCCAGACGCAGCGCGTCCCTGACCGGCAGCGATTCAACGACGCCGCGCAGGAAATAGCCGATAAACGTATCGCCCGCGGCCGTGGTGTCCACGGCCTTGACGCTGCACGCGCCGACGCGCGCAGACTCGTGCGCGCTGCGGTAGATGCAGCCGGCCCTGCCCATGGTCAGCACAACGCGCACATCCGGATACAGCTCAATCAGCCGGCCGGCAATGGCGTCATAGTCCGTTTCACCGGACAGTCCGCCGCCCTCGACCTCGTTGACGATCAGCCAGTCGACCTTGTCCAGCGGGTATTCGCGGATGGCGTCGCGGTAAGGCGCGGCGTTGAAGGCCACGCGGATGCCCCGTTCGTGGCAGCGCTCGATGATATACGGCACGTCGTTGATCTCATTTTGCAGCACGCAGATATCACCAGCCGCAAAAAAGTCCAGCACCTCGTCGACAAAGGCATGCGTAAACTGGCGGTTGGTGCCGCCGTAGAGAATGATGCAGTTCTGGCCGCTGGCGTCGACCTGAATGTTGGCGTGGCCGTTGGGACCCTTGCCCGTCCGGACGAAGCGTGTGTCCACGCCCTTGCTCTTCATCTTTTCGGCCAGAAACGCGCCCTCGGCACCGATAAAGCCGGCGTGATAGACCTCGGTTCCGGCCTGCGCCAGCGCAATGGACTGGTTCAGGCCCTTGCCGCCGCAGCCGATGCTCAGACGCTCACAGCTCTGCGTTTCGCCAGGCTGGATAAAATGCTCCATCTGATAGACATAATCGATATTGGCCGAGCCAATGTTGACAATTTTCATCATCGTTCCCCCATGCTATATCACCTGCAACAGTCTTGCAGGAATCGGAATTCTTCACGTGGCACGCATTTTCCGGCGCGCGCCGCCGTCTGAGAATAAGATAACATAACACCATGACGAATGCAATTCCCAGACGCGCGCGTTCGACGCTTTTTTTCTCCGGACGCTTGCAAAACACCCCGTCCGGCCTTATACTGGTGCAGATACCTTCCGAGACCCCTGCGTAACCGCTGATGAAATTGTCTGCGCTTACCTGAAAGGAGAAAATCATGCCGCAGGCCACTGAGAACTACCGGCGCACAATCTGCGCCTGCTTTATCGGATATATGGTGCAGGCAAGCATCTGCTCGTTTGCGCCGCTGCTGTATGTGCGTTTTCAGAATGAATTTTCGCTTAGCCTGCGTCAGATTTCCAACCTGATCACGCTGACGTTCGCGGTGCAGCTGCTGGTCGATCTGCTGAGCACGGCCGTCGTCGACCGGATCGGCTGCCGGACCTGCATTCTGGCGGCGCACGCGCTTGCGTCGCTGGGCTTTGTGCTGATGGCATTCCTGCCGCAGCTGTGCAGCAATCCCTATACGGGGCTGATCATCGCCACTGTAACCTACTCCGTGGGCGCGGGCATCATCGAGGTGCTGGTCAGTCCGGTCATCGAGTCGTGCCCCACAACGCGCAAGGCGGCAATGATGAATCTGCTGCATTCGTTCTTCGGCTGGGGCCAGATGCTGGTCGTGCTGCTGTCAACGGCGTTCTTTTCCCTGTTCGGCGTTCAGAGTTGGCGCGTTCAGGCGTGTATCTGGGCGCTGCTTCCGGCGGCAAACGCTGTTTTATTTGCAAAATCGCCCATACCGTCGCTTGACGCGGAGGGCGCGGAGCGGAAGCTGCCGGTGCGGTCGCTTCTGGCCTCACGGATGTTCTGGCTGCTGTTTCTGCTGATGATCTGCGCGGGCGCGTGCGAGCTGGCGGTCAGCCAGTGGGCCTCGGCCCTGATCGAGACGGAGCTTGGCGTCAGCAAGGCCGCGGGCGATCTGGCGGGGCCGTGCCTGTTTGCGCTGTTCATGGCGCTGGGGCGTATCATCGGCACGCGCTTTGACGACAGCGATATTGAGACCCTGCTTTCCATCGGCGGCACGGGCTGTCTGGTCAGCTATCTGATGATTTCGCTGGCGCCGTGGCCGTGGCTGAGTCTGACGGGCTGCGCGCTGTGCGGCCTGTTTGTATCGGTCATGTGGCCGGCGACCATCTCGCTTGCCTCGCAGAATATGGCGGGCGCGGGAACGGCGCTGTTTGGTCTGCTGGCTCTTGGCGGCGACATCGGCTGCACAGCGGGACCGACGTGGGCGGGCTTCTGCGCGGAGCGGCTGGACGGCAATCTGAAATTCGGCATTCTTCTGTCGCTGATTTTTCCGGTGCTGCTGCTTCTGGGGCTGCGGCTGGTGCGGCTGGAGCGGAACCGGCTCAACCGTCTTTCCGCGCGCTGACGCGGTGCGCAACGCCGGACCCCGCCGCGGGCTGCTCTCGGTGCTGCAAATAAAAGAGCGGCATGGCCGCTCTTTTTTTCGGAAAAATTCCTTGCGCTATGGAAATCCGGACGGCTTTTTGATATACTTTTTGTGAGGTGATTTACGCATGAATACAATCCTGCTTGCCTTTGATATCGGCACAAGCGGACTGAAGGCGTCGCTTGTGGACGAAAACCTGAACATTCTGCGAAACGTGACAACCACCTATCCCACGCACCATCTGTCGGACGGCGGCTGTGAACAGGACGCCAACGACTGGTGGATGAGCGCCGTGCGCGCAATGATGATGCTGCGCGAGCTTGCGCCGGAGTACGTCAAGCGCGTTGAAGCAATCGGCATTTCCGGCCATATGCTGGGCTGCCTGCCGATGGACGCGGACGGACAGGTCCTCCGTCCGGCCATGATTCACGCCGACACGCGCGCGCTGGAGATTTCCAACCGGCTGCGTGCGCAGTACGGACGCGATTATTTCTACGGCATTACCGGAAACGTTCTCTCCCCCGCCTCATCGCTGTGCAAGGCGCTGTGGATCAGGGAAAACGAGCCGGAAATCTACGCAAAAACCGTCCGTTTTTTGCAGTCAAAGGACTATCTGGTCTACCGCCTGTGCGGAAAAATGGACACGACCGACCTGTCCGACGCGTCGCACGGCGGGCTGATGAATCTGGAAACGCGGCAGTATGACGCGGAGATTTTCAGCGGCACGGGTCTTGACATGGGAAAATACCCGCAGATTCACACCAGCTGTGAAATTGCGGGCCGCCTGACCGAGGAGGCCGCGTGCCATCTGGGTCTGCGCGCCGGCATTCCGGTTTCGGTGGGCGGCGGCGACGGTGCGTGCGCCAATGTCGGCGCGGGCGCGGCCGAGCCGGGAACGTTCTATCTCAGCCTCGGCACCACGGCATGGATTGCGGGGCCGATGCGCGAGCCGTTCATCGATCCGAAGCACCGCGTATTTCATATGTATACGCTGGACGGCAACGGCTGCAACGTATTCGGGACGGCGCAGTGCGCCGGACGTTCGATCTCCTGGGCCATGGACCTGTTCGGCATCAGCACGGCGCGCGCGTTTGATTCCGCAGCGGCGCAGACCGAGCCCGGCGCGGGCGGTCTGATCTATCTGCCGTATCTGGAGGGCGAGCGCTCGCCGGTGTTTGACGCGCTGGCGCAGGGCGTATTCTTCGGCATCAACACCACGCACAAGCATGAGCATTTTATCCGCGCGGTGCTGGAGGGCGTGGCGATGGGCCTGAGCCAGATTCTTGAGACGTTCCGCGAGCGCGAGGACATCCGCTCGCTGCGCATCATCGGCGGCGGCGCGAAGTCAAAGCTCTGGAAGCAGATTATCGCCGACGTGTGTCAGGTTGAGCTTCTGGACGTGTCCACGTTCTCCGACAGCGCAACGTCGCTTGGCGCGGCGGCAGCCGCAGGCGTCGGCATCGGGCTGTACCGGAACCTTTCGGAGGCGGTTGAAAACATCCGCGTCAGCGGCTCGGTCACGCCGCGGCCGGAGGCCGTGGAGCAGTACGCGCTGAACAAAAAGCGCTACGCCATGCTCTATCCGGCGCTGAGAGAGGCGTTCTGGACGCGGAACTGACAGAAAGCCATGCGCGGCGGCGCGAATGCGGGAAGCGTCCGCCGCCGCGTGATGAATACGGGCAGGACACATGCCGCGCCCGCGGACGCGGACGGAATGCGCGCCTGCCCGACTACATATGGCGCGTCCTGTGTATGGAGCGCGCGGGAAAAAGGGGAAGGAAAATATGACACTCGATCAGCTACCGGCAGGGGCGTCCGGCATCATTCGGGCGGTCGGAGGCGAGGGCGTTCTGCGCTGCCGCCTGCTTGACATGGGCCTGATTCCGCAGACAAGGATTACCGTTTCCAAAATCGCGCCGATGGGCGATCCGATGGAGCTTCAGCTGCGCGGCTATGTACTGACGCTGCGCAAGGAGGACGCACACAACATCGAAATGGAGGAAAACGGATGATTTTTGCGCTTGCGGGCAACCAGAACTGCGGCAAAACGACGCTGTTCAACCAGCTGACCGGCTCGAATCAGCACGTCGGCAATTTCCCAGGCGTGACCGTGGAGCAGAAAAGCGGCGCAATCCGCGGGCAGAAGGACTGCGCCGTGGTCGATCTGCCGGGCATTTACTCGCTCCGGCCGTATACCGCCGAGGAGATTGTCACACGGAATTTTATTCTGAATCAGAAGCCGGACTGCATCATCAACATCGTCGACGCGACAAATCTGGAGCGGAATCTCTATCTGACGCTTCAGCTGCTGACGCTGCAGGTGCCGACGGTTCTGGCGCTGAACATGATGGACGAGCTGACCGGAAACGGCGGCTCGGTCGATACGGGGCTGCTGTCCGAGCTGCTGGGCGTGCCGGTCGTACCGGTCTGCGCGGCAAACGGCGAGGGCGTGGAGGAACTGGTACGGACGGCGGTGCGCACTGCGCAGCAGCGCCAGCGCCCCGCAGTCTATGATTTCTGCCCGAAGGGGCCGGTGCACCGCTGCATCCACGCGGTGTGCCATGTAATAGAGGATCACGCGCAGGCGGCGGGAATCGCGGTACGCTTTGCGGCGACAAAGCTGATCGAGGGCGACGGGCAGATTGCAGACGAGCTGCATCTGGACCGGAACGAGCTTGAGCTGATCGAGCATACGGTCTTGCAGATGGAGCAGGAGCGCGGCCTTGACCGCAACGCGGCGCTGGCCGATATGCGCTACAGCTTTATCGAGGACGCGGTGGCAAAGGCCGTGATCAAGCCGCGTGAGAGCCGCGAGCATCTGCGCAGCAGCCGCATTGACCGCGTTCTGACCGGAAAATACACGGCGCTTCCCGTGTTCATCGGCGTGATGCTGATGATTTTCTATCTGACGTTCAACGTCATCGGCAAATTTCTGAGCGATCTGCTGGCACTGGGGATCGACGCACTGACCGGTCTTGCGGACCGCGCGCTGACGGCCTACGGCCTCAATCCGGTGGTGCACAGTCTGATCATCGACGGCATTTTTGAGGGCGTCGGCGGCGTTTTGAGCTTCCTTCCCATCATTGTGACGCTGTTTTTCTTCCTGTCCATTCTGGAGGATACGGGCTATATGGCACGCGTGGCGTTTGTGATGGACAAGCTGCTGCGTAAAATCGGTCTGTCCGGCAAGTCGATTGTCCCGATGCTCATCGGCTTCGGCTGCACGGTACCCGCCGTCATGGCCACACGCACGCTCTCATCCGAGCGCGACCGCGTCATGACCATTCTGCTGACGCCGTTTATGAGCTGCTCGGCAAAAATTCCGATTTACGGTTTCTTTTCGGCGGCGTTTTTTCCGGAGCACGCGGCGCTGGTCATGATCGGCCTTTATCTGACCGGCATTCTGACGGGCATTATCTGCGCGCTGGTGCTTGACCGGACAGCGTTCCGCGGACGGCCGGTACCGTTCGTCATGGAGCTGCCGAACTACCGCTTCCCCAGCGCGAAAAGCGTGGCGCTTCTGCTGTGGGAAAAAGCGCGGGACTTTTTGCAGCGCGCGTTTTCCGTCATTTTTCTGGCGACCATTGTCATCTGGTTCCTACAGAGCTTTGACACGCGGCTGAATGTCGTTTCTGCCGGCGAACAGAGCCTGCTCGCCATGATCGGGCGGCAGATCGCGCCGGTTTTCGCGCCGCTCGGCTTTGCCGACTGGCGCTGTGCCACGGCGCTGATCACCGGCTTTATCGCCAAGGAATCCGTCGTCTCAACGCTTGAGATTCTCCTTGGCAGCGCATCGGTCACGGCGCTGCTGTCCCCGACGGCGGCAGTCAGCTTTCTGATCTTTACGCTTTTGTACACGCCGTGCGTCGCCGCCATCGCCGCCATCCGGCGTGAGACCGGCTCCGGCGCGCGGGCGGCCGTGATCTGCCTGAGTCAGTGCTGCATCGCGTGGCTTGCGGCGTTCGCGGTATTTTCCGTCCTGCGTGCGCTTGCCTGACGGCGAGGGAAAGGAGTGCCGATGGAGATTCTGGCAATTGGAATCCTGCTTGCCGCCGCGGTGTGGACGGTATACGCCGTGCGCAGCGTGCGCCGGAAAAAGGGCGGCTGCGGGTGCGGCTGCGACGGCTGCACAGGCTGCGGCAGGAAAAAATAGAAAACGCGTACTAGCCCCCTGCACCGCTGCGTATGATGGTGCAGGGGGTGTTTGCATGATTTCATTTCTCCGCCGCAACGGGCGGCTGATGGCCGCGGCGGCCGGCGTGGTTCTGTTCTGCTTTGCGCTCAGCGCGCTGTTTTCCGCGCAGACGGCGGTCCCGACCGGCTCGTGGGGGCTGAGCTTCCGCACCGAGGGCCAGCCGCCCGTCGGCAACGCGACCAGCGAGGCGCTGCGGCAGTATGACGCCGTGTACGTCGGCAGCGCGGCAAAAAAGGTGATCTATCTGACGTTTGACGCGGGGTACGAAAACGGATATACAGCGCAGATTCTGGACGCGCTGAAGGCACACAACGCGCCGGCGGCTTTTTTTGTGGTGGGCAACTATTTGCAGACCAGCCCCGAGCTGGTGCAGCGGATGGCAGACGAGGGCCATATCGTCGGCAACCACACCGAGCACCACTATGACATGTCGCGGATTGCGGATTTTGATGCGTTCCGGCAGGAGCTTTCATCTGTGGAGGAACGCTACCGTGCCATCACGGGACAGGAAATGCCGAAATACTACCGCCCGCCGCAGGGCGTGTACAGCGAGGATAATCTGAAAATGGCAAAGGAGCTGGGCTACCGGACGGTATTCTGGAGCCTTGCGTATGTCGACTGGAAGCAGGACGATCAGCCCACAGCCGAGCAGGCGTTTGCAAAGCTGATTCCGCGCATCCACTCCGGTGCGGTGGTGCTGCTGCACAGCACGTCAAAAACGAACGCGGAGATTCTGGACGCGCTTCTGACAAAATGGGAGGAGCTGGGGTATTGCTTCGGCTCGCTGGATGCGCTGTATGACGGCTAGACGCTCCGGCTTCACCGGCAGCAGATGAGATTTGCGGGCGGTGTAATCACCATTTTGAAACTCCGACATAACATGGAATGAGCGGGCGAGATTCGCTACGTTAATTCTAGGAGGTTTCATTATGTCCTGTAATTCTTCCGGCATTTACGCTTTCGGCAACAGCTGGTGGTGGATCATCATTCTGGTCATTATCTTTGTACTCGGCAACGGGAACAACGGCTGCGGCTGCGGCTGTGACAACGGCTGCTGCTGAGGTTACATGCAGGACCGGCGGGGGCGGCGAAAGCCGCCCCCTTGCTTTTTGCGGCACGGGGCGATATAATAATCAGACATGTGTGCGCGGCTGGTTCCGCGCGCTTTTTGAAAATACGCGGCGTGGCCGCGGAGGAGAAGAAAGCATGACGCAGCTTTTATTGCGCTTATTTGTCAGGAATTATACGGATACCGGCTCGCCCGAGGTGCGCACGGCCTGCGGCTGGCTTGCGGGCTGGGTGGGGATTGTGGTGAATGTTCTGCTGTTTCTCGGCAAACTGATTGCCGGCGCGCTGACGGGAAGCATTTCCATCACCGCCGACGCGGTCAACAACCTGTCCGACGCCTCCGGCTCGGTGGTGACGCTGCTGGGCTTCCGGCTGGCGGCGAAGCCCGCCGACGACGAGCATCCCTACGGCCACGACCGCGCCGAATATCTGGCGGGGCTTGCCGTGGCGGCGCTGATTCTGCTCATCGGCGTGGAGTTGGTCAAAACGTCGATCAAAAAGATCATCGCGCCGACTGAGGTCGCTTTTTCGGCCGCGGCGGCAGTGGTTCTGCTGGTTTCCATCGTGTGCAAGCTGTATCTGGCGCTGTTTGACCGGAAGCTTGGAAAAATGATTCAGTCCCCCGCGCTGGAGGCAGCCGCTGCCGACAGCCGCAACGACGTCATTTCCACGGCGGCGGTTCTGGCGGCCGCCGTCATTTCGCGCGTGAGCGGCGTTCAGGTGGACGGCTGGGCCGGCCTTGCGGTGGCGCTGTTCATTCTGTGGTCGGGCGTGGGAATTGCAAAGGACACCATCGACCCGCTGCTTGGCCGCGCGCCGGACGAACAGCTGGTACACACAATTGCAAATGAAATCCGCGGCTATGATGCGCGGGTGCTGGGCATCCACGATCTGATGGTCCACGACTACGGCCCTGGGCGGCGCTTTGCCAGCGTGCATGTGGAACTGGACGCGCGGGAGGACGTGCTGGCGGCGCATGAGCTGATCGACAGCATTGAACGCGATGTGAAGAAAAAGCTGCGCATCGAGCTGGTCATCCACTATGACCCCATTGTCACCGATGATCAGGAGCTGACCGAGATGCGTGCACGGGTTGAAACGGTCATTCACACGATTGACGATCGGCTTTCCCTGCACGATTTCCGCATGGTCCGCGGCGTAGAGCACAGCAATCTGATTTTCGATCTGGTGATTCCGTGGGATATGCGCGGCAGAGAGGCGGAGCTGAAGCGGCGCATCAACGAACAGCTTCAATCCGGCTGCCAGAGCTATCACGCGGTGATCACATTCGACACGCAGGCGTTCAATGACCCGCATGTCACAGAGCAATAGCAAATCCCGCGCCGCCGGCGCGGGATTTGCTTTTCCGGTTTCACCGGAGCGGCCTCCGGCGGAATTTTGCAGTGAGCCCTGGACGGGCGGACGACTTTGCGCAGCCGTCAGCGACGAAGGAGCGCTACGGATGCGGCACACCCCTTGCGGGTGCACATCGGCCCGCTTGTCCGGAATTCACCAGACTTCCTCTATTGTGGTGACACCGCAACTGTGCCTCCGGCGGCCTACTTTTTCTGTCTTGCCAGAAAAAGTAGGCAAAAAGATGCGCCGAGGACGCGCTATATTGCGCGCTCACGCGCGCGATTTTTATTTACGCCCTCTTCGGGCGCAGGATTGCGACCGTTCCGATGGCTTTCGGTTCCGGCAAATGTACTACACGCATTTGCGAGTAGACTGCGATAATTTCGGTTCTGCTCATTTCCGGAATACTCGGCCAATCTTGTTCATGTACTGCACCCTGTTCGTTTTTCACACACGTTTGTAGGGGCTGATGCCCACATCGGCCCGTTAGGGAACCAACGAATTCGCCGCAGATTTTCGTAAAAACGGTGCGCACTGCGCGGGCCGATGTGGGCATCGGCCCCTACATCGGCCCCTACAAACGTTTACAAAAAAACAAACAGGGCGGACAGGGTCATCCACCCGTTCTATTAAAAATTTGCACCATCGGCGCATACGTAGATGGCCCGCTATTTCCACAGCAGCGTGTTTTTCCGTCTCCCTGCGCGGCAATGATTACCGATGGGAGCGTTGTCCCCACGCAGGCGGCGCTGTAGTATAGATTTGTAGGGAGATTTCCGTGTGTTGGCCGCAGCATTCTTCTACGGGACTCATTCTGTGGCTTGCGGTATAATCCGATCCGCATCCGGCGCCTCTTTTTGCCCACTTTTTCTGGCAAGACAGAAAAAGTGGGTCTGCGAAGCAATACTTGCGGTGTAACCGCAATAGAGGCACTCCGGTGAAACCGGACAAATCATAACCACCGGCCGTGCCGGTGGTTTGCACTAGCCCCCTTGGGGCATGACCTGGGCTGAGCCTATAGGCTCG
>CAKUJN010000070.1 GCA_934661735.1 uncultured Oscillospiraceae bacterium
TTTTTTGTCCCTTTCGGAACTAAATTGTCCAAGGTGTTTGTTCATGTTTCTCGTTGTTTAATTTACAAGGTGCACTGGCCATTAGCTGGCGCATGTTCGATTATACATCAGATCGTTTCAAAAGTCAAGAACTTTTTTACTTTCTTTTGTATTTTCTTTTCTTTGGTTCATCGATCGCTTTCGCAATCTCCCCGCAGCGAACTTGTTTATTTTACCACATCTTCATTTGCTTGTCAAGAAGTATTTTCACATTTTTCTGTGTTTTTCTTTCCTGACCCGCATCCGAAGTGGTTTCCCTCAAGAGCGCTCCGCTATCTTATCAAAGCGTTCTCGGTTTGTCAACCTCTTTTTTCGCTTTTTTTCGTACTTTTTTTATGGCCACTATCAGTAGTGCTAATGCCGGCATCACACCCCAAAATACAGCCGCACCGATCTGCCGTACAATCTGCGGTGCGCGCCCGACCCAAAATGTTCCCGCGTAAACCACCGCGCAGAGCGCCGCCGTCCGCCATCCGCTCCTCGGTTTCCCGATTCCCGCTCCGATCTGCGCGCTGGCCGACTCCAGCAGAAGCGTAAGCAGGCAGAAGCATCCCAGCACCAGGCTTGCGGACAGAACCGGCTCAAACCGCTCCATTACCGACAGCAGACGCATGTTCTTCGTCAGCGTATAAAACGCAAACGTTTCCTCCTGCGTCACCTGCGGACTCAGACACCCCGCCGTCACCACGGCCATGGCCGCCGGTCCCAGTGCCAGCGCCACAAGCACCGCTCCTCGCATCCGCACATCACACGCCCGTTCCCTTTGCAGGTACAGCGCCGCCATCGGCAGGAGCATCGGCGCCAGCACCGCCGCACCCTCCTCCCAGCTTCCCCACGGCACGCACCACCGCGCCTCCACAGCCGGCAGCGCGCACAGCAGAATCAGCGCGTACAGTCCCGCCAGCACCGGCGCAGCAACCGCCGCGCACCTCGCCGCGCAGTGCGCGCCCTTTTTCCCGCTCATCGCCGCCAGCGCCAGAAGCACCGGTGCCGCCAGCCGTTCAATTCCGCCGTCCGGAAATGCACCCGCGCATGCGGCCGCCGTGTCCGCCGCCGCAAAGAGCGCCCATATGCCGCTCAGCACCAGCAGCCCGCCGCCGAAATACGGCCCGAATGCGCGCAGTACCGCACCGCTCAGCCCCCGTTCGCAGCCTGTTTGCCGCATGACCGCCCCGATCAGCCAGAAAAATACCGCCACTGCGCCGCACCCCGCCAGCACCCATCGCCACGGCCGCCCCGCGCATGTCATCACCGCCGGCACCGTCGCGGCGGCAAAGCACCACGCCAGCTGCTGGCGGTGCCGGACCCTATTGCTCAATCAGACACAGCCTCCCCTCGCGATTCTGCAAATGCGGAAGCACTGTTCCGCCCGCACCCGCCAGCGCCGCACGCACACATCCGAGCGTCGCCTGCCCGCTGTGCGTCTGCAAATATTCCGCCGCCCGCTCCGCCTCCGGCAGCTCGCCCTCCACCAGATAAACCTTTGCCGCCGGACGCAGATACCCGCTCTGCGCGGCCTGCGGCAGAAGCTCGTACGCCGACGCGTGCAGCAGAATCTGCTCCGCCGTATCCAGAAACAGTACGCCCTCCGCCGTGTTCTGCATATCCGTCAGCGCCTCGTCCAGCGTTCTGCCGCTTCCCGCCGCGCTTTCGCACACAACCTCCACGCTCCCTTTTTCCGTCCGTACCAGAAGCACGCGCGCCGGTTCCAGCTCCGCCACGTCTCGGCTCTCCAGCGGCCATATTCCCGTCAGCGCCAGTGCGCCCGCAATCAGTGCCCAGATCCAGATTCGCTTCATTCCGCCCCGTTCTCCTTTTTCCGATAACGCCGCCGGATCAGCGCGCTTCCCGCGCGCAGGCCCGAAAACGGCGCCAGATACGCCTCGCCCAGCGAGGAAAGTCCTGCCAGATGCACCAGCAGCAAAATCGTCCCAGCGCTCAGCCCGAACAGGCCCGCCGTCCCGCCGAACAGCGTCAGCGCAAACCGCCACAGCCGCAGCGCGTCGGACAGATCGCGGTCTGGCAGCGCAAAGCCGCAGATACCCGCCGCTGCCGCCACAATCAGCGCCGCCGGTGAAATCAGCCGCGCATCCACCGCCGCCGTTCCCACGACCAGCCCCCCGATGATCGACACCGCCGTCCCGATTGCCTGCGGCAGATGCAGCCCCGCCTCCTGTAAAATCTCAAATGCCAGCAGCAGCCCCAGCACTTCCAGAATCGTCGGAAACGGCACATCCTGCTTGCTCTCAATAATCGCCGCCAGCAGCTTGGTCGGAATCATCTCCGGATGGAACATCGCCATCGCCGCGTACAGCCCCGGCAGGAGCAGACTCGCCGCCATCGCCAGATACCGCAGCACCCGCACGCATGTCGCCGACACATAGTCCACCGTCCGGTCCTCCGGCGACTGCATCAGCTTTCCGATGCTCACCGGTGCCAGAAACCCCTCCGGCAGTCCGTCCACCAGCAGACCAACCTGGCCCTCCAGCAGTCCCTGACAGAACTTGTCCGTCCGTTCCGTATACTGCAATAACGGAAACGCCGTCCGCCGCGAGCCGGTCACCGTCTCCTCCACCGACGCCGGAGACAGCATCCCCTCCAGCCGGATTTCCTTCAGCCTTGCGCGCATCCGCGCCACGCGCCGCAGGTCCGTCGCCCCGTCGATATAGCACAGCGTAACGCACGTCAGACTTTTTTCGCCCAGAATATGCTGCTCCAGCCGGAGCTGCGGCGTGCGCAGATGCCTGCGGACCAGACTTGTGTTCGTCCGGATCGTTTCCGTAAACGCATCCTTCGCGCCCTTTACCGTGTTTTCCGATTCCGGCGCGGATACGCTTCGCTTCTCGCCCGTTTTCGTCTCAAAGCACAGCGCCTCCGGCTCCCCCGAAAATACCACAACGCAGAAGCCGTTGACCAGCTTTTTTGCCGCGTCCTCCGCCGTTTTCGCGCCGGAAACCGACGCGCAGCATACCGCGCCGGTCCGCGCCTGCTCCAGCACGTCCGCCATACTCCCCTCGCGCACGCTCCGGCGCAGCGGCCGGATGACAAAATCCGCAATCTCCGAGCCGGACGTCAGCCCGTCGATGAAAAATACCGCCAGCGTCTGCCCGCCCGCAATGACCGTGTGCTCCTCAAAGTCCGCCGCATTTTCAAATATTGCCCGAATTTCCTCCGGCTGCATCCGCACTCACCCCGTTTTTTGACTATTTTGCCGCAAACCTGCAAAAAGTATACCGTGCGCGTTTGCATATCGCCGCCGGATGTGCTAAGATAAATTGAAAAATTGTCGGAATCCCGCGCCCTGCGCACCCATCCGGCATTCGATTTTGCTATATATAATGTATAAGATGGAGAACCGTCATGTACGAACTGATTACAACCGAAACCATCCCCGAATATGAAGCCTTTGTCCAGTCCCATCCCAAGGGCAATTTTGCCCAGAGCTGGCTCTGGAGCAAACAGAAGCCCATGTGGAAATGGGACGCCGTCGCCGTGCGCGGCGATGACGGCCGGATCAAGGGCACGCTTGCGCTCATGACGCGCAGCGTTCCGGTTTTCCGCCGCGCGCTGATGTACGGCTGCCGCGGCCCCGTCTGCGATCTGGACGACCGCGAAACGCTCGCGCAGCTGCTCGAGGGCGCAAAGGCGCTTGCGAAGAAATACAACGCCTATGTCATCAAAATTGACCCCGACGTCCCGTCCTCCAATACCGCTTTTGCAGATATGCTGCATTCGTTCGGCTTCAAAAGCAGGGAGGGCGGCAAGAATTTCGAGGCCATCAACCCCCGCTACGTGTTCCGCCTGAACATCGAAGGCAAAACCGAGGACGAGGTCATGGCCGGCTTCCACCAGAAATGGCGCTATAACATCCGCCTTGCCCAGCGCAAGGGCGTCACCGTCCGCATCTGCGGCAAAGAGATGGTCCCCGCCTTCTCCGACCTCATGCTCACCACCGGCGTGCGCGACGGCTTCGTCACGCGCAAACCCGAGTACTTTGAAGCAATGCTTGATAATCTTGGCGAGCACTGCCGTCTGTACATGGCCTTTGCGCCGGACGGCACGCCCATCGCCGGCACGCTCGCCATCGCCTACGGCGACAAGGTCTGGTATCTCTACGGCGCGTCCAGCAACGAGCACCGCAATCTCATGCCCAACTATCTGCTTCAGTGGAGTATGATCCAGTGGGCCATCGAGCGCGGCTGCCGCATCTACGACTTCCGCGGCGTCTCCGGCGACGTGTCCGAGGACAACCCGCTCTACGGCCTGTTCCGCTTCAAGCAGGGCTTCGGCGGCGATTTCACCGAATTTGTCGGCGAAATGGATCTGGTGCTCAGCCCCGCCGCCTATTTCTGCATCGAGCACGGCACCTCCGTATTCAAGGAGCTCCGCCGCCGCGCGTATCTCATCAAAAACCGCGGCAGATAAGCCCGCCTGTCCTATCACCGCTGAAAGGAGCGCTCATGAAAGCCTATATTGTCGATACCGGCGATCTGCGCAAAAACCTGCAAAGCCTGATCAAGCGTGCCGACGGCACGCCCGTCTGGGCCGTGCTCAAGGGCAACGGCTACGGCCTCGGCCTCATTCCCATGGCGGCCGTCTGCCGCGGCGCGGGCATCACGCGCTTTGCCGTGACCGAGGTCTCCGACGTACGCGCGCTGCGCGAGGCCGGCTTTGAACGCGAGGAGATTCTGATGCTCCGCGCAACCTGCGCCGGCGACGAGCTGCGCGAGCTGCTGGACCTGAACGCAATCATCACCATTTCCAGTCAGGACGACGCCACCGTCCTCAACGGCATTGCCGCGCAAAAGGGCGTCGTGGCGAACACGCATATCAAAATCGACACCGGCATGGGCCGCTACGGCTTCCTGCCCACCGAAATCGATAAAATTCTTCCCGTCTACGCCTATATGGACAGCATCGCCGTCTCCGGCATCTATACGCACCTGCATTCCGCGTTCTGCAACAAAAAGCAGACCCTTGCGCAGGCCGAGGCGTTCCGCGGCGTCGTCTCCGCCATCTCCGCCGCCGGCTATGAGACGGGCGCGGCGCATATCTGCAATTCCGCGGGCTTCCTGCGCTTTCCCGAGCTCAAAATGGATGGCGTGCGCCTCGGCTCGGCCATTCTCGGCCGCCTGTCGTTCAAGGGCAGCTACGGCCTCAAGCGCATCGGCTGGTGCGAGGCGACCGTTGACGAGCTCCGCTGGCTTCCAAAGGGACATACCTGCGGCTACGGCGCGGCATGGAAGGCCCGCCGCCCCACCCGTATCGCCGTCCTGCCGGTCGGCTGGTATAACGGCTTCGGCTGTGAGATGGGTCATGATATCTTCCGCTTCCGCGACGGTCTGCGTCAGATGCTCTCCGGCCTGCGCACCATGCTCACACACAAGGCCATCTACGTCACCGTCAACGGCCAGCGCTGCCGCGTTCTCGGCCATATCGGCATGCTGCATACCGTCTGCGACGTCACGCATATCCAGTGCGGCCTCGGTGATAAAGCCGTCATCAATATCAATCCTCTCATGCTCAAGGGCATGGATGTCATCTTCAAATAGCCGCATTTTGCAAGAAGCGGAACCCCCTGTCCGCCCGCTTGTCCGGATTCACCGGACTGCCTCTCTTGCAGTTACACTGCAACCGTTGCTTCGCAGACAATTCTGCACGGCACCTTGTAGGGGCCGATGCCCACACCGGCCCTCTTTTCCGGTTTGCACCGAACTGCCGTTGCGTGCGGTGAAACCGCAACCGTTGCTTCGCAGACCTACTTTTTCTGCTGCGCCAGAAAAAGTAGGCAAAAAGATGCGCCGGAGACGCGTCATATTGCGCGCTGACGCGCGCGAATTTTTGGCCGCTCCGCGGCCTGAACGCCCTCTTCGGGCGCAGGATTGCTATTTTCCCGATAGCTTATGTTTCCGGCAAATGTACTACACGCATTTGCGGGCAGACTACATCAATTTCGCTTCTGCTCATTTCCGGAATACCCAACCAGCTAATATCCATGCACAGCATGTTGTAGGGGCTGATGCCCACATCGGCCCGTGCAGTGCGCACCGTTTTTACGGAAATCTGCGGCAAATTCGTCGGTTCCCAACGGGCCGATGTGCACCTGCAAGGGGTGGGCCGCATCCGTAGCGCTCCTTCGTCGCTGACGGCTGCGCTCGCCATCGGCCCCTACAAACTGCCGTGCAGAATCACCGCCGGAGGCAGAGTCTTGCATTTTCTCCCGCGGGCTGATAGAATAACTCCACATGAAGGAAAAGAGGTTATTGCTCCATGAGCCATCAGGAACCGACCCTTGTGATCATGGCCGCCGGAATGGGCAGCCGTTTCGGCGGACTCAAGCAGATGACGCCGGTGGACGACGAGGGCGATTTTATTATCGATTTTTCCCTGTTTGACGCGTATCGAGCGGGCTTCCGCCGTGTGGCGTTCGTCATCAAAAAGGAAATGGAGGCGCTGTTCCGCGAAAAGGTCGGCCGCCGTATCGAGCCGTATTTCCATGTGGACTATGTCGATCAGTCGCCGGAGTGTCTGCCGGAGGGCTTTCACATGCCGGAGGGACGCACAAGGCCGCTTGGCACTGCGCACGCCGTGGCCTGCTGCCGCGAGGTGCTGCACGGCCCGTTCTGCGTGATCAACGCAGACGACTTCTATGGGCGCAGTGCGTTTGAGGCCATCTACCGCTTTTTGACGGAAAACACGGACGAAAGCTGCTATGCCATGGTCGGCTACCGGCTGCGCAACACCGTGACGGAGAACGGATCGGTTGCGCGCGGCGTGTGCGAAACCGAAAACGGCATGCTGACGGACATCGTCGAGCGAACGAAGATCTACAAGCGCGGCGGAGACGCCGCCTATACCGAGGACGGAGAGCACTTCGTGCCGCTGTCAGGCCGGACCATTGTGTCAATGAATTTCTGGGGATTCACCCAGCGGATGATGCAGTCCATCTGGGAGCAGCTGCCGGCGTTCCTGCGCGAGAGCCTGCCGCAGAATCCCGAACGGGCGGAGTTCTATCTGCCCACGGCCGTCCATGCGCAGCTTCAGGCCGGTACGGCGCGCGTGCGCGTGCTGCCGTGCGAGGAGGTCTGGTACGGCGTGACCTATCACGGCGATTTGCAGACCGTGACCGATGCGGTGCGCGCCATGAAGGCCCGCGGCCTGTATCCGGAGCAGCTGTGGCGGCAGCCGTAGCTGCGCAGCATCAGCACAACCGTACATATGCCCGCTTTGCCAAAGGCGAAGCGGGCATTTTCGTCAGCCTTCGCCGTTTGCTTAACGCCAAATTAACGGCCGCTTCGCATATAATGGGTAGCGAATTGCGGCGCTGCAAACGCGCTCCGAGGAGGTTTCATATGATGATGTTCTTAATCAACGAAGCGATGAAGGAGGTCAGCATCGGCACCGCCGGCCTGATCGTGGTTCTGGGCATGGCCGTCGTCTTTTTCGGCCTGATTCTCCTGATGTGGGTCACAAAGATCTCCGGCAGGATTATGTCCGCCAGAGCGGAGAAGCAGGCTCCCGCCGCTTTCGCGCCTGCCGCAGCCGCCGCACAGCCCGCCGCGAAGAAGGCGGAGGCCCCTGGCACCGCAGGTGAGCTGAAGCTGCACAATGTGCCCGACAAGACGGCCGCCATGCTGATGGCCATCGTCGCGCACAAGACCGGCAAGCCGCTGAACCAGCTGCGCTTCCGTTCGATCCGCGAAATTACCGAATAACCGCACAACGCGGCCGCTGTCGGAATGGACGGCGGCCGCGTTTGCGTGCCGAAAGACCTCGTAGAGTTCGCGCCCGCAGGCGCGAATCAGATATTGATTTGTTTTGTCTGGCGGCGTGTACGTCGGACAAAACACACTACGTGACGCAAGTTGCGTGAGGCTCCAAGAGCGCAAGCTCTGCGCCGCGCGATTGGCTAAGCCGAACGCATGCAGAGCAAAGCGTCGAAGTGGAATTTGTGTGCCTGCGGCACACAAATTATGCGCGCCGCGTCACGCAGCTCTTTCAACGCAGACCCAGCAACGCGGTTCGCGTTTGAGAGCTTGTCAAAAATACTTTTTGACAAGCACAGGCGCCCTCCGCCTAACTGGCGGAGGGCGCCTGTGTACAGTCAGCGTCCTGCGGTGGTGAAAATGGTGTGAGAGCTCTGGCAGTGCCAATGAGAGATTTTCGGGTGACAGGAGCGCCTCTGCGTAAAAACAGCATAGTCCATCCGCCGCGGAATGCACAAGTCGTTTTGCCGACGCTTCACGCCGTCTTTACGGCGGTACGCCGGATCTTTACGGAAACCAAACGGTCCGCCGGAGGCGCACAATTGACGCCGCAGCACGGTATCTGCTAAATCTTGTCCACCATATGTGCATGTTGCACATTTACGACCGTTAATAACGCGTTAAGATTCGTCACAATGACTTTACGCCGGCGTGCATCCGTGCTATTCTAGTTTTTGTAAAAAGGGGCTGGCCCCCGATTTGAAAAGGAGAGTATTATGAAAGAAAAGAAGAAACTCAGCCTTCCGGTAAAAATCTTTATCGGCATGGCGCTCGGCATCATCGCCGGCCTGATCTTTGCGTTCGCCGATCTCGGCGGCTTCACCAAAGAATGGATCAAGCCCATCGGCACGATCTACGTCAACCTGCTGAAGTTCCTCGTTGTCCCCGTTGTCCTGTTCTCCATCGCTGACGGCGTTATTTCCCTGAACGACCTCAAGCGCGTCGGCTCCGTCGGCCTGAAAACCTTTGTCTACTACATGATCACCACGGCGCTGGCCGTCGTCATCGGCCTTGTGCTGGTCAACCTGTTCAAGGGAAGCTTCACCCCGCTGCCCTCTGCGGAGCTTGGCGCGCTGGAATATGAAGCGAAGGAAGCCCCCTCGGTCATGAGCGTGATCGTGAACATCTTCCCCGATAACTTCTTCAAGCCCATGGTCAATTCCGACATGCTGCCGGTTATCGTCATCGCCATCTTCCTCGGCGCGGGCTGCCTCGCCGCCGGTGAAAAGGGCCAGAAGATTGCCGACCTCATCAACTGCGGTCAGGAAGTCGTCATGAAGATCATGATGATGATCATCAACTTCACCCCGATCGGTGTTTTCTGCCTGATGACCAACGTTGTCGCCGAAAACGGCCCGCAGATCATCGGCAAGCTGGCGCTGGTTATCGGTGTCGCCTACATTGGCTACATCATCCACGTTGTTGTTGTCTACGGCCTGTCCGTCCGCTTCCTGTCGAAGATGAGCCCCATCGCGTTCTTCAAGGGCATCGCGCCGGCCATGATCACCGCCTTTACGACCACGTCCTCCAACGCGACGCTGCCGGTCAACATTGAGTGCTGCAACAACATGGGCGCAGAGCCGGAAATCAGCGCGTTCGTCCTGCCGCTGGGCGCGACGATCAACATGGACGGCACCGCGATCTATCAGGCGGTCTGCACCGTCTTTATCGCCTGCTGCTACGGCGTTGATCTGACGCTGGGCGATATGGCCATGATCGTTCTGACCGCTACCCTCGCCTCCGTCGGTACCGCCGGCACGCCTGGCGCGGGCATGATCATGCTGGCCATGGTTCTGACGCAGGTCGGCCTGCCGGTTGAGGGCATTGCCATCATCGCAGGCGTTGACAAGCTGTTCGACATGGGCCGCACGACGCTGAACATCACCGGCGACGCAACCTGCGCCCTGTGGATTTCCCGCATCGAGCGCGAGAAGAAGGCAAAGGCTGCCGCCAAATAATCGTTTCGCCGCATTTTCTCTTTCAAAACAGCAGACCCGCCGCAGCTGCGGCGGGTCTGCTGCGCATTGAAGCGCGCAGAGAGCGGAAAGAGCGTTGACGCGGCGGTGAATTTTTTGTAGAATAACAGCGTCGCAGGATAAGGACGATAACGCTGTGATGGGCGCGCCGGAACCTCCCGCGGACGTGTGCCCTGATCAATGGCGCTGTAAAATGACCGCCGTGTCCGCCGAGGCGCGGTGCGGGAAATGGAGTGGATTTCCGTGACAAAAAAAGAGCTTCGTGATATCGTGCGCGCAAAAAAGCGCGCGCTGACAGAGCGCCAGATCGTCGAGACAAGCGAGCGGCTTGGCAGAGATCTGCGCGCGCAGGCGGCCTACCGGCAGGCAGAATCGATTTACGGCTATCTTTCCTTCAATCAGGAGATCCGCACCATGCCCATGCTCCGGCAGGCGCAGGCGGACGGCAAGCGCGTGGCTGTGCCGAAGGTGTTCGGCGAGGAGATGAAGTTCATCTGGCTGGACGATCTGGACGCGGTTTCCGCCGGCTATTACAACATTCCCGAGCCGACGGCCGACGGGCCGGAGGCCGACGATGAGACGGCGCTGGTGCTGATGCCGGGGCTGGCGTTTGATGCGGAGGGCCACCGCTGCGGCTATGGCGGCGGCTTCTATGACCGCTATCTGGCCGCGCACCGGCAGCATACGACGCTTGCCATGTGCTATGATTTTCAGATGTTTGAGCATCTGGATACCGATGATTTTGACGTGCCGGTTGATATCGTGCTGTCCGAGCCGGTGGAGGGGGAGACGAGATGAAATATGTATTTCTGCTGGTGTTCATGGCGCTGGTTTTCGGCGTGTGCGCGCTGGTCGATCTGATTTTCAAAAAGCTGTTTCCCAAAACGCCGCTGGAGATGGAAAAGCGCGTCGTCCGGATGCCGCGGAGCGGCGCGATCTGGGGCGTGATTCTGACGGTGCTGCCCGTCGTGGTGCTGGTGTTCTGGATGCCGGCGGGCGGCGATTTGCTGCTGGGCATCGGGGCCGGCGTCGCGCTGCTGCTGGGCGTGATTCTGCTGGTGAACTACTGCTCGTTTGCCGTCTATTATGACGACGA
>CAKUJN010000071.1 GCA_934661735.1 uncultured Oscillospiraceae bacterium
GAGCTGGTAGACGGACTCGAACCCCCGACCTGCTGATTACAAATCAGCTGCTCTACCAACTGAGCTATACCAGCACGCTGACAGCATGAGCATTATACTCGAATGGATGCAAAATGTCAACTGCTTTCTTTCCTTTTTTGCAAAAAAGAATTTTCTCCGGCGGCAAAGCCGAGATATGAGCCTTGCCGTTTTCGAGCCGGTGCGGTATAATATTTCTGTTATTGCGTCCGGAGGGGAGGAAAGCCATGCTGCCGGAGTTATTTTTGAAGAGAATGCAGACGCTGCTCGGCAGCGAGTTCGACGAATTCCTCGCCTCCTATGCGCGCCCGCGCAATGCGGGCCTGCGGCTCAATCCGCTGAAGGCAGATAGTACGGCCGGATTGGAGGCGTTCGGCCTTTCGCCGGTGCCGTGGGCGGAAAACGGCTTTTACTACGATCCCGACACGCGCCCAGGGCTGAGCCCTCTGCATGAGGCGGGGGTGTTTTACATGCAGGAGCCAAGCGCCATGGCACCCGTGGCGCTTCTGGATGCGCAGCCGGATGAATGGGTGCTGGATCTGTGCGCCGCGCCTGGCGGCAAGTCCACGCAGATTGCCGGACAGCTGCGGGGCAGGGGACTGCTGGTCTGCAATGAGATTCAGCCGAAGCGCGCGCGGATTCTTGCGGGCAACATCGAGCGCATGGGAATTTCCAATGCGCTGGTGCTCAATGAGCATCCGCAGCGGCTGGAATCGCGCTTCGCGGGCTGCTTTGACAGAGTTCTGGTGGACGCGCCCTGCTCGGGTGAGGGAATGTTCCGCAAGGAGGCGGCCGCCGTTGCCGACTGGTCGGAGCAGACGGTGGACATGTGCGCCGCGCGCCAGCGGGAGATTTTGAACAGTGCGGCGAAAATGCTGCGCGCAGGCGGACGGCTGGTGTATTCGACCTGTACGTTTGCGCCGCAGGAGAACGAGGGGAGCGTCAGCGCCTTTTTGCGCGAGCATCCGGATTTTCACGTCGAGCGTGTGGCCGCGCCGTGGTTTTCCGCCGGCCGGCCAGACTGGATCGACGCTCCGGCGGAGGGACTGGAGCATACGTTCCGCCTGTGGCCGCACCGGCTGCGCGGCGAGGGACATTATGCCGCCGTGCTGCGAAAGGACGGCGATGCGCCGCGCGCGCGTCTGCCGGAGGAGCCGGCGGTAAAAACGCCGCGAGAGCTGACGGAATTCTGTGCCGCGACCGGCGCGCCGGTGCCGGAGGGCAGGCTCATTGCATTCGGCAGTACGCTGTTCCTTGCCCCACGGGAGTTTCCGGAGCTGAAAGGGCTGCGCGTGCTGCGCGCGGGTCTTGAGCTGGGCGAGGTATTGAAAAACCGCTTTGAACCGGCACATGCGTGGGCGCTGTGGATGAAAGCGCCGGAGCGCGGCGTGTCCTTTCCTGCCGCGTCGGACGAGCTGCGCCGGTATCTGGCGGGCGAAACGCTGCAGGATACGCGGCGCGGCTGGATGCCGGTGTGCGTTGACGGCTATTCGCTCGGCTGGGCAAAGGGCGACGGTACAATCTTAAAAAACCACTATCCAAAGGCGCTCCGGCGCCCGTTGTAGGATATACGGAGACATAAAAGGAGGAAACGGCATGGATGCGGAAAAGAAAACCGTTCTGATTGTCGAGGATGAACGCGCCATCGTGGAGATTCTGAAATTCAATCTGGCGCGCGAGGGCTATGCCACGCTGGAGGCGCTGGATGGCGAAGCCGGTCTGGAGCTGGCGCGCACGTCCGATCCGGACCTGATTCTGCTGGATGTGATGCTGCCGAAGATGAATGGCTTTGACATCTGCGCGACGCTGCGCGCGGAGGGGCATGTGACGCCGATCATCATGCTGACGGCGCGCGAGGAGGAGACGGACAAGGTGCTGGGCCTTGAGGCCGGCGCGGACGATTACGTGACAAAGCCGTTTTCCATGCGCGAGCTGATGGCGCGCGTCAAGGCCAATATCCGCCGCCGCGAATTCGGGAGCGTCGGCCGCCCCGTGGGCGAGGTTTTGCAGGCAGGCCGGCTGAAGCTGAACGTCGAGTCGTTCACCGTCACGAAAAACGACGCGCCGGTTGAGCTGACGCAGAAGGAATATGATCTTCTGCTGCATCTGATGCGCCAGCGCGGCAAGGTTTTTACGCGCGAGGATCTGATGCAGAAGGTCTGGAATTACGACTATTTCGGCGACATGCGCACCGTGGATGTGACCATCCGCCGTCTGCGCGAGAAAATTGAGGATGACCCTGGAAAGCCCGAGTTTATCATGACGAAGCGCGGCGCGGGCTATTACTTCGCGGAATAACCATCCCACAAAGAGAGGAGGCGGGACGATGCGTTCGCTTCGCATGAAGCTGGTCATGATCCTTGTGATCCTGATTCTGGCGCTGATGACGGTCATCGGCGCATTCCTGATCAACGGCGTCGGAAGCTTTTACATTTCGGAATTCTATGTGCAGATGGAGCAGACGTTTTCGCCCGACTTCATTGCCCAGCTGCAGCGGCTCCCGTCGCAGACCGACGACGCGCCCGCGCAGATGAAGGAGCTTCTGATGGCGCAGGCGGGCCTCGGCATCGATATTTCCAACCGGAACGTCTATATTCTGGACGCAACCGGAAGTGTGCTTGCCAGCTCCAATCAGCAGACCTCCGTCAGCATGACGGCAAATCTCCTGACGGCCATGAACGGCGAAATCGGACAGGAGAGCTCGATTGCCAACGCCTATATGGATCTGGCTATTCCGATTACATCGGAAAACGAAAGCTACATCGTCTATATTCTGGATCAGAAGGCCACGGTGGACGCGCTGACCAGCGAGGTGCTCAGCATTATTCTGCGCGCGCTGCTGCTGGGTCTGGTGATCAGCGTGGTGCTGTCGTTCCTGCTGGCGCAGATTCTCATCACGCCGCTTCGCGCGCTGACGACCGGCACGCGGCAGGTCGCCGCGGGCGACTTTTCCCAGAAGCTTGAGGTCACAAGCCGCGATGAAATCGGCGTGCTGACGCGGAACTTCAACTATATGTCGCAGGTGCTTCAGGACACGCTGTCCGAGGTGGAAAATGAGCGCAACAAGCTCTCTACGCTCTTTCTGCACATGACCGACGGCGTCGTCGCGTTCTCCGCGAGCGGCACGGTCATCCACTACAACCCCGCCGCGACGCAGATGCTTGGCCGCAGCATCGACCCGACGACTACGTTTGCCGAGCTGTTCTCCGGCGAGGCGGATTTCGAGCAGCTGCTCAGCCTCAAGCGGCCGGAGTATCTGGAGTCGCAGAAAACGGCGGGCGAGCGTGAGCTTGAGCTGTTCATGGCGCCGTACTCCGCCGACCAGATGGCGGCCGGCGCGATGGTCGTTATCCACGACGTCACGCAGCAGCGCAAGATGGAGGCCAGCAAGCGCGAGTTTGTGGCCAACGTGTCGCATGAGCTGCGCACGCCGCTGACCAACATCAAATCCTACGCCGAGACGATTGTTTCGGCGGGCGACGATATCCCGCCTGAGCTGCGCAGCAATTTCATGGGCGTCATCATCAACGAGGCCGACCGCATGACGCGCATCGTACAGGACCTGCTGACGCTCAGCAAGATCGACTACGGCAAGATGGAGATGAACATCACGCGCTTCTCCTTTGCAAGGGCGGTGCAGAATGTCTATGAGGCCGTCGCGCTCAACGCCGAAAGCCACGGCCACACGCTGACGTTCAGCTGTGCGGAAAACCTGCCGGACGTCAACGGCGACCGCGAGCGCATCGAGCAGGTGGTCATGAACATCGTCTCCAACGCCATCAAATACACGCCGGACGGCGGAAAAATCGACATCACCGTCGGACAGAGCGGGAAAAACGTCTTTGTCCGCGTATCGGATAACGGCATCGGCATTCCGGAAAAGGATCTGCCGCGGCTGTTCGAGCGGTTCTATCGCGTGGATAAAGCGCGCTCGCGCGAGTCCGGCGGCACGGGCCTCGGCCTGTCCATCGCCAAGGAGATTCTGAACCAGCTCAAGGGCGATATCCGCATCGAGTCGGTCTACGGCGAGGGCACGGATGCAATCATCACGCTCCCCGCCGCCGACCCGCAGAATTGAGCGCCGTTATCCACGAATCCGCGCCCGCGCAGGCCGCGGGATAAAATTACACGAAAGGAGCCGGACGCATGAAACGCCGTGCCATTGAGCTGCTGAAGGATATTCTGATCGTCATACTGGTGCTGGCCATACTGGTGCTGACGATTCTTGCGCTTCCGGCGGAAACGCTGACGTCCACGCCGTGGCTGGCGGCGCTCCTGCGCCCGTTCGCGGGCGTGCTGGGCATGAGCCAGGCGGAGCTGACGTATACGGAAAAGGCGGTTCCGGCGATGGACGCCGCGCAGCCGCTGGCAATCTCCATTAAAAACACAGCCGGACGCTACAGCTGCCAGTACGATTTTGCCGCGCTGGACAGCGCATATGAAACGCTCGGCAGTACGCTGGGACAGGCACTGGATACGGCGGGAACACTGTCGGAGACGACGCGCTCGCGGCTGTACGCCGCGCTTGAGGAGCCGAGCGCCGCGCTGTGGTATCCGGCGGAGCTTCCGGCCGAGGCGCTGGCGACATGGCTGGGTGTTGAGGCGGAGCTGGACGGCTGCATGGCGCAGATGTTGGTGCTTTCGGTGCAGGACGGCGCGGTGCGGCTGTATCTGTGCGGCGATCAGACGCGCGTATGCGACACGCAGGTGCCCGCGGAGACGCTGGTGCAGACGCTTGACTCATTCCGGCCGGACGGCAGCCGCTTCGCCTTTGAGGATGGCAGCGGCCTGTATCAGGCGGCGGCGCCCCTGTCGCTGATTTCCGACGCGACGCCGCAGATCTACGCCGCCTCGGCGCAGAATCCGTGCGACAGCCGCTTCGTGACGGCGCTTGCCACGCAGATGGGCTTCAACCCATATGGTGACACGAGCTATACCGACGCGGCGGGCAATTCCTTTTTCTCCGAGACCGGCTGTTCGCTTCGCGTCTCCGCGTCGGGGCAGCTTCTTTATGAAAGCAGCGCGGACGCGCGCTTCAGCGCGCCCTCCGAATCGCCGGAGAGCCTGATCGAAACGGCAAGAGGGCTTCTGGATACGCTGGCGGGGGGCGTTACCGGCTCCGCGCGCCTGTATCTCAGCGGCTTTGAACAGACGGACGACGGCGCGGTGTGTACCTTTGACTATGTGCTCAACGGCGTGTCTGTCTTACAGCAGCAGGGCGCCGAGCCGGCGGCCGGTGTGACGTTTACCGGAAGCACCATCACCGAGCTGACGCTCAGCTTCCGGACCTATACGCTCTCCACGCAGACCATCGCGGTCATGCCCGCGGCGCAGGCCGCGGCCATCGTCAGGGACGGAACGCTTCTGCGCGTCTGCTATGACGACGCGGGCGGCACCGAGCTGAGCGCGGGCTGGCGCGCGAACCAGGGCGTAACCGAAAACGGCTGACACGCCTGTTCAGAGCCCCCTGCGCTTTTGCTTCAGAATTACGGAAGGGAGGCAGACCATGCCGGTATCCAAAATCAAGAATCTGATTCTGCTGATTCTCAGCGTCTGTGTGATTTTCCTGCTGGCGCTGGTTGTGCCGCAGCGGCTGGAGCAGGCACGCGCCGAGCGCGAGATCCACGACCGGCTGGAGGAGCTGTTTGCCTCCTATGACATCCAGCTTGCCGCCGAAAGCCTGCCGGTCAGTGAAAGTCTGTATGCCGTGGAGCTTGGCGCGCAGGAGAGCGCGGCCGAGCAGGCGGCGCTTGCCCTGCTGGGGCAGGAGGCCGCGGCCGCAGACGATTCCACGCGCTTCGCGCCGTCGTATGCCTCGGATGCGGGAACGTGCAGCATGACGCTGGACGGCGCGTTTCACGCCGGACTGCGCGGCCGTGCGGCGGCTTCCGACATTTTGCGGGATGCGGAAAAGGTTTTGTCCCAGCTTGGCTTTTCCCACGGCGCGCTTTCGCAGCCGGTGCGGCAGAGCGCGGGCGTGTTCCGCGTCGACGCGGCGCAGCAGCTGCTGGGCGTTCCGGTTTTTTCCGAGGGACTGCACCTGACGTATGTCAATAACGTCCTGACGGAGATCGACGGCGTATTTTATACCGGCGGCGGCCAGATCACGCGCATCAGCGAGGCCGCATGTATCTCCTGCGCCGACGCGCTGGTGTCGCTGCTGTCCAGCCGCGACCAGCTCGGCTGGGTCGGCAGCAGCGTCCTGAGCGTCCGCCAGGGCTATCGCTACGCCGAGTCCGCCTCGGCCAGCATGCGCCTGATCCCCGTCTGGATGATTGAAACCGACACGGGAACGTTTCAGGTCGGCGGCCTGACCGGCGAGGTTTCGCCGCAGGAGGGCTGACGCGCGTCAGAATGTGAGCTGTGTTGACCGCCTTCGACAAAATACGAAAATATGCGCGCCGGAGCGTCATGCGCTCCGGCGCGTGAAATTCTTAAGAAAACATGAAGAAATGCGTTTCCGATTTGTCATTTTTCCTTTACTTTGGAAGGCATCTGTGGTATTCTTATACTGTTCATCGGTGCATTGCCCCACTACATATGCCGATGGAACGAATTGTCTCTGCTAGACAGACCAAAAACAGCGAATACTCTTTCAAAAAGAGGGTTTTATTTTGATCCAATATCACGTTCAGGGCGGTACACGGCTTGAGGGTACCGTTACGATTTCCGGCGCGAAAAACGCCGCTGTCGCAATCCTTCCGGCCACGCTGCTAGTCAGCGGCACCTGCCGCATTGAAAATGTTCCGGATATTTCAGATGTTCGTCTGCTGCTTGAAATTCTCGGCGATATGGGTGCCGGCATCCGGCGCCTGAGCCGTCACTCGTTTGAAATCGACTGCTCGCATGTCCGCAACGCCACGGCTCCGATCGAGCTGGTGCGTCGTATCCGCGCCTCGTATTATCTCATCGGCGTGGAGCTTGGCCGCTTCGGCCACGCGCGCGTGGCCATGCCCGGCGGCTGCAACTTCGGCGTCCGTCCCATCGATCAGCACATCAAGGGCTTTGAGGCCATGGGCGCGCTGGTTGAGCAGAACGGCGGCTATGTCTGCGCCGACGCGCCCGAGGGCGGGCTCCAGGGCGGTCATGTGTATCTGGATATCGTCTCCGTCGGCGCGACGATGAACATCCTGCTGGCGGCTGTGCTGTCCGACGGCATGACGATTATCGAAAACTGCGCGAAGGAGCCGCACATCGTCGATCTGGCAAACTTCCTCAACGCCATGGGCGCGCGTATTTCCGGCGCGGGCACCGACGTGATCAAGGTCCGCGGCGTCAAGGTCCTGCGCGGCGGCAGCTATACCATCATCCCCGATCAGATTGAGGCCGGCACCTATATGACGGCCGCGGCCGCGTGCGGCGGCAATGTGCTGATTGAGAATATCATTCCCAAGCATCTGGACTGCATCACTGCGAAGCTCCGCGAAATGGGCGCGCGCGTGACCGAGTATGACGACGCCATCCGCGTGGAGACAACACGCCGCCTGCGCCGTTCAAACGTCAAGACGATGCCGTATCCTGGCTTCCCGACCGATATGCAGCCGCAGATTGCGGTGTGCATGGCGCTGGCCGAGGGCACCAGCCTCGTCACCGAGGGCATTTACGACAACCGCTTCCGCTATACGGGCGAGCTCAACCGCATGGGCGCGTGCATTCAGGTGGAAAGCAAAACCGCCGTCATTGACGGTGTGCACCAGCTCCACGGCTGCGCGGTGCGTGCGTGCGATCTGCGCGCGGGCGCGGCGATGGTCATCGCGGCGATGGCCGCCGAGGGTGAAAGCGTGATCGAGGACGCGCACTATATCGAGCGCGGCTATGAGGATATCATCGGCAAGCTTCGCGCGCTGGGCGCGAAAATCCGCCGTGTGGAGACCTATGAACCGGCCGGTACCACGGAGTCGGCTGGCTGAGAATGAAAGACAATCCCTGCGTGACAATGTCACGCGGGGATTTTTGTGTCTGCCGCCGCGACAGGCGGTCGTTGGAAGAGATCATCTTGACAGCGGACGTGTTTTTATGATATTATATTTATGCTCCAATCGGAGTATAAATCAGGAAATATGAGGTGATTCAGATGGCAAACGAGAGCTTTTCCGAAAAGGTATCTGTAAATATCAACACGTCAACGCTGTCCGGCATAGACCTGCTGGTCGATCATGGCTATTACTCAAACCGGAGCGATTTTATCAATCAGGCCCTCCGCGACAGTCTGCAAAGGCAGCAGAGCACGCTTGACCGCATCATCGGTGAAAAAACCGGCGGCCATGACGGAGACAGCAGCCGCTGGTTCATCGGCGTCTATGTTCTTGGCCGGCAGGAGGTTGCGCAGGCGGCTGCCGAGGGCGGCGAAATGCGGATTTCAGGCTACGGCGTTCTGGTCGTCGATGAGGAAATTGACGACGCGGCCCTGTTCGCGGCCGTCCGAAGCATTCAGGTAAAGGGAAAAACCGTGTGCAGAAAGAGCGTTAAGGAGCATTACGGCCTGAAATAGGCAAAATGCGGCTCCCTCAAATGGGGGAGCCTTGGGCTTGTCAAAAAAGTGTTTTTGACAAGCTCTCAAACGCGAACCGCGTCGCTGGGTTCGCGTTTGAAAGATCTGCGTGACGCGGCGCGCATAATTTGTGTGCCGCAGGCACACAAATTCCACACTAGCGTCACGTAGTGTGTTTTATCTGACGTACACGCCGCCAGACAAAACTGATTCACAATTTATTCGCGCCCGCGGGCGCGAACTCTACGAGGTTTTTGACAGACTCACGGCCCCCTCGAATGAGGGAGCCGTGTTTTGATGGCTTTTCGGTCCTTTACGGATTTTCCCTGCCGCCGTCGAGCGTATCCTCGGTGAGCGCGCCGATATCCTCTGGCTTGACCTTCTTCGGAAGTTCCAGGGACAGAATCATCGCGACGACGAACACGCCCGCGACGGGATTGCCCGCGAAAATATCGCTGATGATCTGCGGCATACCGGAGAAGAATTCCGGAACCTGCGTCACGCCGGTGCCGATGGCAAAGCTGGTCGCGGCAATGATGGTGTTGCGCTGATCAAAGCCGCATTCGCCAAGCATCGTGACGCCGGAGACAATGATTGCGCCGAACATGATGACCGTGCAGCCGCCCAGCACGCAGTCGGGGAGCGTGGAGAAGAACGCGCCCACGGGCGGGAACAGACCCGCGAGGATTAGCGTCAGCGCGCCGAACATGATGGTAAAGCGGTTGACAACCTTGGTCATGGCGACAAGGCCGACATTCTGGCTGAACGAGCTGATGGGCGGGCAGCCGAACACACCGCCGGAGGCGGCGGAAATGAAGCCGTCACAGGCAAGCGAGCCGGAGACTTCCTTTTCCGTGATGTCGCGGCCAAGGCCGCCTGTGCAGACGGCGGAGGTGTCGCCGATGGTCTCTGCGGCGGAGACAAGGAACACCAGCGTCACGGAGACGATTGCACCGACGTCAAATTTTGGAGTAAAGGCAAACAGCCGCGGCAGGGCGATAATGCCAAGCTCGGAGACGGTCTCCTTCATGGATGCAAAGTTAACCATGCCGAAGAACAGTGAGATGATATAGCCCACAATCAGGCCGAAGAGAACATAAAGCTGCTTCCAGAAGCCCTTTGCCAGCGAGTTATAGACCAGGCAGGCCGCCAGCGTGATGACCGCGACAAGCAGATTCTGCCACGCGCCGGTGGGATAGACGGAGGAGCTGGCGAACGAGGAAATGCCCGTGGACAGCAGGCTGAAGCCGATGGTCGTCACGACACAGGCCGAGACGATGGGACTAGCGGCACCAGTATTTCGCCGTCAGGCCGAGCAGGCCCTCAATACAGCCGCCGACAAGGACCGCGCCGATCATCAGACCGTAGTCCTTTGCGGCCAGCGTCATCATGGCGGAGAGGAATGTGAAGCTCAGCCCCATGACGACCGGCAGGCGTGAGCCGATGCGCCAGACAGGATAGAGCTGGATGAGGGTGCCGATACCTGCAATCAGCATGGCCGCCTGAATGAGCAGGGCCGTGTCAATGGCAGTGAACGCCTGACCGTTGTACACGGCGACGCCGGCAATCAGCATGACGGGCGTGACATTCGCCACAAACATGGCCAGCACATGCTGAAGGCCGAAAGGAATGGCTTTTCCAACCGGAACTCTGCCGTCGAGCCGATAGATGTTGTCGACGGATGCCGGCGCGCGGGATCTCTGGACTTTCATTTGTAAAATCTCCTTTTATTTGATAGCCGGAGCCGCAGACGCGGTGGCAAGCGGCAGGACCGAAAAGGGAAAAGTGCCCAGCGCCAACCGTTATTCTGGCTTCAGAATCAAGTATAACCGTTCAGAAGTTGTGAAGAAATACAAAAAATTAGTTTGGCTAACAAAATTTCTGCAAGCATTTTTGTGAAAAGTGCTGTTTCCAAAGCATAAGCCAAAAAACTTTTTGCCATTGAAAGAACGGCAGCCTGCAATCTAACACGTTTTTCGCTGGGTAATGAACAGATTATATAAGAGAAATCCCGCACACTTGTGTATGCGGGACTTTGTGTTTTCCTACACGGAACAGTGTAAAACCTCTGTACTTTCTGTAACCGCAATTTAGTTGCAGATACCGTATCAAGGGATGACTATATCGCCGTCCAACACATGATCAACAATGCAAAATACGGAGGAAAATCCATCTTGCCTG
>CAKUJN010000072.1 GCA_934661735.1 uncultured Oscillospiraceae bacterium
CGCAAGGTCGGGGGCATAGACGGCCAGCACCACGCCCGACTGTTTGATGATCCGCTGATAGGCCAAAAGCTGGGCGTAAGGCTGCTCATGGAAGTCGATACACTGTTAATCCGTCGAAGCTTCCGCAGTTGCGGAAGCCCTTTTTGACTGCGATCCGCTTTGTTGCCTCCTGCGCCGGAGCACATTCGATCACAACGCTCTTTTGCTCCTGCTTCGCCCTGTCGATCAGACGATCCGTCAGCGCCGACGCATATCCGTGCCCCCAATACTCCGGAAGCAGCACCCAGCCGATTTCCACGCTTTCCGCGTCGTATGCGTGATAGATCACATAGCCGATAAAAGCCCCATTCTCTTCGGCGGCATATACGAGCGGCGGCTTTGCCAGTCCCGCATGACGCAGAAAGTCCTCGGTCTGCGCCCAGTCGAACGGCGGCTCCAGATACCGCATGACCTCCGGATCAGACAGCAGCCGGTACAGAGCGTCCACGTCACTGGGCTGCATGTTGCGAATTGTGATATTCACTGGGCCCCTCCGTAAGTTTTGAACTGTTGATCCGCCCCCAGCTGCTTTTTGACATACGAAATCCATTCATTCAAATAATCCATCTGGAAATTTTGAAGCGCCCTTTTATAACAGTCAAAAGCTTCGGGATGCGTTTCTGCCATCCACTTCAATGCTTTTTTAGGCCCGAAATACGGATACCGCATAATATCGCAGAAAATCTCCAAGCTGTCGACCAGCACCCAATGCCAACGAAACAGTCCTTCACAATCACATCGGTTTACGCGCGCAAGCATCTTCACACACCAGTCAACATTTGCCTGAAGCTCCGCGCTTGTTTTGACTGGCCGGTTTTTTAAATATGCCTGAACGTTCTCTTGCAGTGCTTTTCCAATACCGTTGCTGTCCGTTATAATGCGTCCGTCAAAAATCTGAACAAAGTCCTCGCACGTATAATCACCTTCAAAATATCGCGCAGGATATACAAATACGTCTAATGGAATGCCATCCACAAAGGCTGTATCATGGAATTGTTCATGCTCAGCTGTAATAACCAATGCGTCAAAATCGCTGTTCAAATTATTGGTTCCGTTCGCATACGAACCATAAAGGATAATGGAAAGCGGATTGTATGTTTCTTGAATATACTTCAAAAGCTGTTCCAAAATCATCACCTTGCCAAGTCCTGATTTGTTTCATTATAACAAAACCGCGTCTAGAACACAATCGCGGCCGCCGGAAGCGCTTCGGGCGGCTGTGTGCGGCACTGTGCTTGAAGTGAAACTGAGGATTCGGTGAAGCGGAAGCGGCCGAGTCCGGTGAACAGACGGCAATGGACGCAACTAGTCATAGTGCTTTCCCATAATCCTCAGATTTGCGGCTGAATACATGCCAAACGCTGTATAAAAGTGTATGTGGCGTTCATCATTCACACTGACCAGTTCAATATGCTTTGCGTCGGATTCCAATGCACGCTTTTCAATTTCGCGGAGAAGCTGTGTCCCGAATCCTCTGTTTTGATAATCTGCAAATATGACAATCTCTTCAAGATAATAGATGGATATATCGTCATATTCCTTGAAATATCCGAGAACAAATCCGGTTGTGTTGTTTGCATCGTCCATCTGAATCAGGCAGAGAGAATCCTCGATGGTGACCATTTGATGAATCCTTTTATACGCTTTTCATATTTCCAGCATCCATCTTCATGATTGTTATAATAGTCCATGTACAGCTTCGCGATTCTTCCGGTATCTGCCTCGGTAATTACGGTATAATTCATTTTCTGCACTCCATACTGCCAGGCGGCGTGAATTGTAAATTCCGGATTTGTTTCATTATAGCAAACGATCTGCCAAAGCGCAATCGCGGCCGCCGGACGCGCATAGAGCGCAGCTTTCCCGCAAAATCACTCTTTGTCGCCTGTGATGAAATAGTCGCAGTATTCGCCGCCGTTGGCCAGCGTCTGGCTGCGGTGCAGAACGCCGTGCTGGAGCGTGATCATGACCTCGTCCAGCTCACAGAACAGCGGCATCAGCTCACAGACACCGAGCTTTTCCGCGTAGGTACAGATTGGACAGCGGGTGATGCGGTAGTAGCACGCATCCGCATACGGCTGGCCGACGAAGTCCACCTTGAACGAGGTCGGATACTGCGCCTCCTTTTCCGGCGTGTACCACCGGACGTATTTTACGATGCTCTTTTTGTTTTCGGCCTTGCCTCTGTCCGTATTCAGGTCGGTTCTGGAAAAGTACCACTGGATATGGTACAGGGAACGACGCATCATCTCCTGTACCGTCTCCGGCGGAATCTGCTTCCCGCTTGCGACATACGGGGCGACAAAGGCCAGCGCGAACAGCTCGTTATAGGCCATTGGATTGTCGCCGCCGATGTCGTCCGCCTGCCTGACCAGCGCCCGATAGACCTGCCTGCTTTTCTTCATGATCTGCGCGGCATACGCCCTGTCGTATTTCTCGGCCAGAACCTTTTTCATGGAGCCTTTGAACATCCAGAAATAAAAACCGTTATATTTCATGGAAAATACCCTCCTGTAATTTGTTGACAGAATCAAATCTGTTCCAGATCTTTATACTGTTCCAGCACGGGGCTTTTATCGCCGACGTACCAATAGTCGCAGCAGTCGCCGCCGAGGGCCTCGGTCTGTGTGCGGATGAGCCGCGCGTGCATGACTTCGGCCAGAAAGTGGTCGGTCCTGCAGAGGTAGGGCAGAAGCTCCGCGTAGCCGTGCTCCCGTGCGTGCTTCGCAATGGGGCAGCCGACAAGGTGAAAGCAGAAGCCCTCCGTGCGGTGATCCGGATTGAGCTCGATTTTCCAGCTGTCCATCCATTCGCCGCGTGCCTGATGTGCCTGCTGCATCTGAATGAAGTCCGCATAGGTTTTTTCAAACAGCCGGTACGGCCATTTTTGCCGGTTCCCGTCGATGAGCTTTCCGAGGAATTTCAGCTTTCTGACTGCACGGCGCTTGATTTCGAGCAGGGCTTCGCCGTCCAGCCGGTGATCGCTTGCCTCATAAAATGCGAGGATTGTAAACCAGTCCAGCATATATTCTTTGCCATCATGTTTTCGCCGAGATCGGACAGGTCTTTCATAAATTCGAGATAGTACGTCTCGGCTTTTTTGAAGATCTGCGCAGACTCAGCAGGGTAAAGCTTCCGGCAATACTGTTCGCATGGCTTTGCGTATTGAGATTTTGCATAGGCTCTTTTCATATCATAAACTCCTTATTTCAGCCGAGCGCCACATCCAGAACCATCATGATGCTGAATCCGGCGGCAAAGCAGACTGTGCCGAGATTGGAATGCTGTCCCTGTGACATTTCGGGAATCAGCTCCTCCACGACCACATAGAGCATCGCTCCGGCGGCAAAGCTCAGCAGATACGGCAGCGCGGGAACGATGAACTGCGCGGCAAGAATCGTCAATACCGCGCCGATTGGCTCGACAACGCCGGAGAGCACGCCGCCGAGGAAAGCCCGTGCTTTCTTTTGGCCCTCGGCGCGAAGCGGCATGGAGATGATCGCGCCCTCCGGAAAGTTCTGAATGGCAATTCCGATGGACAGGGCCAGCGCGCCTGCCGCCGTGATCTGCGTGCCGCCAGCAAGAAAGCCCGCATACATCACGCCGACGGCCATACCCTCCGGAATGTTATGCAGTGTGACGGCCAGCACCATCATGGTCGTGCGGGCAAGCCTGCTCTTTGGGCCCTCCGCCTGATCGCTTCCGACATGCAGGTGCGGGATCAGGTGGTCAAGGGCGAGCAGAAACAGCATGCCAAGCCAGAAGCCCGCAAAAGCGGGGAAGAACGAGAGCTTTCCCAATGCTGCCGATTGCGCAATGGCCGGAATTAAAAGACTCCAGATTGAGGCGGCCACCATTACGCCCGCGGCAAAGCCCGCAAGGGCGCGCTGTACCAGATCGCCGAGCGACTTTTCCATGAAGAACACACAGGCCGCGCCGGCTGTCGTTCCGAGAAACGGGATCAGAATTCCAAGAAAGGTATTCATGTATCTGCCTCCAGAGCTTATTTGTTCCGCCGGTAGCCCGCCTCGTCGCAATATTCGGGGTGGTCGTTCAGATACGGGTCTTTGTCGCCGCAGATGGTGTAGTCGCATTTGCAGCCGTTTGCGCAGGTGGTGGTGCGCACCAGTCGGGCGTGAATGAGCTCCATGGACGCAAAGTCCACATTGCACAGCGCGGGCATGATGTCCGTTAGACCGTGTTTGATGGCAAATTCCGCCGCGGGACAGGCGGTAAATTCATAATAGATGGGCTTGTTTTCATCAAATGGAGCAACCGCCATCTCATAATCGTGCCATTTGTCGCAGGCTGCCTTTGCACGCAGGAATGCTTTGTACATCAGTTTTTTGAAAAACGGTTTGTTGCAGTCCACAAATTTCAGCCTGCGGAAGGAGGGGAGAATCAGATTTTCCTCCATTTCTTCAATCTCGCGGAACGATGTGACGGCTTTGCACGCGACATAATAGCTCATGATCGCGATGCAGTCATAGGTGCCGCCCGCGCCGTTGTGGAAGTTCTTTTTCCCGCCGAGGTCGGTGCGCCAGTCGGAGAGAAACGTCACGTACTGCCGCTGGACTTTTTCCCAGACTGCCTCGCGCTCCGCTTCCTGATAGTGCAGGGCAATCTTTGCAAGAATCTCCTTCTTGCAGGGCCTGGAGTACAGCACATGGCAGGTGCGGTCAAATTGTAATTCGTTGTCTTTCATCTGGATATCCTCCAATCTGCTGTTAGGTGGTTCTAACCTGCGCCCGCAGCCAGATGGTTAGATGATACTAACCGACGGCTGGGGCAGCGTGGAATTCTGGTACAATCATTCGAGCTTATGGTAGCAAAAAGCTGGTTTTGTGTCAATATGCTGCCGAAAAACTCACCGGCAGCAGCGGCTGAATGCAATAAAACAAACCGGCAGGGGAGGCCCTGCCGGTTTTCTGCATTTTGTGCTTTCAGTTCATCTTATCTGCAAAGCGCCGCAGCATTGCAGCCAGCTCCGCGCGGGTTGCGGTTCCCTGCGGGTCCAGAATTCCGCCGCTCCGGCCGTTCAGGATTCCGCCGCCGACAGCCCAGTTTGCCGCGGGGACGGCCCAGCCGCTGATCTGCCCCCGATCACGGAACTGCGACAGGTGATCGGCCAGCGTCACGGCGCTCATGCCCTTGAATACCGCATACCGGAACAGCATTGCCGCCAGCTGCTCACGCGTGACGGGCGCTTCCATATTGGTACCGTCGGAGATGCTGTTCTCCATGGCCCATTTCCGGCCTGCGGCGTACCACGGCGAGCCGGAGGTGTTCACGCCCTCCATACGCGCAAGAATCGTTACGACCATACCGCGCGTCACCGCTTCGTTGGGTGCAAATTCCGCCCTGCCGGTGCCGTTCATCAGGCCCTTTTCGCTGACATAGCGAACGTCGTCTGCAAACCAGTCCTTTTCCTCCACGTCCGTGAAGCCGGAATTATCCGTGGCCGGTTCCTGCGTTCCGCCGTTATCCTCCGTTTTCGGGGGCGTCGGCGTAGCTGGTGTAACAGGCGTTACGGGTGTGACCGGCGGAACGGGTATCACCGTGCCACCGCCGGTGGCGGGGATGGTCTGCCGCTCCGTATAGCCACAGGTGGAGCAGGTGCGCTCGCGCTCACCGGTTTTTGTCGAGGTGGCTTCCTCCAGAACCGTCCAGTCGCCGTAATCGTGCGTGTTGAAGTCCGATTTTTCTGAACAGCCGGTGCAGACATGCCAGTGGTGCGTCGTGTTTCTGCTCCAGCTCTCGCTGTAGCTGTGCGTGTGGCCAGGCTCCGGCGTGGGCGTGGGGGTGTCGTCGTCTGTGACGGTGACGGCGCAGGTGGCAATCCGGTTTCCATCCGCCGTGCGGACGACAATCAGCGCCATGCCGGCGATCTTCGCGGTTACGTTGCCGTTTCGATCGACCTCTGCAACCGAGGGGTCCGTGCTTTCCCAGCTGACGCGCGTGTTATCGGCGTTTGCCGGAGTGACTTCGGCGGTCAGGATTGTGATTTCGTCCTTTTCAAGGCTCAGCTTCTTCGCGTCCAGCGACACGCCGGTGACGGGGATTGTCTGCGCACCGCCGAGCCAGCGCGCCTCAAGCGTCATATTGCCGGTCACGGGATTGTGCCGGAAATTCCAGTGCTTTCCGTTGTAATACCAGCCGTCAAAGACCGCGCCGTCCTTTATCGGGTCCTCCGGCTCGTCGGCGTGTGTGTTGTGTTCGATGTTTTCCTGTGATGCGACCTCGCTGCCGCCCTTTGTGTCAAATGTCACGGTGTAGAGTGAGGCTGTCCATTTGGCGTAAAGCTTGAGATTGCGAACGACCGGCGTTCCGAACGTATACGGCTTTGTGCATTCGACGTCTGTGTACCAGCCGCCGAACGTGGAGCCCTCTTTTGTCAGTTCGGAAGTCGGTTCGGAAATGGTACTCTTATATGTCACTTGCTTTACCATAGTCATGTCTTCCGACAGCCCCGCGAAAGCACCGCCATTCGGAAAGAATTCTACGGTGAGAATGTCGCCGACCCATTCTGCGTAAAGATTCAAATCTTCTCTGTATACCGTTTGAGAGAAGTCATATAACTGGGTCATTTCGCTGTCGCTGTACCAGCCGCCGAAGTGCAGCCCGCCCTTTACAGGGTCAGGGTCCGGCTTTGTGGCAGGAGCCCGATATCGCACCTGCTTTTCCGGTTCCGGCGCGCCGCCGTTGGCATGGAATGTAATCGTCCGTGCGCCGGAACAGGCACCATTAAATGTGCCGCCTGAGATTTCGCCTTCAACGTTGGTCACATCGCTGGTTTGGGCAAACGTGCCGCCTTTGATGATGCCGTAGTTTTTCACCGTGCCGGTAAATGTACCGCCTGAAATGGTTCCGCTGTTGACCACGTTTCCGGTGAATGTGGTTCCGGCGGATTGACTGGTGGAGAGAAGATGGTCTCTGAATAAAAACGCGCAGTCGATCTTGCCGCCGTCAGCCTTCATATTGCATTCAAGAAATGCGCCTTCAATCTGCCCGTCACTTCCGGTGCCCTTACAGCTGTCGGCAATGACGCCGCCGGTCATCTGAAACTCGCTGCTGCCGGTGATGTAAACGCCGCCGCCGTGAACGTGATTCTGGCCCGTCGCGGTACAGTTGGAAATTGTGCCGCCGCTCATGGCAAACACTGCTTCACTGGCCTCCTTGAGACATACGCCGCCGCCGTAAGCAAGATTTGCGTCGGCGATGGCCGAACAGTGGTCAATGACGCTGTTTCCGGACATTTCAAATTTGCCGAAGCTGCTGACATATACACCGCCGCCATAGGCATAGTTGGCGGCGCGGGCATTACAGGAACGGATGCTGCTGTTATCGTACATCTGAAAAACTGACTGCTCCTCAACATACACGCCGCCGCCCTCGCGCGCCGTGCAGTTGTAAATCTGGCTGCTGCCGCGCATCTCAAAGAAGGCAAAGCCGACGTATACACCGCCGCCCTGATCCGCCGTGCAGTTGGCAATGCTGCCGCCCTCCATAATCAGTTTTGAGTGATAGCCGACGAAAATGCCGCCGCCATAAGAAGGGTCTCTATAGCTTCCTGTGCCGCCGCAGATTACGCCGCCATTTGGCAGGGAGGAATCCGTGTGGGACGCTGTCGGATTGCTGTCCTTTATGATTAAAGTGGCAGGCTTTTGATTTGTATTATCATAGTTCACCGAAATCACGTTGCCGTTGAAGCCGCTGCCGTTCAGTATGTGGCCGTTCAAGTCCAGCGTGAGCGTGCGGCCGGAGAGGCTTAATTTTTCGCCAGTGACGTTGAGATCGGCTGTCAGTTGAATTTTTGTGACGCTGCTGTCCTGAAACGCGGCGAGCAAATCGGCATAGGTGCCGACCTGTTTCATGCCGGCGGCGGAGGCTGTGACGCACAGGGCCAGCAGCATGCAGAGACAGAGCAGAAGTATCAGAATTTTCCGTTTCATATGGCTTCGTTCTCCTTTTTCTCCCGATTTTCCTTTTCACGTTCGCGCAGGCGCGTGCACGCCAGCGTCAGGGCCACAGCCGCGCTGAACGCCGCCACCGCCACCAGCACATAGCCGCCCGCGCTGTCCGACAGAAGCGTTGCGCCGTGCAGACCCTGCACCGCGCCCGCCGCGCCGCCGGTAAAGTATGCCAGCGAGCCGGTCAGGCACAGCGCCAGCAGCACGCAAAGCGCGCGCAGCCGCCGGATTGCCCGCTTTTCCCGTTTTTGTGTGAGCCGACGCGCCTCGCGCTTGACGCGCAGGACGCGTTCAGAGGTCTTGTCCATCTGCGGACCTCCCTTCAAAATACTTTCTATCCCTATAGGTACACAAAACGCGAAAACTACGCACCTGCGCGGAAAAATTTTTTCGGGCGAAATCATACTTTGGGATGATTTACATTTCCGGCCAATTCTGTATAATAGAATATGGATAGAATATGGAATGATATCAGGCGTGAAAAAGGGAGCATGCTCCCTTTTCCCGCAGGGGAAACCCCTGCGGGAATGACCCTCTGGTTCCGGACGGGGCAGGGGGGAGACGCGACTGCGCCCGCCATGCGGGCCGGAATGGAACATCAGGAGGTCGACATGAAAAAACGAATCATCAGTCTGATTCTGGCGGCAGTGCTGTGTATTAGTCTGCTCCCCGCGACGGCGCTGGCCGACGCGGCGCAGAATGCGTCCGCGCCCGCCGAGGGCGGAAGCGACGAAAACCCCGCCGCGCCGCAGAGCACCGAGGGCGAAGCGTCCGAGCAGGAGGGCGGGGGCGAAACGGTTGAGAATCCGGAGGCCGAGATAAACGGCAAACTGTATGAAAGGCTGTTTGATGCACTCGACGAGGTAAAGACGGGGGATACCATCAAGCTGTTGAATAATATCAGTCACTATCCTGATAACATTGTGGTCAAGGGCGAGACGTATACGCTCGACCTGAATGGTTTCGAGATAGACGAACCTATGTCTGTTATCGTCAGAAGCGGAGGCCTGACGGTTGTCGACAGCAGCGAGGGCAAAACAGGGAGAATTGAGCGGATTAGCTTTCGGAACGGAAGCCTGACCATTGGAAGCGGAACCATCGGGCGTTTCAATACGTGGCACAACGGCAGCGGCAGCATCAATATCACAGGCGGCACGGTGGAGAGCTTCTACGCCCGCTCCAAGGACATCAAAGTCCAGATCTCCGGCGGAACGTTCACTAAGGTTGCGAACGAAGTGACGGGCGGCAAGGTTGCCGATCTGCTTGCGGACGGCTATGCGTTCTATTCAACATCAGGCGCTTACCAATCTGCTGAAGGAACCGAACTGTCCAGCGTGCAGGTCCAGAAGCATACGCACAACATCGACACGGACGGCAAGTGTACCGAGTGCGGCGCGGCCTTCGGGGCCAGCGTGACGGCGCGGGTCGGCGGCGCCAGCGACGTCAGCTATTATGATACCATCGACAGCGCCTTCACTGCGGCGCATGAGGGCGATACCGTCACGCTGCTGGCAGATATCACGAGCAGAGACGGCAGTATCTTCGTCTCCGGCGGGCCGTATACCCTCGACCTGAACGGGCACCGGATAGATGCCAGCGGGCGTGATCTGGTGGTCGGCGATATGGATGTTAGCGAAGCCCTCCTGCGCGGAGAGCTGACGGTCAAGGACAGCAGCACGGACAGCGCGGGTTATGTCCAGTATCTCAAGCTCTGGAACGGCGATCTGACCGTCGAGAGCGGCAACTTCCATCAGATCATAGAAACCGGGCCAGGCTCCGTCGGCACGATCACCATCACGGGCGGCACGGTGGAGGATGTCACGCACACCAGCCCGAACGTCACGTTCCAGCTCTCCGGCGGCACGTTTGAGAGCATCAGCATCAGCAGCACATGCGGCGAAAACGTATTTCCCTCCGACCTGCTGGCGGACGGCTATGCGTATGCAGATAAAAACTCGGGCGCGATACAAAACGGTTATGCAGAAGGCTTTTCCAGTGTAAGCGACGTCAAGGTCGTGAAGCATGACCACACTTGGAACGACGGCACATGCGCCTGCGGCTACACCTGCAGCCACACGGCGGTAGACGAGAACGGCAACTGCACGGTCTGCAAAAAGCCGATGGCCGCGATGGTGACGAAGGGCGGCGAGAGCCGCGCCTACGCCGCCCTCAACGACGCGCTCAGCGCCGCAGCCGACGGCGGTACAGTGAAGCTGCTGGCAAATGCAGGCGAGATCACCATCAACAGCCCGCTCAAGCTGGATCTGAACGGTAAGACGGCGGCAAAGCTGACCGTCACCGGAGATATCACGCTGGCATCCCTCCTGCCGGAGGGCTGCGCGTTCAAGAGCGGCACCACCTGGATCACCGACCCTATCGGTACGGAGCTGACCAATGTTTCTATGGCCAAGATCCCCATCAAGAGCATGGACTATCCCACCGAGATGAGCATGACTTATGGCGGTACGGGGACGCTTCTTGTCACGGTAAAGAAGGAAACCGGCACAGGCGCTGTAAGATTCCAGTGGTACAAGGTGGAGGACGGCAAAGAGACAGCGGTCGGCAGTGCGACAACAAAGAATCAATTTGATCTCGCCGCACAAAAGCTGCCCGCAGGCAATCATACCTTCCGCTTTTCCGCCACCTGCGACGGCTACAAGAAGAT
>CAKUJN010000073.1 GCA_934661735.1 uncultured Oscillospiraceae bacterium
CCAAGGAAGCCGTTCAGGATGCCGCTTGTGGGGTGATACACAAGCGCCCACATAATGGCGATGACTGCCGATGAAAGCGTATTGGGCAGGAAGAAAAGAATCACATACATGTTCTTTTCACGCAGCTTGCTCTGTGTGACAAGATATGCCAGCACGGTTGCCAGCGCAATTGTGATAACCGGCGTGACAAGCATGATCTTGACCGTGTTTTTCAGTACTTTCCAGAACAGCTCGTCGCGCAGCATGTATCTGAAATTATCCAGACCGACAAACGTCGTCTTTTGGCTCAGCAGCTGCACCTCTGTCAGCGACATGGACAGCGCCCTGCATACCGGAATGATCAAAAACACCGTGATCAAAGTCAATGCAGGCAGAATGGCAAATGCCAGAAAGCCATACGGGAGCCTGTTCAGGCCCAACCTTTTCTTTTTCAAAAGCTCAACTCCTCTTTGGAAAAGGACTCTGGGACTGAACGGTCCCAGAGTCCCAATGAAACAATCGGTATGAATTATCTTGCCGCGTTCATCTCAGCGAAAGCCGCCTTGATGGTGTTGAACCAGTCGTCAACTGTGATGTTGCCCGTGACAACGTCGGCATAGGTCTTATAGATCACGTCGTTCATGGAAACCTTCGCGTTTTCAATCGGCGTCCACGCATAGGCAAACGCAGTCGCGGAGTTGTCCAGTTCCTCGTGCATGCTTGCAAAGCCTTCCTCCAGATACGGAGCGGCAATCTCGGCTGCGCCGTAGACAGGAACGAGCTGGCTGGCCGTCTGCGCCCAGATCATAACGCCTTCCTTGGAATACAGGAAGCGCAGGAATTCCATCGCAAGTTCGGGCTCTGCCGCGTTGGCGGGAACCGTCACGATTGCCGGCGTGGAACGGGAATAATGCGTTTCACCAACCTTGTAGACAGGAGGCGCAGCCATGCCCCAGACAAAGTTGTCGGTTCTGGGTGCGTCAGCCATTTCTGCGGAAACCCAGTCGCCATTGGGCATGAACAGGCACTTGTCCTGCATGAACTCCGCCTGAGATTCGGTGTGGTTCAGGCCCAGTGTGCCCTCAAGCAGATAATCGCCGAGCTTTGCATAGGTCTCAAGCAGCTGACGGAACGCAGGCTCGTCCAGGACGGTCTCATCATAGTCGACAAAGTCAAGCGTTCTCTCGGTGCCGAGCGCGGAGACAAGAGAGGGAATAAAGATGTTCTGGATATAGTCAGGTGCGTTTGCGGCAGGATAGGTCCAGCCGGCGATGCCCTTTTCCTTGGCCTCGTCAAGGATGACAAAGAGCTCGTCCCAGGTCTCGGGGAATTCCCAGCCATTCTTTTCCCACAGCGTTCTGTTATAAACCGCGCCGCGGCTGGTCAGAACGAACGGTGCGCAGTAGATACGTCCATCGCGGTAGGGCTGGCAGGAGGTGGATTCCAGCAGGCCGTCGACAACCTGCTCGTAAACGGTAACGGAATCATCGTCCCAGCTCGGGGTGTTCTTGTACCAGTCGGTCATGTCCCACAGCTGCTTTTCATTCAGCATGGTTCTGTAAAGCTCATCATTGTCGCCGTTGCAGTAGTAGATGTCGGGATAGTCGCCTGCAATCATCTGCGGACGGACAACGTCACCGATCTGCGGGTTGTGCTGAATTTCAACATTGACGTCGGGGTAGTACTTCTTGAACGCTGCAACAGTTTCGTTCCAGCAGTCCATGCCGTAGCCGCCTTCGAACAGTGCAAGCTTCAGCGTCTTGCCCGCGAATTTGGTGCCTTCCGCGGTTTCTTCTGCCGGAGCAGCGTCCTCTGCCGGCTTTGCGTCCTCTGCCGGTTTTGCCTCTTCGGCGGGCGCGGCAGGCGTCTGCGCCTCATCGGTGGTCTTTGCAGCGCAGCCAGCAAGCAGGGCGAAGCAGGTGGCAATCGCCAGAAGCAGCGCTATGAGTTTTTTGGTGCTGTTTTTCATGTTCCTGTATTCCTCCTTTTTCTGCTCTTTTTTTCTTGAGCTGATGCCATTATAGGTAAAAATCCAGAAAAGTAAAATACTCGCAATTGACTTGTTTGCGAAAACAATTGACTTTTCTTGTGCGCATTGAATATGTTGAATAATTTTTAATCAAGAAATATATGCAACATTACCATATTCCCGTAACTTTCCAGTGGTCCGTGATTTGACAATCCCGCGAAACCGGTATATAAATTTATTATAATAATACAGAGATCAACAGACATCTGCGCGTTTGGAAAGAAACAATATGATACAGTTATTTCGAAAGACAAAACTTCACACGCGGCTGATCGCAACCGTTCTGGCGATTTCCGCAATCCCGCTGATTCTTCTGACATGCCTTTCCTACGGGATTTTTCGTGCGTCCATTCAGAACAAGCTGATTCAGTCAACGTGTCAGTCCGCACAGATTGCCGGCAGCAATGTGAATCTGCTTCTGAGAAATTACCGTCATTATATTGATGTGATTTCCGTCTCTGACGCCGTTCAGGGGCTTGGAGGCATCGAGTCGCAGGCCGCGCGCTACAACACAACCTATCAGATTTCCCTCCTGATTCAGACGACTCCGATTCCCGATTCCGGCCTGATGGGCGTTATGATCGTCGATCAGAACAAGAAACCGGTTTACGGCACCGGCTACGCTACGGCGACAACGCAGGAAATGCTTGAACTGCTGGAACGCTGTGACAAAACCTCGCCGAAAGACTGTCTGGACAAATTCGTAAACTCGAATTTCAGCACCGACTTTATTGCCGTCGCCAGAAAAATATACAGTCTGAAACTGGGCGGCACGCACATCGGCTATATCGTGGTGCTGCTCTCGGCGGAGTCCCTGTACACCTCCACCTTCGCATCTCCGAAAATTCAGGACGATGCAGGATTCCTCCTGATCAGCTCCAGCGGACAGGTGATGGCCTCGCAGGAGCCGGAAGGCTTTTCGCTGGACGCGATGGAGCAGGCGCTGGTCTCTGATCTGATGGCGCAGTCCCGTGCCGCGGAGAATTACACGGCAAGCTGCGTGAAAAACTCCTATCTTCATATCTGCTACTACAACCAGACCAGCGACAGCTTCATGCTTTCTGTCATTCCGTACTCCTTTATCAGCAATGAACAGCGCCGCGTGTTTATCATTATGCTGCTGTTCCTGATTCCGCTGATTCTGCTGTGTCTGGCCGTCTGCTATCTTCTGAACCGGAGCATCAATCTTCCAATCCGGAATATGATTGAATCCTGCCGCGCAGACATCAATTCCGACGATTATCATCCAATTGGAGACGACAGTCCGGACGAACTGGGCTTTCTGGCGCGGACGCTGGATACAAAGAACCAGAATATTATCGAGCTGATCGATGATATTCGGGAAAGTGATGCCAGAAAGCGCGATCTGGAGCTTGAGATTCTGCACTATCAGATCAACCCGCATTTTCTGTTCAACACGCTCGGCACCTTCAAATGGATGGCAGAGCTGAGCAACAATACCATTCTTGGCGACGGCATCGGCTCGCTGATCAGTCTGCTGAAAAGCACGCTGGTGGAGAACTCCGAGTTCGTGACCCTGCGGAACGAGATTGAGAATCTGAAGCACTACAACCGGATTCAGGATCTGCGCTACATCAGCCGCTTTCACACCCGATATGCGCTGGAAGAGGCCGCACTGGACTGCCTGATTCCGCACTTTATTCTTCAGCCGCTTCTGGAAAACGCAATTCTCTACGCGACAGCTGATATCGACCGGATTGTCAATATTGTCATTACCGCCGGACTGGACCGCGGCACGCTCACCATCACGGTCAGCGACGACGGCGCGGGCTTTGACGTCAGTTCCAATTACGACAGCAAAAACGAGCGTTTTACCGGCATCGGCCTGCAAAATGTCAACGAGCGTCTGCAATTGTATTACGGAGCAAAGAGCAGGCTGGTGATTGACAGTAAAATCGGCGCGGGTACAACCTGCACGCTCCGCATTCCGGCGGTCTACGAGATGAAAAACAGGGGGAATCCGCATGTACACAATTCTACTGGTTGACGATGAAGCGCTGGCCAAAATCTCGCTTCAGAATATGATACAGTCCGACCCTGATTTCACAGTTGCCGGCAGCGCCGCCAACGGTCAGGAGGCGCTTGACTTCTTTGCAGAGCATCCGGTAGACGCCGTGATTGCGGATCTGCAAATGCCCATTATGGACGGCGTCACACTGATTACAAGGCTTCGCGCGGCACATTTTCACGGTCCGATTCTTGCGCTGAGCAACTATTCCGACTTTGAGCTGGTCCGCGGCGCAATGAAGGCGGGCGCGTTTGATTATCTTCTCAAAGCGGATATCAATCCGGAGCTGATCGCGGAATACCTGTCCAAAATCAAGTCCCTGCTTTTGGAGCACACCGCACTTGAGCAGCAGCAAAGCCATGACGAGATGCTCCGCGCCAGGCAGCAGCGCGATCTCTTTCGCTTTGCCTTTCAGCAGTATCTCGCAAATCCAAACGCGCACATTCAAAAGGAGCTGATCCTTCAGGGCATTCCGGACGGCATTTTTCCAGCGGTTTTTCTGGATATCACAATGCCGGTCGACCGACTCGGCACAACGCCTGCCGCGCAGTTTGTCGAGTCCGTCCTGATGGAAACGCTTTCAGACGTTTCACCTGTTTTCCCCGTGCATCTGAGCGAAAGCGAGCTCGTGGTGCTGGTCAGCGAGGCTTCCATCCGTCAGCAGCGTCTGGTGCTGTCCGTCCGGCTTGAGCGGCTTTATCGCACGGTGCACGCCTATTCCTCGCAGACGCCCCTTATTTTTTACGCACAGGACATCGACTCGGTCGAAAGCGTCCGTGAATGCCATCAGCTCTGTACGCAGGCAAAGAAAGCCGGTCTGTCAAACAAAAAGCCGATCACGTGCATTTCGTTCTCTGACGCCGCAAAAAATACGATCCGGAACAGTGACGTCAAGGCTGAAATTTTGCAGACACTGCGCTATGTCAACGAAAACTACATGAATAAGATTTCTCTGGACGACATTTCCTCGTATGTACACCTCAACAAGGAATATCTCTGCCGTCTGTTCAAAAAGGAAACGGGCAAGAACCTGTTTCAGTACATTACTGACGTCCGGATGCAGGCTGCCGCCAATATGCTGACCACCACAAGCCTGCCGGTCAGCACGATTTCCCGACGCACCGGCTTTTCAAGTCCATATGTGTTCTCCAAAAAATTCAAGGAATACTATGGCGTTTCTCCCGCGGATTATGCTCCGCAGTCAAGCAGTCCAGACAAACCGGCGCGGGATTGAGGGCCGCTGGATTCACACTCCCGCGTTGTCTTTTCCGGCCGCGTGTGCTATCATATCCAAAACGGATTTTCACCGGAGGGAGCCGGAATCATGATTGAAGTTGAACTGAAGGCCGCGCTGGACGCGCGGCAGCCGGCAGAGCTTGTTTCCGCACTGTCGGCGCTCGGCTTTTTCGAGCAGGCAGCCGTGCAGGAATCGGACGTTTATTATAACGGCTGCGGCCGCGATTTCCGCCGCACGGACGAGGCGCTGCGCCTGCGCAGCGTCACTGCACTGCCGGGCGGCGGCACGCAGACCTGCATCACCTATAAGGGTCCAAAGTTGGACACGGCGTCCAGCACGCGGCTTGAGCTTGAAACCGCCGTTGCCGACGCGGAGGTCATGCACGCGCTGCTTCTGGCGCTGGGCTTCCGCGAGGCGTTTACGGTAGAAAAAACGCGCCGCAGCTTTACGCGCGGCGCACCACCTGGCTGAGCGTTGCCTCTCCGGCAATCAGCTTTCTGCTGTAGTAGTCAAACTCCTCCTTCGGCACAAACCGGCGCATCGCGCCGGCCAGCGTATCCTCCATTGTGATGGTGCCGTCGAAATCCACAAATACGATCGTACGGATCGTAATCACTCCTTTCTCATGACGCGGAGCAGGGTTTCCCCTGCTCCGTTTTTTATAAAGCGCTTCCGTTTTTCTGTCGTTCTGCCGCAAAGCAAGGTTTGCGTGCACAGCTGTAGTCTATGTATGCCGCAGGCAAAAACGCAGCATCCGCGCAAGCTCTGCGTGCGTCTTTGCATACTCCACAACCGGAATGCCCGCCATGGCGGCGTCGATTGCCTGTCGCATGGACTTTGCGCCCGCCTCGCTGCCGTCCGGATGGCCGTGGACACCGCCGCCTGCGGCAAGCATGACGTCGGTCCCGACTGCCTTGACAATTTTCTCAACCGCCAGCTGCGTGGTGCCGCCGGAGCAGGCGTACATCATGGGTCTGATGTTCCACCACGGCTGGGTGAAGAACTTGAAGCAACGGTAGAACAGCTTATAGCTGACGGGGAACTTGCCGAACGGATGACCGTTGATCTGGAAGTCGCCGCCCGCAAGGCGCGCCGACCAGACGCGGATTTTCAATTGTCTCGACCGGCCGGCCCAGCACATCTGCAAGCATCTGGCAGATGATGGGCGACATGGCGCTTCCGCCGGTAAATCGGACGGTTTTTCTTGTCTGGAAGGTCTTTTCGCTGGCCTCAAGATTCCAGCGCATGTGCATGCACACGCCCTCGATAACGGCCTTGACCAGATCGCGGCCGCGGGTATTGAGGTCGAGGTTGAAGCACATGCCGCGCGCGTTCGCGTCCTCAAACGGACAGCGATTGCCGTGCATCCACGGAGAGAAAATCACGCCGTTATTGCCGGCGGGCACATCCTGAATATAGGCGTCAAGCTCGAGATAGCTCATCTCCGGCAGATCCAGCCGGTCCTTGACCCATTCCATGCACTTGCCGGAGGTGTCGACCTCGGCCACATAGCTATACACCGTCGGATCCGCACCTGGGAGCGTGCTGATCAGATTGCCGATATCGGTATGCAGCTTCCCGACAGTCGTCTCCACCCAGCCGGAGGTGCCGGAATAGACGTTGACGTCGCCGATGTCGGTACAGCCCGCGCCGATCTGGCACAGGCTGACGTCGGTGCCGCCGGAGAACACCGGCGTGCCCTCGGCAAGGCCAAGCTCCTCGGCCGCCTGCGGCAGCAGTCCGCCCACTGCGTCGGTCGACGCGCAGATTTCCGGCAGATGGCGCATATCCACGCCGGTCATTCTGCAAAGCTCCTCACTCCAGCAGTCGTTTTTCACGTCGTACAGGAATGTCGCGCCCGCGGTATCGCGGCTGGCCTTCATCACGCCGGTGGCGCGGCAGGCCAGATACTCCTTGGCGTCCAGCCACTTATATGCCTTTTCAAAGATTTCCGGCTCGTTGTCGCGTACCCACAGGTACTTCCACACAGGGTCCTTCGAGCCGAACGAGCCCGCGCCCGTAATCCGCAGGAATTTCAGAATCTTGAACAGATTCATGCCCTCAACCTTCAGGCCGGTGTTCATGCAGCGGTTGAACTGAAGGTCTGCGCGCGTATCCATCCAGCTGATGCACGGACGCAGAGGTACGCCCTTTTCGTCCACCATCAGCACATTCTGCATCTGCGAGCAGAAACAGACGCCCCTGATCTCGTCTCTGTTCACACCGGTCTGCTGCATCAGGTGCTTCGTGCTGCGGCACATGGCCGTCCACCAGTCGTCCGGTTCCTGCTCAATTGCGCCGCCGCCGAGCATATGCAGGGAATAGTCCTCTACGGTGCTTGCAATATACTCGACGCCCTTCTCCGTGCTGACGGCAAACAGACACGCTTTGAGTCCGGTTGTTCCGACGTCGTAGACAATCACCTTGATTGACATGGGTATCCTCTCCTTTCAGTTTTGGTCTGCTAAAATAATTAGACTCCGTTCTAAATTTTGAATCAAGTAAAATCTGCGTGATTTTGCTGTTGGAATCGTAGAAAAACCGCGCAGAAATTATGCACTTTGCCGATAGCGGTTGCAAATACCGAATGCTTCCGTTATACTGAATATAATATAGGAAAGGATAACTGTGGAATGATGATCGTGGAAAGCAGGCGCGAACAGAACAAGCTGCAATGCCGCGCGCGGATTCTGAAAGCCTCGCGCCAGCTGTTCAGCACCAGGGGCTTTGAACAGACAACCATGGACGACGTCGCCGCACGCGCCGAGGTCTCCAAGGCAACCTTATATAACTATTTTACCAGCAAGGACTCGCTGCTTATGGGCATTGCCGAAGCCGCGCTTGAGGAAATCTGCCAGCTGATCGCAGACGAGCTGAAAGACGAGCCGGATGCGGTGCAGAAGCTGCGACGCGTCATGCAGACCTTTGTGCTGGATTCCGTTCGCTATCTGGCGCTCTGCCGGAAAATCGCATACCTCAATTCATTTGAGGAAAGCGATCTCTATCAGACGCGTCTGGAAATGCTCCGTCTGCTCGGCACGCTGGTCGCGCAGGCGCAGGCGCAGGGCACGCTGCGCGCCGACATTCCGGCACAGAGTATTGTCGACCTGCTGATGGGGTTGTACTTTACCACGCAGTTCCAGTGGCCGCAGCTTGCGCAGTACTCGCGCGAGGAATGCATCGAGCGCCTTGACCGTCAGTTTGACCTCACGCTTGCTGGCGTGATGACCGCATGTCCGGAATGACGCGCGAGCGCTGGCGCGCACTCCGGCCGCAGCTCGCTCTGGTATGGCGGCTGAGCCTGCCCGCCATTCTGACGCAGATCACAACCATCGTCATGCAGTACATCGACTCGGCGATGGTCGGCGCGCTGGGGGCAAACGCCTCTGCCGCCATCGGTCTGGTCTCGACCAGTACGTGGCTGTTCAGCGGCGTCACATATGCCGTCTCCGCGGGCTTTTCCGTTCAGGTTGCACACCATATCGGCGCGGGCGAGGACGCCGCCGCGCGCAGCGTTGTACGGCACGGACTGGCGGCGGCGCTCTGCATGTCCGGTCTGCTGTGTCTGCTCGGCGTGCTCATCAGCGGATCGCTCCCCCGCTGGCTTGGCGGCGCGCCGGAAATTCAAATGGACGCGTCGCACTATTTTCTTGTTTTTGCGCTGATGCTGCCGTTTTCACAGCTGAATTCGCTGACCGCCTCGTTTTTGCAGTGCAGCGGCGATATGCTCACCCCCAGCATTCTCAATGCCGCCATGTGCGCGCTGGACGTCGGCTTCAACGCGCTGCTGATTCCGCGCTTCGGCGTTCTGGGCGCGGGCATCGGCACGATGCTTGCCTGCGCGGTGGTCAGCCTGCTGATGGCGTGGCGCTGCTGCCTGTGCAGTGCGCAGCTCCGCCTCAACCGCCGCGAAGCACGCGCGTTTCAGCCGGAAATTCTGAAAAAGGCATTGAGAATCGGTACACCGGTCGCCGTTCAGGAAATTGCCATGAGCGGCGCGCAGGTCGTCTCCACCGCGATCATCGCCCCGCTGGGGCCGGTCGCCATTGCTGCCAACGCCTTCGCCGTAACGGCGGAAAGCCTGTGCTATATGCCAGGCTACGGCATTGGCTCCGCCGCCACAACGCTGGTCGGACGAAGCGTCGGCGCCGGTGAGGAGCAGCTTGCGCGGCGCTACGGCAATATCTGCACCGCCATGGGCGCGCTTCTGATGGGCGCGACGGGCGCGGTCATGATGCTTCTGTGTCCACTGGTGTTCCGGATGCTTACGCCGGTTGCCGAAGTGCAGTCGCTTGCCATTCAGGTTCTGCGGCTTGAGCTTCTGGCCGAGCCGCTGTTCGGCGTCTCCATCGTTGCCGCAGGCGCCCTGCGCGGCGCAGGCGACACGCTGGTGCCGAGCCTTCTGAATCTGGGCAGCATCTGGATTGTCCGGCTGGGACTGGCGCTTTTGCTGGTCGGTCCGCTCGGCCTGCGCGGCATGTGGATCGCCATGGCAGTTGAGCTGTGTGTCCGCGGCCTTTTGATGCTCTGGCGACAGAAAACGTCAAAATATTACGCAATACACAGATAGGGCTTACAGCTGCACGGCCCGCCGGAATACCGGCGGGCCGTGCTTTTCGCGCCTGTGCGCGCTTTATGCCTTTTTATGATAGCCGCAGTCGCAGTACGGCCCGCCGGAGGCCAGCGTATACGCCCGCACAAAATCCGTCCGGCCGCCCGCCTCGCTCATGGTGTAGTCCAGACGGCACATGGCGGGAACCAGATCGTACAATCCGAGCTCCCGCATCAGCGTGCAGATTCCGCAGGTGGTAAAGCGCGCCTCATAGCCGCTGCCGTCGTCATAGGGATAAAAATCCATATTCCACGAATATGGATTCCGGTCCGCGGCCTTCAGCTCCGCCGTCCGCCGCATCGCGTCGATATCCTGCTGCGTGAACTTCTTCTTTCCGCTCATCCGGCAGAATCGTTTCATCGGCCCCGTCATCATCGACGCGGCGTAGTATTCTGTCAGCTGTTCCACCGTGGGCCGCTGCGGCATGCTCAGAACAAACGCCGACAGCATGGCGCAGTTGACGATATTCATTTTGAACCGGTCTGCCTTTTCAAATTCCGGCAGCTTCTGAATGATCTGCCGGTAGCGCGGACCGGCTGCTGCCGTTGTCTGCGCCGCCGTCTGCGCGTCCATTCCCAGTACGCTGACCATCTGCCGGCGGAACGAATTTTTGAACATCAGCCACATGCCGGCCGGCATTCCCATGTATTTCATCACGCACTCCCCTTTCAATTGTGTCTGTCACACGTTGCGGCTGCCGGTCTGCACTCTACGGTTAGTCGTTTCCGTCCGCATCCGTCACCGTAAGCGTCTGCCATTGCTCCTCTGTTTCAACATAAACC
>CAKUJN010000074.1 GCA_934661735.1 uncultured Oscillospiraceae bacterium
CAAACAGGAGATAAAAACGCAACTATAAAATTTACAAGGAGGAAAACTCAATGAAGAACTTCAAAAAGGTTCTTGCTCTGGTTCTGGTTGTCGCGACTCTTCTGAGCTTCGCTACCATCGCCAGCGCGAAGGTACCCACTGATGCCTTCACTGATAAGAAGGACATCAAGGCCGACTACAGCACGGCTGTCGACGTTCTGACTTATCTGGGCGTTCTTGCGGGCTACCCCAACAAAACTTTCAGACCCCAGGGTGAAATCACCCGCGCAGAGGCTGCGAAGATCATTGCCATGCTGGACAATGGCTCTTCCGAAATCAACGGCCTTTACGCTTCCGCCAATCCCTTTACCGATAGCAAGGGCCACTGGGCAGAGAGCTTCATCGCTTACTGCTACAAGACCGGCATCATCGACGGTATTGGCAATCTGAAGTTCGCTCCCGACGCCAAGGTTACTGGTGTTCAGTTCCTCAAGATGACGCTGATCGTCCTCGGCTACGACGCCAAGAAAGAGGGCCTGACCGGTGCTTCCTGGGCTGTCAACACTCTGGCTCTGGCTAAGAAGGCTGGCCTGCTGGCTGGTCTGGGCTACAAGTATGACTACTCTGCCAACCTCACCCGTGAGGCTGCTGCGCAGATCATGCTGAACGCTCTGAACTCTCAGATCGTTGACTACGGTTACGAATTCAAGCCTGGCGAGAAGCAGGTGTTCGTCACCGTTGCCGGTGCTGTCGTCGTTAACGGCGTGTACCTGAGAGGCCAGTGGAATGTTAAGAGCGTTCCGTTCACCGATGCTTTCGAGCGCCCGGGCAACAAGTACATCGACACCAAGACCGGCGCTACCATCACCTCCCGCCTGCTGACTCCGGTTCAGACCTACACCACCAAGGTCTCCGAGTGCAAGGTTCTCGAGGATCTGGGCATTGCCAAGACCGACATCAAGACCGCTCTCTCCTTTGACTTCTATGACAATGGTGAGATGAGATTTGCTGCGGATGACAACTACACGCTGAAGCACGTCTCCAACAATGCCTGCATTGCTGAGCCGTTCGGCTATTCGCATCAGGGCACGCTGACCGAGATCTATGATGTCTCCGGTTGGGCTGGCGCTGGCGATGTCTATGACGAGGACAAGAACGATGACGGCGTCGTCAAGAACGGCGAGGACTATCGTGTCGTTCAGGTTGACACCTATCTGGCCAACGTCGTGGACGTCAAGGCTACTACTGTCAACCGTGCTGGTCACCGTGTCAGCGGCACCCCGCTGCTCACTCTGAACCCGTACTATCCCGAGACCAACCAGTGGGACAACGACAACGAGCACAACAATAATGGCGAATGCACCGGCGATAACTCCATCACCGAGGCTGCGGCTTATTGGACTGTCGAGGCGGAAGGCTTCTCCAAGAACGATAAGGTCCTGGTCACCTACTCCTACAAGCATACCGAGAACGGCAATCAGGATAATGACTTCTACGGTGTTCAGTCCGTCGAAAAGGCCAAGGTTGAGAATGCTCAGCTGACCGGCTTCGATCACACCAAGGATTGCGATTCCCGTGTTGTCGGCGTTGCCGGCACCAACAGAGGCGAAGCGTTCACGTTCGAGTATGGCTACAACCTGCTCGTCAAGGCAAACGTTGGTGCAACCAAGGCGTTCTACTATGACAAGTACGACAACGTCATCGGCATGGGCAACCCCGTCGGTGCTGCTGCTACCAGCTACGCTGTTGTCGACGCTACCTACTACCTGATCGAGTCCGGCAAGGGCTCTGCCAACGGCACCATGGTCGGTCTGGACGCCAAGTCCACCGACGTCAAGGTTGCTGCGATTGACCGCATCAAGATGGTCAATGGCACTCTGACTGGTACTGTTGAGTCGACCACCTACGACAAGTTCTCCCGCTATGCCAACACCTCCGCCCGTGCAGAGAGCTGGGCTGGCGTCGGCAACGGTAACCTGATCGACAAGGACGGCGTGACCTATGTCAAGGGCAACGAGTGGGCATACGATGTTCTGTATACCACCAGCACCGATGCTTACGGCCGCTACATCTACACCTTCGCTGGCGATATCTACTCTGTCGATGTCATTGCTACCATCACGGACGGCGACAAGAACGTTTACGTTGATGTTAACAAGGACGGCACGATCGTAAGTGCTGATGGTGACTATGCCTACGCTCTGGATGCGGACACCAAGGTTCTGATCCACGAGAACGACGGCACCTACACGGCTGCTACCATTGCAACGCTTGGCTCTGTCCAGGCTGGCGGTGTTCAGATCGTTGACGAGGACAATAACGGCTATGCCGATATCGTCTACCTGTTCAACGGCATCATCCGCAAGGGCGACGTCTCCGTCGGCTACGTTGCTGACTGGAGCAACCCCGAGTACAAGCTGATTGGCTCCACGACCTACTACGTCTACAACGTCTACTTCGACGGCGTCCGTACTCCGGTCTACTTCGCAAGCGAAATGAGCGGCAACACGGTTGGCCTGTACAAGTTCAGCTTCACCAGCGGTGACGGCCACATCCTCTATGCGGCTGCGACTCTGCTGAAGAGCGCGAACGGCGTTTACGGCGGCACGACCGAGGATGCTGTCTACTTCGTCTCCCTGAACAAGGATAAGACCGCTATGCTGGTCGGCAGCAAAGCGACCGCCGAGAGCGAGATCGTTGTTGATCCGGTCGCGAAGAACTTCGCTGACGGCATCAAGGTCTACTACGTCGACGGCAAGACCGTTGCGCACACCGAGTTCGATCTGCTTGACGCCTCCACGCTGGAAGGCATCTGGGCTGGCGATCAGATCGTCTACTCCGTCAACGCGGCTGGCAAGGTCACTGCGATCTACATCGTCACTGATCAGGCTGCGGACTAATCTCTGGTAAAATCCAAACCGGCAGTATGCGGGGCCGGATGCCGCTGCGATCATCCGGTTCCGCTGCTGCGGTACGCAACCACCATCTGATACAACATAATGTTGGAGCGTCAGTAAATTTGAGCTGAGTACTCCCACACTCAGAATGGGCATGCGCCTGGTGCACGCATGGCATCACGACAAAGAAGGAACCTCCCCTCGGGGAGGTTCCTTTTTCATGCCAAAGCCCTTGACACCGCGTCGCTTTGGACTATAATAGAAACAGGGAACCACAGCGAACGGTTGTGGCCCTGTGCTAAGTAAAAGTAATATGAATGGCTGAATCAGCCGACACTACCGTCACTTGCCAGAGTGGCGGTTTTGTCTTTTCACACGTATCGTAAACGTAAATCCAAAAATATGGAACGTCAGTGTGATAGGCATGTGCCTCACCTCCTTTTCGGAGGAGTGGCCGCAACCGCCCGCCGTTTTTGTGGTTCCCCGTGGGGGCAGCTGCCCTTGAAAACAGTCTACCAGATGAGCAGAAAAATGTCAATTCCTGTCTGCTTACACAGCTGTAGACAGCGCACGGCAATCAGAGTTGCCAGTTGATTTCCGGTTCGCCGTTTGCCGTCAGGAAAGCGTTGATCTGCGAAAATGGGCGGCTGCCGAAGAAGCCGCGGTAGGCGCTGAGCGGGCTCGGGTGCGCCGATTGCAGAATCAGGCGCGGATATGGCGACGCGGCGGCGACAGCCGCCTTTTTCTGCGCCTGCGCGCCCCACAGCACAAACACGACCGGCTGCGGCAGCTGCGCGACGGCCGCGGTGACGGCGTCGGTGAAGCGCTGCCAGCCGAGGGTTTTGTGGCTGTTCGCGTGTCCGGCCTCAACTGTCAGAACGGAGTTCAGCAGGAACACGCCCTGCCGCGCCCATGGCGTCAGACAGCCGCAGGAGAGCGGCGACAGGCCGAGATCGGATTGCAGCTCTTTGGAAATATTTTGAAGCGATGGCGGCATCCGCACGCCGGCCTTGACGGAAAAGGCGAGGCCGTGCGCCTGCTCCGGCTCGTGATACGGGTCCTGCCCCAGAATAACCACGCGCACGCGCTCGGGCGGCGTGCAGTGAAAGGCGAAAAAAATCTCCTCCTGCGGCGGAAAAACCGTGCTGCTTTGGTATTTCCCCTCCACCTGAGCCAGCAAATCCCGAAAATACGGTTTTTCAAGCTCCGGCTGTAAAAGCGGCGCCCACGCGCCGAGTGCGCTCAAATCGATCACGTTCTCTGCCTCCTGCCTCTGCGCCGCACAAGCGGATGATGTGCTATCAGTATACCAGCTTCCGCGGACAAACACAAGCCGCGCTGCCGCGGCATATACTGGCGCGAGGTGGTTTGTTTGCATATCCATGTGGTACGCTCCGGACAGACGCTGTATTCCATCGGGCAGGAATACGGTGTGCCCGCGGGGCTGATTGCGCGCTATAACGGCCTGCGCGAGCCATACCGGCTGGCGGTGGGGCAGGCGCTTCTGATTCTCAAGCCTCTGCTGACGTATCGAGTGCGCGCGGGCGATACGCTGTACACCATTGCCAAACGCTTCGGCGTGTCCGTGCTGGAGCTGTGGCGGAACAACCCGAATCTGCAAGGCGGAACGCGGATTTATCCGGAGCAGGTGCTGGTCATCCGGCTGGAGGAGGCGCGGACGCGGCCGGTGTGGGTCGAGGGCTACGCGTACCCCTATGTGACGGACAGCGTTCTGCGCGGGATTCTGCCCGATGCCGGATGGCTGGTTCCGTTTACATACGGCGTGGCCGAGGACAGCAGTCTGGTCATGGCGGACGACACGGCGCTGATTGCGATGGCGCGGGAATACGGCGTGTCGCCGCTGCTGCATCTGTCGACGCTGACAGAAACGGGCAGCTTTTCACGCCGGCGTGCGCAGGAAGTGTTGAGCAGTCCGGCGAAAACGCAGGCGCTGGTTCAAAACGCCGTGCAGCAAATGGTACAGCAGGGCTATGACGGTATTGATGTGGACTTTGAATTTCTGGGTGCGGAGCTTCGGGAGGCATATGCCGGATTTGTTGCGCAGCTGCGTGCGGCGGTCAACGAGGCGGGCGGCATCCTGATTGCGGCGCTTGCCCCGAAAACCAGCGCTGCGCAGGCGGGCGCGCTGTACGAGGGGCATGACTATGCCCTGATCGGGCAGAGTGCCGATGCGGTGCTGCTGATGACATACGAGTGGGGCTACACCTACGGGCCGCCGATGGCGGTTGCGCCGCTGGGGTCGGTGCGGCGCGTGCTGGACTACGCGGTGACGGAGATCCCGCCGGAGAAAATTCTGATGGGATTCCCCAACTATGCCTACGACTGGTCGCTGCCGTATCAGGCGGGGCAGACGCGCGCGCAGTCGATTGGAAATGAGACGGCAGTGCAGCTGGCTGTGCAGGTCGGGGCGGAGATCCGCTATGACCGGACGGCGCACACGCCGTACTTTGTCTACACCGCGCCGGACGGCACGGCGCATGAGGTATGGTTTGAGGACGCGCGCAGCTGTCTGGAAAAGTTCAAACTGGTGGAGGAGTACGACTTCCGCGGGCTGGGCTTCTGGAACTTCATGCGGCCGTTTACGGCGTGCTTCAGCCTGATGAATTACATGTTCTCCATCGTGACGCCGGCACAGGACGCTTGACAGGCCGCGCGGCGGCGGGTATGATGATTTCAGGAAGAAGCATCAAGGCGCCGGCTGCACAGCGTGCGGCTGCCGCGCAAATGAACAGAAGAAAGGGAGCTTGACACATGGCTGCATCAAAGGTATACTTTACCGATTTTCGTTCGCACGGACGGACGTCACAGCTGGAGAAGCTGGAAAAGCTGATTCTGGCCGCGGGACTGGATGAGATGGATCTGGACGGGAAATTCGTCGCTATCAAGCTCCACTTCGGCGAGCTGGGCAATATGGCGTATCTGCGGCCGAACTATGCAAAGGTCATCGCGGATATGGTCAGGGCACGCGGCGGCAGACCGTTTCTGACCGACTGCAACACGCTGTATGTGGGGAGCCGCAAGAACGCGCTGGAGCATATGGACACCGCCATGCTCAACGGCTTTTCCCCGCTGTCCACCGGCTGTCAGATCATCATTGCCGACGGGCTGAAGGGTTCGGACGACGTGGAGGTCCCCGTCTCCGGCGGCGAGTACATCCAGACTGCGAAAATCGGCCGCGCGATCATGGACGCGGATGTGATCATTTCGCTGACGCATTTCAAGGGGCATGAGAACGCGGGCTTCGGCGGCGCACTGAAAAATCTGGGCATGGGCTGCGGATCGCGCCGCGGCAAAATGGAAATGCACGCCTCCGGCAAGCCGGTTGTCGAGCGGGACGCGTGCGTCGGCTGCGGCGCCTGCGCAAAAATCTGCGCGCACGACGCGCCGCAGATTCAGGACGGGAAATGCACGATTGACCACACGCGCTGCGTCGGCTGCGGGCGCTGTATTGCGGTGTGCCCAAAGGACGCGATTGAACCGCAGTATGATGAGAGTGAAAAGCTGCTGAATTACAAAATCGCGGAATACAGCAAGGCGGTTGTCGACGGTCGGCCGCAGCTGCATATCTCCATTGTCCGCGACGTTTCGCCGGATTGCGACTGTCACGCGGAGAACGATGTGGCGGTGGTGCCGGACGTGGGCATGTTTGCCTCGACAGACCCTGTCGCGCTGGACTGCGCCTGCGCCGACGCTGTCAACCGCCAGCCGGTTCTGCCTGGCAGCAAAATCACCGACCGCCGCACCGAGGACGACCATGACCGCTTCCACGCGGTGCATCCCAACACGCGCTGGCAGGATGCGGTCGAACACGGCGAGGCAATCGGCCTTGGCAGCAGGGCGTATCAGTTGATCTGCGTGCACTGAGCAAGATAGAAACGGGGCCGGACAAAAGTCCGGCCCATTTTGTACATGTGCTTTTTAAGAACAATGCCTGTATCGGTCTGCACAAAAAGCCCCCTTATGACCAAGGGGGCTTTTCTGCATACAAAACGGAAATCCTGCACAAAAAGGGGATGCCCCTGCCGGCAAAGGATAAACCGACAGGGGCGGGGAAAATGTTGCAGACAATTACCCAATTGCATTATAGCACATCCGGCGTGGAAATGCCAATAATTTTTGAGATTGCGGGCGGAATATTCGTTCCAGCTGCTGTGCCGCGTGGTGCTCAGCGTATACGCCCCTCGCCGCCCATCAGCCGCGTCATCTCCTCGATGCGTTCCAGCGGGAACGGCGGCTCACACAACGGCTTCATGGCGATGGACATCAGCTTCATGGGGTTGTCGTCTGCGGCCACGCGGTTTGAACTGAGCGCGCTGCAGCGGCGGCAGCGGTGGATGAGAGCCCACTCGCCGCCCTTTCGCACCCAGACGGCCACCGGCTCCATAATGCCGCCGCAGTCTGACGCACGGTCGCCCGTCTCGATATCGACGTGCAGGCTTGAAAGGCAGTTCGGACAGTGGTTGCGATGGTCAGAGCCGGCATTTTCAGGAACAACAGTTCTGCCGCAGACCTTGCAGATGAAAACATCATTGCAGGCATGGGTTTTGTAATAGCCTTTTTCATGGATTTTGCGCTTGTTTTCTCGGTTCATGGTAAATCCTCCTGAAGATATTGAGACCAATCTCCCGGGAGGAATGGCGTGTGAATTGATCGGATTTGCCAGACCTCCCGATCAGGCCACACGCTCCAGTAATAAGATGTTAAGTTTCAAAAAATTCCTTTCTCCGGATTTGCCGGAAGTCCTTGTTTTGCAGCAGGTTTGCTGCATGTTTTGCGGGATGGAACCACCGCCCGACCTGTCCGGTTTTACTGGGCAGGCGTTGAACGCAGGCAGGCCGCAGATTCCGGCCACGCGTGTGTGCTTATCCCAGCCTGCCGCACTTATCCATCAGCTTCTGATAGATCACACGCATTTCTGGTTCGCTGACGGCGGCGGACACTTCGTCCGGCCGGAACCAGCGCACGCCGCTGTTTTCATCGGGCTTGCAGCGCAGTGCGTCTGCTTCGTCGCATTCCAGCAGGTAGGTCACGTTCAGGTGCAGGTGCGCCGAAACGTAGCGCCCGCGCTTGATATGCTGTGTGACCGGCAGAATTTCCACCGAAAAAATTTCCGGTACGACGGGGCGGACATGCACAATGCCGGACTCCTCGCGCGCTTCGCGCAGCGCCACGCGCAGCAGCTCGTCGTCGCCGTCGGCGTGGCCGCCCAGCCATGCCCAAGAACGGTACTGGTTGTGATAGGCCAGCAGCACATGTCCGCGGTCGGGCGTGACAATCCACGCCGAGGCGGTCAGATGCGCCATTTCGTTTTCGCGCGTCAGCAGGTCATCAAAAACCTCGCCATATTGCAGCATCAGCCGCCGGTCGTTTTCCTCCTGTTCACAGCATGGGGCAAATGCCGCCAACTGCGCCCACAGCGCCGGATTCTGTTTCATTCAATCCCGCCTTTCGCCGATATTACAGTGCCCCAGCAGGATGCCTTTCGCATTCCGCCGGACTCAGAATTCCATCACCAGGCCGGTTTGCAGCTGGTGCAGGGTGTCGCCGAGCGTCTGCTTCAGTACGGCGTATGGCTTTTCCGCCGTACAGTGGCCGGTGCAGACGTACTCGATGCCGGTTGCGCGGATTTTTTCGCCCAGCGCGCGGACCTCGGCAAGCGGCTTGTTGTACAGATGAAAGCCGCCGATGAGGGCGTGAACGTGCTTCTCGGGGAAGGCTGCCGCGGCCTCGTTGATGATGTTTACCGCGCCGCCGTGCGAACAGCTGTTGAAGATCACAAGGCCCTTGTCCGTGTCAAAAATCAGACTCTGCTCATGCGAAAAATCATCGGCGGTCCAGCCGTTCGGCGTGCGCAGGTACATATGCTCGCGCCGCCCGACAGCGTCCAGCTGCGGCGTGCTGTGCGGCAGCAGCCACACGCCGGAGAACAGCTCGACTGTGCCCTCGACCGGCACAATGCGGTCGGGGAAGTCCACCAGAATCGTCTTTGGAATGCCGATATAGCGCCGGATGGGCCAGCGGCGGAAATAGCAGTTCGGCGCGCTGCCCGCGCGCAGATAGAATTTCGCGTGATCGTTGCGCCGGAAAAACGCCTCCATGCCGTTTGCGTGGTCATAGTGCGCGTGCGAAAGCACCGCTGCGTCTACGTCCTCCAGCCGGAGCCCCAGCCTTTCGGCGTTTTTGACGAACAGGTCGGACGCGCCCGCGTCCAGCAGGATGTTTTTCCCTTCGTATTCGATATAAATGCACAGGCCCCACTCGCCCGTAAGGCCGCCGGTTGGTTTGTTGTCCACAACAACAGTTGCGCGCATAAACTCGCTTCCTCTCCCAGTGGATTCTGCTGCGCCGCGGAGCCGTTCCGAAGCGCCGATCTTGTATTATCATACCAGAAAGTGCCGGCCAATGCAACGGCAGACAGAATCCGCCTTGACAAAAGAAATGCCTTGTGATATAAAATGTTTAGCAATGCTAAATATAAAAACGGAGGTTGGAAGATGGAACAGCGGCTTTTGCAGCAGCTGAAAAAGGGCGTGCTGGAAATGCTGGTTCTGCAAACGGTCTGTGAACGGCCGTCCTACGGCTATGAGCTGCTCACACGGCTGCGGGAGCGCTCGGGCGGGCTTTTTACGCTTCGGGAGGGGACGTTGTATCCCATTCTCTACCGGCTGGAGGACGACGGACTGATTGCCGCCGCATGGCAGCAGGAGGCGGGGCGCAGCGCGCCGAAGAAAATCTATTCCGCCACACAGGCGGGAACGGAGGAGCGCGCGCGGCAGCAGGCGCTCTGGCAGACCTTTGTACAGACCGTGGACAGCTTTTATCAGGGAGGGAAAGAAAAATGAACCGTCAGGATGGACAGATGAAGCGCTATCTGCGCGCGGTGTGCCGCCGTCTGGCGCTGCCGAAGCGCTATCGTGAGCGCGTGATGAGCGATTTTGAAAGCTCAATTCAGGCCCGCCGCGAGGCGGGACAGAGCGACGAGGAGATTTTTCAGGCGCTCGGCACGCCGAAGCAGGCCGCGCAGGAGCTGAATACGCAGATGTCGCCGTACACATGGCGAAAAAGCCCCTGGCGCTTTGCGGCGCTGGCACTGGCGGTGCTCAGCGCGCTGGTGCTGCTGATGGAGGGCGTCTGGCCGGTGATGCTCCTGCCGCTGAACGCCAGCGTTGGTGTGATCGGCGGCGCGGATGGCCCGACCGCCATATTTGTCGCGCAGCAGCCGCAGGCCGTGCATACGGAGATGATCATCGCGGCAGTCCTGCTGGTGCTGGGCCTGGCCGCCTATTTCCGCCTGCGCCACTGCCGGAAACGGG
>CAKUJN010000075.1 GCA_934661735.1 uncultured Oscillospiraceae bacterium
GAATACTGTGCACTATCGGCGCATACGTAGATGCGTGCTGCATTCCACAGCAGCGTGTTTTGCCATCTTCTGGCGCGGCAACGATTCTCGATGCGAGCGTTGTTTCCACGCAGGCGGCGCTGTAGTGTAACTTTGTAGAAAGAGTCTCGTGTGCTGGCCGCAGCGTTCTTCTACGGGGTACTTCTGTGGCACCGCGGTACAATCCGATTCGTATCCAGCGCCTCTTTTTGCCCACTTTTTCTGGCAAGACAGATGGAACCAAATTGCAAACCAGCGAAGCGTTTGCAATTTGGAGAGGACGAACAACGGAACGGACGAGACCTGCCGCCTGCGGCGGGGCGAGGGATGTGGAGTTTGTGAGGACGAGCCGCCGGAGGCACGGCTGCGGCCTCGCCGCAAAGGCGGCAGTTCGGTGCCAGCCGAAAAACCGCCCCTCCGGCGCAAAAAAGGAGGCGGACTCCCGTCCGCCCCCCGCTTTCCTATTTTGTCAGCTTATTGAGCAGCAGCGTCACCACGACGATCACGCCGATGGAAAGAAAAATTCCCGCCATTCCGGTGCCCATATAATACAGGCTGTCGACAAACGCCTGAAAATTGACTGTCATACCGCGCCCTCCTTACAGGAAAAAGTTCAGAATCAGGCCGCCTGCAATCACCGACGCGATCTGGCCGGAGACGTTGACGCCCATCGACTGCATCAGCAGGAAATTGTGCGGGTCCTCCGCCAGTCCCATCTTGTGCACGACACGGCCGGACATGGGGAAGGCCGAAATGCCTGCCGCGCCGATCATGGGGTTGATCTTCTCTTTCAGGAACAGATTCAGCAGCTTTGCAAACAGTACGCCGCCCGCCGTGTCGAAAACGAACGCGAACAGCCCGAGCCCGAGAATCAGCAGCGTCTGCGGCTGCAAAAACTGCGCCGCCTGCATCTGCGAGGCAATCGTCAGCCCCAGCAGGAGCGTAATCACATTTGCCAGCACCTTCTGCGCCGTCTCCGAAAGCTGATTGAGCACGCCGCACTCACGCAGGAGATTGCCGAACATCAGAAAACCGACCAGCGACACCGACGCCGGCGCGATGATACCGGCAATGACCGTGATAAAAATCGGGAACAGGATACGCGTAAGTCTGGAAACGGATGCGGGCTTATACGGCATCCGGATCAGCCGCTCCTGCTTCGTCGTCAGCAGCCGGATGACCGGCGGCTGGATAATCGGCACCAGCGCCATATAGGAATAGGCCGCCACCATAATCGGCCCGAGATAGCTTGAGCCGAGCTTCTGCGCCACAACGATCGCCGTCGGTCCGTCGGCCGCGCCGATGACGGCGATAGACGCCGCGTCCCGCAGATCAAAGAACATTGAGGCCGTGCAGAGCGTGAAGAAAATGCCAAACTGCGCCGCCGCCCCGAACAGCATCAGCTTTGGATTCGTCAGAATCGGCCCGAAGTCGATCATCGCGCCGATGCCGATGAACAGCAGCAGCGGAAACAGTTCGTTCGCAATCCCCGCCTCATAGAGCGTGGACAGCGGCCCCTCCTGCAATACGCCGTCGACCATCTGTGTCACCGCGCCGGAAAACGGCAGATTCACCAGAATCGCGCCGAAGCCCATCGGCAGCAGCAGCGACGGCTCCATGTCCTTTTTGATGGCCAGCCAGATCAGCACGCCGCCGATGACCCACATGACCAGCTGCTGCCATGTAATCGCCATCAGGTTTTCCAGAATAAATCCCATGGTTCAGTTCCTCCGGAATCAGAATCAGATGCATTTCATTCTACCGGAAGCCATGCCGCTTGAACAGTTCAGTACCTGTAAAGAAAGTTCCCGCAAAAATGTCCGCCGCGGCCCTGCCGCAGCGGACATTCTGTCATTTCATGCCCTGCTCCCGCGGAAGCAGAACGTAACCGCGAAATAAAGCGCCAGATACAGCGCGATTGCCGCGCCTGCCGAGCAGCCGAGGTAATACGCCGTAATCAGCCCCGTAAGCGAACAGAAAAGCGCCCCAAGGATGGAAAACAGATGATATTCCCGCAGATTCCGCGCGATATTGCGCGCCGAGGCCGCCGGAAGCACCAGCAGCGAGTTGATCACCATCAGTCCCACCCAGCTCATTCCCAGCGTCACGACGACCGCCACGCAGACCGTGAACAGCGTCTCATTCCACCGGACGCGGATGCCGCGCGAGGACGCCAGCTGCGGATGAATCGCCGCCAGCGTCATGGCATTGGACGAAACAACCCACAGCACCGCCACCCCCAGCAGAACCAGCGCCAGAAGCCCAATCTCCAGCGGTGTGACCGACAGAATGTCGCCGATGAGGTATTTGTTGAACTTTGTAAAGCTCCCGCCGCCCGTCGTCGCGATAAAAATGCCCAGCGCCACCGCCGTCGAGGAAAACACGCCGATGATCGTATCGGCAGCCTGATTCGTCCGGCTGCGGACAAACGAAAACAACAGCGCAAACACCACCGCCAGACCAACCGCCCACGCAATGGGCAGCGCCGCGCCGCACAGCACGCCGACGGCAATGCCGGTAAAGCCGGAATGCCCCAGCGCGTCGGAGAAAAAGCTCATCCTGCCTGTGACGATCATCGTGGACATGAGGCCAAACAGCGGCGCCATGATCAAAACGGCCAGAAGCGCGTTTTTCATGAAGTTCATTGACAGAAATTCCAGCCGCAGCGCATCGCAGACTGCATACCAGATACTCATTGCGCGCCGCCTCCCCCCATGTGAAACGCCTGTGCAAACTCGTCCGAGCTCAGCACGTCCAGCGGCGTCCCCTGCCGCAGGATTCTCCCGCGCAGCAGCACCACGCGGTCGGCGTATTTTTCCAGCATTGAAAAATCATGCGTCGTCATCAGCACCGACAGGTCAAATTTCCGGCGGATTTCGTCCAGCATGTCCATCAGAAGCTCCATGCCCTCGATATCCACGCCCGAAAGCGGCTCGTCCAGAATCAGCAGATTCGGCATCGGCTCCAGCGCCAGCGCCAGCAGCACGCGCTGAAGCTCGCCGCCCGAAAGCGTTCCGATACGCTTGTCGATCAGCGCCTCGCCGTGTACGTTCGCAAGACACGCCAGCACCTTTTCCCGCATGACCCGTTTCGGCCGCAGAAACGCCGGCCGCCTGCCAATGCAGCACGAAAACAGGTCCATCACGCTCACCGGATCGCCGCGGTCAAACGCCGGACTCTGCGGCACATAGCCGATGCGCAGGCGCTGCTCGCCGCCGGCAGTGTGGAACGTGATGCTGCCGGTATGCTCCTGCTGGCCCAGAATTGCACGGATCAACGTGGACTTCCCCGCGCCGTTCGGCCCGATCAGCGCAACAATCTGCCCGCAGTGGATATGCAGGTTGACGTTCTCCAGGACCGGCTCTCCGCCGAAGCGGACGCCGAGGTTTTCAATTTTCAGACAGCATACGCGCTCGCAGCTGCCGCCGTGGTCGTGTACAAATGGTATCATCCCAGCGCTCCTTTGATGGCTTGCATATTCTGCCGCATGGCGGAAAAATAATCGCGCTCACTCATGCCCATGTCCAGCGTGCCGACTGTCACGCCCGTCTCCGCCGCAACGATGGACGCGGCTGCGTCATCGCCGCTCTGCTCGACAAAGACGGCGGGCAGGCCCTCCCGCTCAATCAGACGCACGATTTCCTCCAGCTCTCCTGCCGGCGCCTCGCTCCCTGCCTCCACCTCCATCGCCGCCGCGATGCTCAGGCCGAATGCCTCGGCAAAGTAGGAAAAGCCGTCGTGGAACGTGACCAGTTCCCGGCAGGAAAGCTCCGACAGCCCCTGCCGAAGCTCGTCCGTCAGCGCGCCGAGCCTTTCACAGTATTCTCCTGCGTTTTTCTCAAACGCCGCCTTATACTCCGGATATTGCGCGGAAAGCCCCGCGCAGATATTCTGCACCATCTGCGCCGCGCGCGCCGGATCCAGCCAGATGTGCGGGTCCGCCCCGTCGTGCTCATGGTCGTGGCCGTGATGCCCGTGCCCGTCCTCGTGCTCCTCCGCGCAGATCGCCGCAATCCCCTCTGACGCGTCGATGACGCGCCCGTCCTCCGGCAGCACGTCCGCCATAAAATCCTCCAGCCCCATGCCGGAGATCACAACCAGGCTGCTGCGTTCCAGCTTTTTCATCTGCTCAACCGACAGCGAATAGTCGTGCAGGCACGATACCGGCTCGGTGACAAGCCGCTCAACCGTCAGGCCCGTCCCCTCCGCCACCGCACAGGTAAACTGCCAGACGGGATACGTTGTGGCGGCGACGCGCATCGCGTCCGGCTCCGCCGCCGGAGCCGCGCAGGCGCACAGAAGCCCCAGCACCAGCGCCAGGACCGCCGCAATCCATTTTCTTCGCATAGCTTTCTCTCCGTCGTACAGGGCGGCTCCGGCCGCGGCCGGAGCTTCGCCCGTAAAATCGCGTTTTATCCGCCCGATGCGGCGGATTCTGCAATTATTGTTATTATACCAAAGTTGTCAATACTTTTTTGTACCTACAGCGCCGTCACATACCGCCGCGCGGCGTAGCCATAGAGGCCGTCGGCCTCGACGCTGTACCAGTCGTTGAACTCGCCGAGAATCCGGACGGCGCTGCCGTTCGGAAGCTGCGCCAGCACCGGCGCATCCACCGCCGGCGCACCGCGCAGATTCAGATTTCCGCTGTCCAGCGTTACAACCGCCTGCCGCGGCGTCTGCGGCTGCAAGAACGGCAGGCCGAAGTATTCCGTCACGCCCTCGGAAAGCGCGGCGGCGATGGCCTCCAGATTTCCGGTCAGCCAGTCTGCGTCCTCCGTATTGTCGTGATAGCCCAGCTCCGCCAGAACAGAGGGCGCCTTCGTCCGGCGAACCTCGCCGATGATTGTGCTGCTCAGCGCGCGCACCCGCTCCGGCAGCGGATAGACGGTTTTCAGATTGTCAACCAGAATATTCGCCATCCGCAGCCCGTCCTCGCTGGTCGGGTAATAATAGACGTCCACGCCCCGCTGACGCCCCGCCAGCGCCTCGGGCGACGCATTGGAATGTAGGGACAGGTGGAAGTCATAGCTGCCCGCGTTCGACTGACGGATGGCTCCCGCCGCGCCCGCGTTCGGGTCGTTGCGCGTGACGTTGATGCCGCTTGCATGCAGATACGGCTCCATCGCGTCAGCCAGCAGATTCATCCAGTATTCCTCGTTCCCGCTGGTGATGTACGGATTGAACTCCTGTGTGGAGGGACTCAGAAACAAAAATGGCATACGCATACCGCCTTTCGGATTTTTCCATTCTATGCAGAGACTTCCCGCCTGTGCCGCGGCAAAAAGGATTTACACAGCGTCCGCGGTATGCTAGAATATAAAATTGTGTAGCGAAGTCATCTAAAGGAGCAGAAAGCATGCAGTATATCATTCTGGATATGGAATGGAACCAGCCGTGGCCAGGCTCGTACTCGGCGCAGAAGCGCCTGCCGTCCGCCATCCGCGGCGAGATCATCCAGATCGGGGCCGTGCGCCTGCTGGAGGACCAGCGCGTCGCGGACGAGTTCCAGATCCTCATCCGGCCGAAATATTATAAAAAGCTCAACCACAAGGTCAGCAGCCTGACCGGCCTGAAGGACGCCGCGCTCAAGGCGGATGGCGTCAGCTTTCCGGAGGCCGTCGCGCGCTTTCGCGCATGGTGCGGCGAGGACTGCACCTTCCTTGCCTGGGGCTTTGACGATTTTACGATTCTGAAGGAAAATCTCACCCTGTACGGGTTGGATTCCGACTGGATTTCCCGCTGGTACAACGCGCAGATGATCTTCAACGCCCAGACCGACGGCTCCACCTCGCAGAAAGCGCTGAAAACCGCGCTTGAGCTGATGAGTATCGAGCCAAGCCGTCCGGCGCATGACGCGCTGGGCGATGCGTACCACACGGCGCTGATCTGCAGCCGTCTGCGCCTGCCGGAGGGCATTGCCGCATATGAGCAGGCTGTGCGCAACCATGAAAATGGCTTCCACGGCGCGGAGCTGAACGGCTGTGTCAAGCGGCAGGTCTACCACGGCTACCGCGACAAGACCGAGGCTGTCGCCGCCATGAGCGCGCGGGAGAATCTCTGTCCCGTCTGCGGCGGCGCAATGCAGTGCGGCCGCTGGATCGCCCAGCCCGGCCAGCGCCTGATGGCCATGTCCGCCTGTCCCGAGCACGGGAGCTTTCTGATCCGCATCCGTCTGGCGCATGATCCCGACGGCATGCTGCGCGTCAACCGTCTGGTCTACGCACCGGATTCTGACGCCGCGCAGACCTATGCCGCGCAGGCGCAGAAGCCGCGCCGCCGTCGCCGCCGCCGTGTCAGCGCAAAGCCCAAATCAACGGAATAATCCCCCGCCCCGCGCCCGCGCGCGGGGCTTTTCTCTTCCGGCATTTACCGGAACTGCGGTTCAATGCGGTAACACCGCAGCTGTCGCTCTGCGGGCGATTCTGCACAGCAGCCTGTAGGGGCCGATGGCGAGCGCAGCCGTCAGCGACGAAGGAGCGCTACGGATGCGGCCCACCCCTTGCGGGTGCACATCGGTCCGCTTGTCCGGATTCACCGGACTGCCGTTGATGCGGTAACACCGCAGCCGTTGCTTCGCAGACCTACTTTTTCTGTTGCGCCAGAAAAAGTAGGCAAAAAGATGCGCCGGACGCGTTATATATTGCGCGCTGACGCGCGCGAATTTTTTACGCCCTGACGGGCGCAAAACCGTAACCATCCCGATGGTTTTCAATGCAAATGAATGTCCCACACGCAGTTATCGATAGACTGAATCAATTTCGGTTCTGCTCATTTTCGGAATACTCGACCAGTCTTGTTCATGCACAGCAGTTTGTAGGGTCCGATGCCCACATCGGCCCGCGCACTACGCACCGTTTTTACGAAAATCTGCGGCGAATTCGCTGGTTCCCAAACGGGCCGATGTGGGCATCGGCCCCTACAAACGTATGTGAAAAACGGGCGGGCGGACAGCATCGTCCGCCCCTACAGAGTGCTATGCAAGTTACCTCCGGTGCTAACCAAAAATGTCGGGCAAGCGGCAACTCTTACTGCCCTGTGGGCCTTGCAATGCGGCACAGGCTCGGGTATAATGGGACTGTCAAGAAAATTTTGGAACAGGAGGCTGTCTGGAATGCTGAAACACAGGGAATCCCATGCGCTCCGGCTGGTGCCGGTTCGGTCGTCCGAGGCGGAGGACACGCAGCTGCTGGAACTGGTTCACGGCGGCAGGCTGAGCAAAGCCGCGCTTCGGCAGATGCTGCGTCAGGTCGACCTGAAAAAGGTCGGGCTTGCGGCCGGCGGCGCTGCCGCGGCACTGTCACTGCTGCACTGGGCGCACCAGTACCGGTTTTACCACAGCGTCATCGCAAAGGAGCTGAAAAAGCAGCTTGCGCCGCTGAACAAAAAGCTCGACGAGCTTCAGGCGGAAAATGAGCGTCTGCGCACCGAACTTGCCGCGCAGAAGGAGCGCCGCCCGTAACCCCAGGGCCCCCACCATGACGGCGGGGGCCTTTGCCATGCGCTGCCGCGCCGGTTGACATGGATTGCCGGTATGTTATAATAGCCTTGCGTCCGCTGATGCGCGGCGGAGGCAGTTATAAACGATAAGAAAACGCGCAAAAAAAGAGAAAAACGGATTGCTTCCGTTCGAAAAGAGGGCATTTTTTTTGCAAAAAGAGCTGGATAAAGAGCAGCTGTTCACCAGCGTGCCGGTCGGGCGTGCAATCATCGCGCTGGCTGTTCCGACAGTCGTCAGCCAGATGATCACCGTTGTGTACAACATGGCTGACACGTTTTTTATCGGCCAGCTGGGCGACCCGAAGCAGGTGGCGGCGGCGACCATCGCCATGCCGCTGTTTATTTTTCTGACCGCGCTGGCAAATCTGTTCGGAATCGGCGGCGCAAGTCTGATATCCCGCTGTCTCGGCTGCGGCAATCGTGAAAAGGCAACCCGCTGCGCGGCGTTCTGCGTCTGGAGCGCATTCGGCGCCGCGCTGCTCTACGGCCTTGCGGTACAGCTGCTTCTGCCGCGGCTGTTACCGCTGCTGGGCGCGAACGCGGATACGGCGCCGTTTGTCCGGCGCTATGTGCTGTGGACGGTCGGCGTCGGCGCGGCTCCGACTGTGCTGAATCCGGCGCTGGCGCATCTGGTCCGTGCCGAGGGCTATTCCCGTCAGGCAAGCCTTGGCGTGGCGTTCGGCGGCGTGCTGAACATGCTGCTGGACCCGCTGTTTATCTTCGTTTTCCAGATGCAGATTGAGGGCGCGGCCCTTGCAACCATGCTCTCCAATACTGCGGCGGTGATCTACTTCGTCTGTCTGATCTTCCGTCTGCGCAGCCGCGTCTGCATCCGTCTTTCGCCGAAGTATTACACATGGGGACAGCGCATCCCCGCCGAGGTTCTGACGGTCGGCCTGCCGAGCTTTCTGATTTCCACCATGGCCGTCATTTCCAACGCCGTGCTCAACCGTACCATGGCCTCGTATGCCGACGAGGCCGTCGCCGGCATGGGTGTTGCCAAGCGCATTGATCTGGTGGCCTTTGCCGTGGCGCAGGGCATGGCGCAGGGCACGCTCCCGCTGATCGGCTACAACTATACGGCCGGAAACCGCAGGCGTATGACCGATGCGGTACGAACATTGTTCTGGTATTGTCTGGCCGTATCGCTGAGCGTTGCGGCTGTTCTGTACGCCGTCGCCGGACGCATCACCATTCTTTTTATCAACGACGCCGCGACAGCCGCCTATGGCGCGCAGTTTCTGCGCATCATCTGTCTGGCGTGCCCGACCACGACGCTGAATATTTTTTCCATCACAATTTTCCAGGCAACGGGCAAAAAGCTTCAGCCGATTCTGCTGTCGCTGCTGCGCCGCGGCAGTCTGGACGTCGTGCTTATGGGCGTGCTGGACCGGCTTGCCGGTATTCAGGGCGTCGCGTGGGCCTCGCCGGCCGCCGACCTGACGGCGTTTCTGATTTCTGCCGCACTGCTGATCCCATATCTTCGCCGCCTGCGCACGGAAGCATAGCAGTCGCCGCCCGTCGGGCGGCACGGTCTGCTGTGCAGACCGCAATCCGTAAAAAGAAAGACACGCAAAGGCGTGTCTTTCTTGATGGCACAGAGCCGTAATTATATGAAATTTCTTCCAATTCTCAAGCAATTAGACGTAATCAATCAAACGGTGGAGCATCCGATTTACGACGAAAGCTGTCAGTCCCATAGAGATGAAAAATGAAGATGATAGAATTTTGCCATTTCCTCCCCCTCATCCATAAGATGGTCTCTGATATGATTTGCGTGTTTCTTCAGCTCTGCCGGATCCATCTCAGAATATCTGCGGATGACCATATTCCCCAGAGCCTCTTCCCGCAGGATTTCACTGTATACATCGGAAATGATCTCACATTGCGATACGGGAACGTCACGTTCACTCTCCCATGAGTGGCCTTTCACGCGCGTCATGCCATCCGCCGAGTCAAGGGAATAAATATACCCCTGTCTGCCTTTGTAGAGGGTTTCCAGCTGATTCGGGAAAAGTTCCAAATAGTGCTGCCTGCCGTCCGCCCCGACGCCCATGGTAACAAAATTTTCAGCGCTGCTTCTGCAGCAGACCAGAGCATAGCACCGGTCCTCGCTGAAATAGGCAACCAGTTTGCCGGTAGAATGGGATTTCGAATTTGCCTTGATTGTACGCAGATCGGGAATGCACGAGCCGTGATAAATCATAATATTCCTCCCTCAATTTCCTTTGTCTGCCTTCCAGTATACCACTCAGGAAAGCAGCGTACAACGACAAAAAAATTCACCGTAATTCTATCAGGATTACGGTGAATTTCTGGCGGAGTGGGTGGGATTCGAACCCACGGTACCGTTGCCGGTACACCTGATTTCGAGTCAGGGCCGTTATAACCACTTCGATACC
>CAKUJN010000076.1 GCA_934661735.1 uncultured Oscillospiraceae bacterium
CGCGGGACCGCGGCTGGGGCGTCGCGGTCGTCTGCGGCGTGCTGTGTCTGGTGCTGTTTGTGTTCCTGATGTGCGCGGCGGGCCGCAGTGCGGATACCGATGGGGTTCGGCTCAGCTGGTTTGATCGCATTCCGCTGGATCTGCTGCTGATTCTGCTGATTTCGCTGGGCGCAATCTGGTTTGCCGTCATTGAAGCGCTGAATTCCGCCTATGTCTGGAGCTTCGCGCTGCTGGCCGCCGTTCTGTCCGTCTCGGCGCTGATTTATACGGGGCTGTGTCTTGCGTTTTCCATGACGCTGGCCACGCGCATCAAGGCCGGCAGCTGGTACAGGAACACCATCATCTGCCGCGTTCTGACACTCCTGCTCCGCTTCCTGCGCTGGATCTGGAACGGGCTGGTCTATATCTGCCGGAATCTCCCGCTGTACTGGCGCAGCGGCCTGATCTGGGTCGGGCTGTGCCTGATTGATTTCTGCGTGTTCGCACGTTATTTCCGTTATAATACCATGCTTCCGGTGCTCTGGGTGATGAAAATGCTGGTGTTTACCGCACTTGCCGCGTTCGCGCTGATTGCAGGCAAACGCCTTCTTGACGGTGGACGGCGGCTTGCCTCCGGCGATCTGGAAAGTAAAATCGACCTCAAGTATCTCTATTTTGACTTCAGGCACCACGCCGAGGACTTAAACGCCATCGGCAGCGGAATGCAGAAGGCCGTCGAACAACAGATGCGCTCCGAGCGGCTGAAAACCGAGCTGATCACCAACGTCTCCCACGATATCAAAACGCCGCTGACGTCAATTGTCAACTATGTCGACCTGCTGAAAAAGGAGCGCATCGAATCGCCGCAGGCGCAGGAATACCTGGATGTGCTGGACCGGCAGTCCGCACGGCTGAAAAAGCTGACCGAGGATCTGGTCGAGGCGTCCAAGGCGTCCACCGGCAACCTCAGCTGCACGCTTGAGCGCACCGACGTCAACGTCCTGCTCGGACAGGTGCTGGGCGAGTATGAGGAGCGGCTGCAAAAGGCAGGACTGGAGCCGATTCTGCTGATGGATGAAAAGAACCCGCAGATTCTGGCCGACGGGCGGCTTTTGTGGCGGGTGTTTGACAATCTGCTGTCCAATATCTGCAAATACGCCATGGCCGGCACGCGCGTGTATCTGTCCAGCATTCTGGCAAACGGGCATGTCACGGTCACGTTCAAGAACATCTCCAAATACGCGCTGAACATCTCCCCCGACGAACTGATGGAGCGCTTCGTGCGCGGCGACAGTTCCCGCAGCACCGAGGGCAGCGGCCTCGGCCTCTCCATCGCCAACAGCCTCACCGTGCTCCAGCGCGGCGAGTTCCGTCTGGTCGTCGACGGTGATCTGTTCAAGGCCAGCGTCATATTCCAGCAGCTGAACGAAACCTGAGCCCTTAGATGGCCGGACAGAGATGTCCGGCCATCTTTTTTATAGTCGCCGGAGCTGCCTTTTTGCGCCGTCGCAAATCCGGCGCTCCGGTAAAACCGGTAACGGAGGCGTTTTTTTCTCTTGACAAATTTGTTTTTCGCGCATATACTAAACACATGCTTAGTTAATAAACATTTTGCTTGGTGGTGATCCTGTGACAGAGCGTGAAGCGGAAATTTTCCGCATTTTACAGCAGCACCCTTCCATTTCCCAGAACGAGCTTGCCGCGCAGCTGAACATCGCACGCAGCTCGGTTGCCGTGCACATTGCAAACCTGCAAAAGAAGGGCTATATTCTCGGCAAGGGCTACATTCTGAACGACGACAGCTATGTACTGGGCGTCGGCGCAGCCAATGTAGACATCCACGGCCGGTCAAAAAAGCCCTTTGTCATGCACGACAGCAACCCTGGCCATATGAACACCTCCGCCGGCGGTGTCACACGCAACGTGTGCGAGAATCTGGCGCGTCTGGGCGCGGCGGTCAAACTGATCTCCGCCGTGGGCACCGATGTCTACGCCGACCAGATCCGGCGTGAGTGCCGTGCAGCCGGCATCGACATTTCCAATTTCTATACGGCCGAGGGCTGCGCATCCTCGACATATATGTCGCTTCTGGATGAGAACGGCGATATGCTGGTCGCGCTGTCGGACATGCACGTCCTGCGGCAGCTGCCGCTGAGCTATCTTTCGTCCAAGCAGAGCCTCATCCGCGGCGCGCGGATCGTCACCTGCGACCCCAGCCTTCCCGAGGAGACGATTGTGCATCTGCTGAATCTCTGCGGCGAAAGTGTTCCGGTCTACGTCGACCCCGTCTCCACAGCCTATGCGCGCGTGCTTGCGCCGCATATCGGCCGGTTCCATACCGCAAAGCCCAACGTCATGGAGCTTGCGATTCTCAGCGGGCGGGAAATTACTGATGAGGCCTCACTGGAGGCCGCTGGACAGGCTGTTCTGGACAAGGGGCTTCAGCGTCTGTTCGTCAGCCTCGGCAAGGACGGCTGCCTGTATATGGACCGTGACGGCGTTGTCCTGCGCCGCAAACTCCGGCCGCTTGAGAAAATGCGCAACGCCACCGGCGCAGGTGACGCATTCATGGCCGCCGTCATTTTCAGCACGCTGCACGGGTTCACGATCGAGCGGACGCTGGACTATGGTCTTGCCGCCGGTATTGCCGCCATCAGTCATGAGAAAACCATCAACCCCGATATGAGCGTTTCGCTCGTCGAATCTATATTAAAGGAGTATCAGCTATGAACATGAAAGATTATCTCTCCATTACACCGGAAATTCAGCAGGCCATCGCCGAAAACAAGCCCGTTGTCGCGTTGGAATCCACCATCCTCAGCCACGGCATGCCCTACCCGCAGAACGTCGAGTTTGCACATAAGGTTGAAGAAATCGTCCGCGCCGAGGGCGCTGTTCCTGCTACCACGGCCATCATCGGCGGCAAGCTGAAGGTTGGTCTGAACGCCGACGAGCTGCTGGTCATGTGCAAGGCCGAAAACGTCGGCAAGGTCAGCCGCCGCGACGTCGCGACGTATCTTGCCACCGGCATGACCGGCGCCACCACCGTCGCCACCACCATGATCATTGCCTCCATGGCTGGCATCCGCTTCTTCGCCACCGGCGGCATCGGCGGTGTGCACCGCGGCGCGGAAAAGACAATGGACATCTCCGCCGACCTTCAGGAGCTTGCAAACACGCCTGTGTGCGTGATCTGCGCCGGCGCAAAGAGCATTCTGGATCTCGGTCTGACGCTTGAGTATCTGGAAACGCAGGGCGTTCCCGTTCTGGGCCTGCGCACCGACGAGCTGCCCGCGTTTTACTGCCGTACCTCCGGCTTCAAGCTGGACTACAACTGCCCCGATGAGCAGACTGTCGCAAAAATCATGAAAACCAAATGGGACATCGGTCTCAAGGGCGGCGCCGTCGTCGGCAACCCCATTCCCGAGCAGTATGCGATGGACCCGAATTACATGAACGGCATCATCGACAGGGCTGTCGCGCAGGCGGAAGCCGAACACATCCATGGCAAGGCCATCACGCCGTATCTGCTGGCGCACATCAAGGACATGACCGAGGGCAAGTCCTTTGCCGCGAACCTTGAGCTTGCGTACAACAACGCTCATGCGGCCAGCAAAATCGCCGTCGCCTACAGCAAGCTGTAATTTCATATTGACCTCTCTTCCTCCGCGGTCGTGCCTCTGCATGGCCGCGGAGCTTTTTGCCGACGGCGTACGTTTCGCTGTTGACACTGGGAACGCATCATGTTATAATTTCATTAGTTAGAGTTCTCTAATTAATGAAATTATAAAAACAGACGCCCGTCCGGCGCTGCTTCAAAGGAGTATCGATATGAGAGAACGCATTCTCAGCCGCGTCTCACTGCTTGCCGCGGCGCTTTGTCTGTTAATGATCCTGTCCATGTGCCAGAATGTTATGTAGACGCCTCCGGTTGGCACCGGAGTGCCGTTGTTTACACTGACACTGTAACCGTTGCTTCGCGGCCCCACTTTTTCTGTCTTGCCAGAAAAAGTGGGCAAAAAGAGGCGCTGGAAACGGATCGGATTATACCGCAGTGCTACAGAATGGCCCCGTAGAAGAACACTGCGGCCAGCACACGGAAATCTCCCTACAAATCTATACTACAGCGCCGCCTGCGTGGAGACAACGCTCCCATCGGAAATAGTTGCCGCGCAGGGAGATGGCAAAACACCCTGCCGTGGAAACAACAGGCCACCTGCGCATTCGCCGGTGGTGCAGAATATTTGCGTTTTTGCGTTCTTTTGTAAATCTTTGTAGGGGCGGACGACTCTGTCCGCCCGAACCGGATTTTGGACATGTTTGTAGGGGCCGATGCCCACATCGGCCCCTACAGACCTGTAAGCAATATCGGAACAATAAGCTATCGGGAAATTAACAAATTTGCGCCCGAACAGGGCGTTCAGGCCGCGAAACGGCCAAAAACCGCGCGCGTCAGCGCGCAATATGGCGCATCTCCAAGCGTCTCTTTTTGCATACTTTTTCTGGCAAAACAGAAAAAGTATGCCTGCGGAGCGAAAGGCCCTCCCGCATTGCGGGAGGGCCTGCTGCCTTTTATGATTCCTTCATCAGCTTGCGGCGGGCGATGTTGATCGTGCCCTCCTGCATGGAGTTGATCCATTGCAGGCTCTTGCCGCAGCCCAGCGCCACACACGAATCCGCGTCGTCCGCAATCGAACACGGGATTTCCGTGCGCTCGGCAATCAGGCGGTCAAAGCCGTACAGCAGGCTTCCGCCGCCCGTCAGAACAATGCCGTTCTGTGCGATATCGGCCACCAGCTCCGGCGAAGAATGCTCCAGCACGGAGAGAACCTCGTCGACAATCTGCCGCGCGGGACGCTTGAACGCCTCAATCAGCTCCAGTGATGAAACATTCTGCTCCTGCGGCAGGCCGGTTTTCAGATCACGGCCCTTGACGGTCATAACGGCCTCCTCCGGCCGCTCATAGACGCAGCCGATGGTCATCTTGACCTCCTCCGCAGTGTTCAGTCCGATGAGCATTCCATAGCGCTTGCGCATAAACGCCACAACCGCCTCGTCAAACGTGTCGCCCGCGACCTTGATGGATGAAGAGTTGGAGATGCCGTTCATGCTGAGCACGGCGATATCCGTCGTACCACCGCCGATATCGACGATCATGTGCCCGTCCGGCGCAGAAATATTCAGCTTTGCGCCCAGCGCCGCCGCAAACGGCTCCTCAATCAGATACACGCGGCGTGCACCGGCCTCCATCGTAGCCTGAATGACGGCGCGCTCTTCAACCTCGGTCACGCCGCTGGGTACGCAGACAATGACGCGCGGCTTGATCAACGCGAATTTTACGATTTTTTTCAAAAACTGTTCCAGCATTTTCTCCGTCATTTCGTAGTCGGAGATTACGCCGTCGCGCAACGGCCGCACAGCCACAACGTTGCCAGGCGTGCGGCCAAGCATGTTGCGCGCCGCCGCGCCGACCTGCAAAACCTTGCCGGTGTTTTTATCCACCGCCACGACAGACGGTTCGCGCAGGACAATTCCCCTGCCCTCTTCATAAACCAGAATATTGGCCGTTCCAAGATCGATTCCAATGTCTCTGGACAGCTTCATTTCGGTCTCACCCTTTCTTCTGTTCCTGGCGTCGCCAGCGCCGCGCAGACCACGTCCGCCGCGCCGGCCGCCCGCAAAACACGGCAGCATTCCGAAAGCGTTGCGCCGGTCGTTACAATATCGTCAATCAATAGAATCCTCGCACCCGCGGCGCGCTCCGCATCTGTCACGCGATAAACGCCGCGCGCGTTTTTCCGCCGCGCCTCCGCGCTGCTCATGCCCGACTGCGCCGGATTGTCCGTGTGCTTTTCCAGCATCCGCTCCGGCGTCATGCCAAGCTCCCGCGCAAGCGCGCGGCACAGTAGCTCAGCCTGATCATATCCGCGGCTTTTCAGCCGCTTTCTGCTGACCGGCGCCCATGTGATCCGGTCAAACCGGCCCGCCAGCTTGTCGCGCACGGTCACGGCCATCCACCGGCCGTACTGCCCGGCATACCATTGCAGGCCGTCAAATTTATAGCGGTGAAACGACTCGCGCAGGTTCCCCTCATAAAAGAACGTTGCCGTACAGCGCGATGCGCCCTCGACATGCGGGTCCGCGCCGTCATGCTCGGGCAGCGTGTCCAGACATCTGCGGCAAACCGGCTTTTCACGCGGTGTAATCAGCGCGTGGCAGATCTGACACCGCGGCGGATACAGCAGATCCAGCAGCGCTTCCGCCAACCTATTCATCATCTGCTTTGCCCTTCTCCAGCCGCAGCTTCAGCCCGCTGTAGCGGCGCTGCTGGCGGTCGTTGCGCACCATGGCTGCAATAACCTCCTCGTTTCCCACGATGATCAGAAGCTCTCTCGCCCGCGTGATGGCCGTATACAGGATGCTCCGCGTCAGCAGCAGCTGTGCGCCGCTGAACGCGGCCAGAATGACCGCGCGGTACTCGCTGCCCTGACTTTTATGGACGGTCATCGCATAGGCCGGCTCCAGCTCGCGCAGCATGTCAAAGCCGTATTCCGCCTCGCGGTCATCAAACACAACGGTCAGCGTCTCATTTGCAAAGTCGATATGCGTAATTTTCCCGACGTCGCCGTTGAAAATACCTGTGCCGGAACCGAGTCCGTCGGACCTTTTCCACATTATATCATAGTTGTTGCGGATTTGCATCACCCGATCGCCCTCGCGATAGGAAAAATCGCCGAACTGTTTTTCGCGCCTGCCCTGTGCCGGCGGGTTAAGCACCGCCTGCAGCGCGCGGTTCAGACTCTGTGTGCCCGTCTCATGGCGGCGCGTCGGCGAAAGCACCTGAATATCCTCGGGCGGAATGTGCATGTTCTTCGGCAGACGCGTGGCACAGAGTTCCGCGATGGTCTGTACGACGCTTTCGCCGCTCCGCCGCTTCATAAAGAAAAAGTCGCGGTCCTTCACCGTCAGCACCGGCAGTTCGCCGCGGTTGACGGCGTGTGCGTTCATGACGATCAGACTCTCCTGCGCCTGCCGGAAAATTTCGGTCAGGCGCACTGTTTTCGCCACGCCGCTGCGGATGATATCGGAAAAAACGTTCCCTGCGCCGACCGACGGCAGCTGGTCGGGGTCGCCCACCAGAATCAGCCTGCACTGCGGCTTCAGCGCCCGCAGCAGCGACAGCATCAACTGCAAATCGACCATCGACGTCTCATCCACGATCATCGCGTCGCACCGGAGCGGCTCGTCCTCGTCGTGGAAAAACGACATCATGCCCGTCTCGGGGTCAAACTGCGCCTCCAGAAGCCGGTGAATTGTGGACGCCTCGCGTCCCGTCACCTCTCCCAGACGCTTCGCCGCGCGCCCCGTCGGCGCGGCCAGCTGCGTTTTCAGCCCCATCCGGTCGAATAAATCCAGAATGGCGGTCATGACCGTCGTCTTGCCGGTGCCGGGGCCGCCCGTTACCAGCAGGAGGCGGTTTACCGCAGCATCACAGATGGCCTGCCGCTGTTTTTCGGCGTATTGCATCCCGCTTGCGGCCTCCACGCCGCGAAGAATCTGCTCCAGCCGCGCCGGCTCCGGCAGCGTAACGTCGGCCATCTGCAAAAGCCGTCGCGCCACATACGTCTCTGCCTCGTAAAACTCCGGCAGATAGCACGCCGTCAGCCCCGCAATGGTGTCCCGCTCCATCCGCTGCTGCTCACACAGGCGGTCCAGTGCCGCGGCAATCGTCTCATGCGGCAGACTCAGAAGCGCCGCCGTCGCGGCAATGAGCTTGTCCTGTGGGATAAAGGTATGTCCGTTTCCAAGATTATACGAAAGCTCGAACAGAACGCCCGCCTCCACGCGTCGCTCATCGTCAGCCTCCACGTCCATTTCCAGCGCAAAAGCATCCACCACGGAGAAGTCCGCGCCGAAATACGGCCCCGTCAGCAGATACGGGTCATCGCGCAGCGCATCTGCGGCCATGTCTCCGTAGACACGGTACAGCCGCACGGCCAGCTCCGCCGGAAGCCGGTGGAGCGTCAGAAACTCGATCAGCCGCCGGACGCCTGCCTGCTTGCGGAAGCTCTCGCTGATCTCCATCGCGCGCCGGTGCGAAATGCCGGAGATGACCTCCAGCCGTTCCGGCTCGTTTTCAATCACATTCAGCGCCTGCGTCCCGAACAGCTCCATGATTTTTGCCGCCGTCCGCTCCCCAATGCCCTTGATTGCGCGCGAGGACAGATACGCGTAGATTTCGCCCGTTGTCTCCGGCATCAGCCGCTCCAGAAACTCCGCCTCAAACTGTCTGCCGTGACTGGCGTGATGGCCCCACCGGCCCACCACGACCAGGCGCTCGCCCACCACGGTCATGGGGATCGTCCCCACAACCGTGACCGCCTCGCCCTCGTCCGTTTGCAGACGCAGCACGGCATAGCCGTTCTCCGGATTCTGAAACACCACGCTCTGCACCGAGCCGCGGATCATGTTTTCTTCTCGTTCAGCCATCTCTTACTCCGTTTTCAGCAGGCCGCAAAGCGCGTCCTCCCTGCAATAGATCTCCTGTCCCGTGCGGCACAGCCGCTGTGCGCGTGCCGCCGCCTGTATTGTCATTCCGCAGTCCACCAGAATCACGCGTCCGCGCGAAAGCCCGCTCTTGCGAAGCCATCGCTGCGCGCGCACCGTCTGCTCCATCGCGGGCGCTTCGCCCGACAGATAGATCAGCGTATCGTGCCGCCCGCGGCACGGGAACAGCGCCCAGCCCGTCAGACACCACAGCACCATCAGCACGCCGCAGGCCGCAAGCAGGCATAAAATCAAATCCGCAATCATCGCCGCACCCCCATATATCCTATGCGGCAGATGCGGAAGCTGCTTTTCTGATTTTACTACATTTCGCGCCCTTTTTCCACAGGAAAGCGAAAAATTGCCGCATTTTTGCGGCCCATCTGCCAAAATACGCGCCGGAGTCCTCTGTTATACTGGAAACAGAAGAATCGTTTACCGCTCCGCCGCCCGATCACGCCGGAGGAAGCAGAAACGCAGGAGCCACAGGCAAGAACGCTTGACGAACTCCGTCAGCAGGTGTCTGACGCAGATTGACCCCATGACCGGCGATGTCACAATCGCTTATCAAACGGACGGCGTTCTGGAGCGTCTGATCTGCGGACAGAATATCGTTGTGTTTACCGAACAGACAGCAGACGGAAGCTGGCGTGTTCTGCGCCTGTACGAGCCGGACGGCACGGTCGCCGTAATGGAGGAAAATCTGCCGTCAAGCCCGCGGCCTTACATGATCAGCAATTGTGAGCTTGTCGTCCACTGGGAAAGTCCGGAATACACAGCGCTGATCAAGGCACACGCCGCGGATTACTGGGATAACTGGGACGGGGCACACCCGTTTCCTGGACTGGAGGAGAGCCTGAAAACGGGCGACTTCGGCGAGCATCTTCCGGAGCACATTTACGAGGACTACGGCGTGTTCACCAATGTCCTGCGCTATCAGAACACGCTTACCGGCAAGGTGGTTACGCTGAACAGCGTGCCGCGCTGCTTCCGGATTCCGCGGTATTTCCGCTCTGATGGGACGGAATGGGCGCTGAGCGAAGCACGCAGCCTCTATGAGAACACCAACTATAACATGGTCCGCTTCTGGCTCTATCTTCCGACGGACAAGACCGGATAAACCGTGCAAAAACGGGGACGCCTCCGCGTCCCCGTTTTCATATCGCGCCTGCAAAGCGCTTTTTACATACAAAAAGAGGACGCCGAAGGGAAACACTCCGCAAGGAAGTCGTTTCCCTTTTTGCTTTTGTAAGTCGTCAAAATGACTGGTTTGCGGAAAAA
>CAKUJN010000077.1 GCA_934661735.1 uncultured Oscillospiraceae bacterium
GGGTTACACACGTGAGCAGTTCATCACCAGAGGCCTGTCCAATTCCTATGCGCTCCGGCCGGATGCGGCGGAGTATCCGGCGCTGCGTGAGGCGCTTGGCGGACTGTTTGACCGCTACGCGGTGAACGGTCTGCTTGAGGCACCGAACCGGACGGTGGGATATCTTGGATCTCTGCGCTGAGTGCTGTTTGACGTGACAAATGAAACCCTTCGTGCAGATATGTATAGAGGCAGATCCTCCGCATGACGGACGCATGCGGAGGACTTTTCGGCTTTTCCGCGGCTGTGGACGGTCGCTTTTCCGGAAGCGCACAGCTGCGATATCGATCCATGAGCTGAAGCATTTTGTTAAGCCGAAATGCAAAAACTGTGGTGAAGTGCATTTTCGGGCTGCGTTTCGAAGCAATGCGCAAAAATGGCTGCTTTTTTCCGTAAACAGGCGTAAAATGTGCCGGATAAGCGTGCGCTTTTCGCAGGAGAGTGGAGGTAGACGTAAAAACGAAATTTTCCAGTGAAGAAATTCTGAATTTTTACCAAATTCATATTGAAATTTACGATGTTCTGTCATAGAATATGGATGTTCGCGATTTGCGGAAAAGCTTTGACATGGCGCGGCGGCGCAGAAAGGGCCTATGCTTCACATTGTTCTGGTTGAGCCGGAGATTCCGGCAAATACGGGAAATATCGCGCGGACGTGCGCCGCGACCGGAAGCGTTCTGCATCTGATCCGGCCGCTTGGCTTTGATATTTCCGACAAGGCGGTCAAGCGCGCGGGGCTGGACTACTGGCATCTGGTGGACGTCCGCGTATACGATAATCTGGACGACTTCTTTGAAAAGAATCATCCGGCGGCCATGCGCCTGTTTTCCACGAAAGCGCCGAAGAGCTATGCCGAAGCCGGCTATCCGGACGGCTGCTATCTGTTCTTCGGCAAGGAGACAAAGGGGCTGCCCGAGGATTTTCTGGCGGCGCACTATGACGACTGCGTCCGCATTCCCATCCGCGCGGAGGCGCGGAGCCTGAATCTCAGCAATTCTGTTGCCGTCGGCGTGTTTGAGGCGCTCCGGCAGCTGGATTTCCCGCACCTTACGGGCGCGGGAAGGATGATCGATTGGCAAACCAGTGACAATCAGGGAGGTACCATATGAACTACAACAAAAAATCCGTAAAGGACGTCGACGTCCGTGGCAAGCGCGTTCTGTGCCGCTGCGACTTCAATGTGCCCACCAAGGGCGGCGTCATTACCAGCGACAAGCGCATCGTCGCGGCATTGCCGACGATTCAGTATCTGATCGCGCATGGCGCGCGCGTCATTCTCTGCTCGCACATGGGCAAGCCCAAGGGCGAGGTCAAGCCTGAATTGAGTCTGAAGGTCGTTGCCGACCGTCTGTCCGAGCTTCTGGGCCAGCCCGTCCGGATGGCACAGGACGTTGTTGGCGAAAGCGCGCAGGCGCTGGCTGCCTCGCTGAAGGACGGCGAGGTGATGCTCCTTGAAAACACCCGCTTTGAAAAGGGCGAAACGAAAAACGATCCCGAGCTGTCGAAGAAGCTCGCCTCCATGGCCGACCTGTTCGTCAACGACGCGTTCGGCACCGCGCACCGCGCGCATTCCTCCACGGCCGGCGTCGCCGACTATCTGCCCGCCGTCTGCGGCTTCCTTGTGGAAAAGGAAGTTTCCATTATGGGCAAGGCGCTGGCCGACCCCGAGCGTCCGTTTGTCGCGATTCTCGGCGGTGCAAAGGTTTCCGACAAGCTGAATGTCATCAACAACCTGCTGGAAAAGGTCGACACACTGATTATTGGCGGCGGTATGGCATACACCTTCCTTGCGGCCAAGGGCTACGGCATCGGCAAGTCCCTGTTTGACGCGGAAAAGGTCGACTACTGCAAAGAAATGATGGCCAAGGCCGAGGCAAAGGGCGTAAAGCTCCTTCTGCCGGTTGACACCGTTATCTCCGCGACCTTCCCTGATCCCATTGACGCGCCCATCGACGTCAGAACCGTCCCTGTTGACGCCATTCCCGACGACATGGAGGGTATGGACATCGGCGAAAAGACCCGCGAGCTGTTTGCCGCGGCTGTCAAAAACGCAAAGACCGTCGTCTGGAACGGCCCCATGGGCGTATTTGAGAACCCGACGCTGGCAAAGGGCACCATCGCCATGGCACAGGCTCTTGCCGACTCCGACGCCATCACGATTGTCGGCGGCGGCGACTCTGCCGCGGCCTGCGAGCAGCTGGGCTTTGCCGACAAGATCACGCACATCTCGACCGGCGGCGGCGCGTCGCTCGAGTTCCTGGAGGGACTGGAGCTGCCAGGAATTGCGTGCCTTCAGGACAGATAAATCCGGCTGCGGCGGATTTTTCCGGCAATACTGCGTTCTGCCGGAAAATCTCGCGCCGGCGCGCGGGAAGTCCATTTGGGAAATCAGGCGTCCATGACGCTTTTTCTGAAATAATCATTACCACAGAGAAATTTAGGAGTAATTACAATGAACAGAAAGTATCGCAAGACCGTAATTGCCGGTAACTGGAAGATGAACAAGACCCCCAGTGAGACCAAGGCGTTCATGACCGAGTTCAAGGCCATCATGCCCAAGGGCCGCTGGTGCGACGTCGCGCTGTGCGTTCCCGCCGTCTGCATTCCCGCAGCGGTTCGCGCCATGCGTGAGACCCGCGTCGGCATCGGCGCGGAAAACTGCAACGCCAACGCTTCCGGCGCGTATACCGGTGAGATCGCGGCCAACATGCTGGTGGACGCGGGCTGCAAGTACGTCATTCTGGGCCACTCCGAGCGCCGCGCCATGGGCGAAACCGACGCGGATGTGAACGCAAAGGTTCTGACGGCGCTGGAAAACGGGCTGGTTCCCATTATGTGCGTGGGCGAAAGCCTTGAGCAGCGCGAGACGGGCATCACCACCGAATGGATCACCATGCAGATCAAGGCCGGTCTGAGCGGCGTGGCTGAGGACAAGATTCGCAAGATGATCATCGCCTATGAGCCGATCTGGGCCATCGGCACCGGCAAGACCGCCACGCCCGAGCAGGCGGAAGAGGTCTGCGAGGCCATCCGTGCGGTTATCCGCAAGATGTACGGTGCAAAGATCGCACGCGCGATTTCGATCCTGTACGGCGGCTCGATGAACGAAAAGAACGCCTATGATCTGCTGGCGCAGCCGGATATTGACGGCGGCCTGATCGGCGGTGCGTCTCTGGTGCCGGAGAAGTTTGTCAAGATCATCGAGGCGGCAAATCAGCCCACGATCTGAGACGGATAAATCGAATAAAGCCCGTCCTGCCGAAAGGCGGGGCGGGCTTTTGTGCGTTTGAGATATTTTTGCTGGCAGCGAAGTGCCGAATTTGCGGTGAGACCGTAGCCGTTGCTTCGCAGACCCACTTTTTCTGTCTTGCCAGAAAAAGTGGGCAAAAAGAGGCGCTGAATACGGATCGGATTGTACCGCAAGCCACAGAAGAACCCCCTCGAAGAACGCTGCGGCCAGCACACGATAAACTTTCTGCAAAGCTGAACTACAGCGCCGCCTGCGTGGAGACAACGCTCCCATCGGAAGCAGTTGCCGCGCAAGGGGATGGCAAAACACGCTGCCGTGGAAATGGCAGGCCATCTGCGTATTCGCCGGTGGTGCCCAATATTTGCAGGGCCGATGTGGGCATCGGCCCCTACAACATGCTGTGCAACATCGTAATCGGCCGAGTATTCCGGAAATGAGCAGAACCAAAATTGATGTAGTCTGCCCGCAAATGCGTGTGGTACATTTACCGAACCGAAAGCCATCGGAATCGTCGCAATTCTGCGCCCGAAGAGGGCGTTCAGGCCGCGCGGAGCGGCCAAAAAATCGCGCGCGTGAGCGCGCAATATAACGCGTCTCCAGCGCCTCTTTTCTCCCCATTCTTTTCTGGCAAGACAGAAAAGAATGGGCCCGCGGAGCGACAGTTGCAGTGTTGCCGCAAAAGAGGCAGTTCCGGTGAAAACGGACAAAAGGGCGGGCAAAATCGCCCGCCCCGACAGGGTATGTTGAAAATGTCCGCGGCGCGGCGGCTGCGCAAACGCCTGCGTCCCACCGGTGTGCACAAAGCGCTTCAGCGGCGCAGATAGCGCGCCAGGAACTCGCGGGTGCGCGGCTGCTGCGGATTGCCGAACAGCGCCTCCGGCACGCCCTGCTCCAGAATGTAGCCGCCGTCCATGAAGATCACGCGGTCGGATACCTCGCGCGCAAACGCCATTTCGTGCGTTACAACCAGCATCGTGAAGCCCTCGGCGGCAAGCGACTGCATGACGTCCAGAACTTCGCCCACCATCTCGGGGTCCAGTGCGCTGGTCGGCTCGTCAAAGAGAATGATGTCCGGATTCATCGAAAGCGTCCGCGCAATGGCTACGCGCTGCTTCTGCCCGCCGGACAGCTGTGCGGGCCGCGCCTCGCAGTAGGCGGACATGCCCACGCGATCGAGATAGCCGCGGGCGATCTTTTCCGCCTCGGCGCGCGGACGGCGCAGGACGGTCGTCTGTGGGCTGACGCAGTTTTCCAGCGCGTTCATGTTGCCGAACAGATTGAACTGCTGAAAGACCATGCCCACGCGGGCGCGGTATTGCGACAGATTCATGCCCTTGTCCAGAACGTCCTGTCCCTCAAAGTAAATCCTGCCGCCGGTCGGCTCCTCCAGCAGGTTCACACAGCGCAGCATGGTGCTTTTGCCCGAGCCGGACGGGCCGATAACGCTGATTACATCGCCTTTTTCCACAGAAAAGCTTACGTCGCGCAGGACAGCGTGCGTGCCGAAGGTTTTTTCCAGATGCTCCAGCCGTAAAATCTCCGCCATTTCCTACGCCTCCCTTGGAATGTGAATCTCTGCCTGCGAGTCCGAGCCAGAGCCGCAGATCGTGTAGTTTTCGCTGCCTGCCAGCTTCTTTTCCGCCAACCGCAGCAGGCGTGTGACGGTAAAGGTCAGAATAAAGTACAGCACGCAGATGACCGTATAGGTCTGGAACGTCTGCAAATTGATGCGCTTGATCACGCCCGCCATGTAGTACAGCTCCGTCACGCCGATGACGTTCAGCACGGACGTATCCTTGATATTGATGACAAACTCATTGCTGACCGAGGGAAGAATATTGCGCACCACCTGCGGCAGAATGACCTTGCGCATCGACTGGCCGTGCGTCATGCCCACGGCGTAGGCCGCCTCCAGCTGGCCCTTGTCCACGGAGAGAATGCCGCCGCGGACAATCTCGGCCATATACGCGCCGGTGTTGATCGACACGATAAACAGGCCCGCGGGGATCAGCGGCAGGGTGCTGCCGTCGTTCAAAAACGCGTAGCCCCAGTAGATGACCATTGCCTGCACCATCATCGGTGTGCCGCGGAATACTTCAATATAAACGGCGATGACGGCATTCAGGAGCTTTTGCAGCGCGCGCACGGCGCTGTTTTTCGACCTCGGCGCGGTACGGACGACGCCGGTCAGCAGGCCGATGAGAAAGCCCGCCGCCGTGCCGATGAGCGCAATGAGCATCGTATAGCCCACACCTGTGAGCAGGTATGACCAGTACTGCCGTACCAGTCCGATCACTTCCGATAAAAATTCCATCTTCGACTCCGGTTACTTCTTGATAATGACGACCAGATTGCTGTTATAGTAGCAGTCGGTAAAATCAACCTGTTCCTCACGCTCGGCCGTGGGACTCATGCCGGCGGCGATAGCGGCCACCGCGCCGGACTGGACGGCGGGGATCAGCGAATCCCACTCATAGGCGTAGACCTCAAGCGCCATGCCGAGCTGGGAGGCGACGTACTTTGCAACCTGCACGTCATAGCCGTTTGCGTACATGCCGTTCTGGCCCTGAATGGGGACCGCGCCGTTGGCATCGGTCGTCTGCGTCCAGTTGAACGGTGCGTAGGCGCATTCCATGGCGATCTTCAGCGTACCGTTTGACGTGTCGTCCGAAACGGAGGGCAGCGCGGAGGCTTCGCCGGTTTCGGTATCGGGGTCGGCGCTCAGGCTGACCATCTGCGCCATCAGCGCCTGACGGGTTTCCTGCGGGATGCCGGACAGAATTGCGTTGACCGTTGCGACCATTCCGGAGCCGGTCTGGAAGGCAATGGCAATGCCGGTTTCCTCGTCCGTCGCGGCAAAGCCGGTGTCGTTGTTCAGGAACGGAAGATAGGTGAGCGTATCGTCCTTACCGCAGACCTCAAGCGCCGTCGGCTCCTCGGCGACATAGCCGTCGATTGCGCCGGACTTGAGCGCGTTGAGCAGGTCGGTAAAATCGGCGAAATCCTTCTTTGTAATGCCCTCAACCTGATCGAGCGCGGTCAGGTGGAACGTGCCGGTCTGCGCGCCAAGCGTCGCGCCCTTGAGGTCGGCAATGGATGCAGCGTTCTTCAGATCGACCTTCTCGCGCGAGCCGCAGCCCGTCAGCGCGGCCAGAAGCAAAACACAGGCCAGAATGATGGAAATGGTTCTTCTCATGATAAGTTCCTCCTTGGATTTTGATTGCCTCAAAAACAAATAACGGTCAAAGCAAAGTGCTTCGACCGTTGAAATCGCGCTGCCAAAATGACCTGCGTCCATACAAAATCGATGATAGCACTCCGCAATCGAAGATTGCGACAGTCGAATGGATATTCTCCAGACGCCCAACGGCACGGCGCTCAAACGCCGGACCATTTCGGCGGAAAGACCTTTCGCTCCCGTTTGGCGGCCTTTGAGGGCCTGAGGGGAGGTACTGATTGTTTCCGCGCCTCTATATCTCTGTTTGATCCTTATTTGATTTTCGCCCATTATAGACATGAAAAGCGGCTGCTGTCAAGCGTTTTTGCAAAAAAAGCCGCTTTTTCATTTTTTTCATAAAACAGGCAGAGGCGCGCCGCCGTTTTCTGTGAAAATGCACAGACACGGCGGCGCGTTTTTGTCGGTTTTTACGGTCAACGCTTTGTTTTGCTTCGTTCCTGCATCAGGCGCAGAATGCGCAGCGCCGATTTTTCCAGCGTCACGCGGTCCGGCTCGGCAGTATACCGCTCGTTGTCCGCGAGGAACATGCCGCGGAATTTCCAGTCCACGATCATCGAGCGCGCCAGCGCGCCGTCCTCGCCGCAGAGCTCGCCGTTGACCGGCGCGGCCGGAATCAGGACCGCGGGATACGCGCCGCAGGCGATTTCAAAGCCCAGCGCGTACAGGCCGCGGCAGGCTGACTGTGAAAGCGCTGCGGGCTCCGCCGCGCCGCTGCGCAGCACCGGTGCGCCGAACGGGCGGACGCCGTCGGCGATTGCGCGTGCGCAGAGACCGGAGACAACGGGGTCCTCAGACCAGCACTCGGCAAAGCCGGTCTGGCGCGGCGCGCGCAGCAGGTTTACACACGGGGCCAGCCACAGATCAACGCCGTATTCGGACATTTCACGGCCGATGGCCGCGCCGACCGAACGGATGAGGTCCGGATCAAATGAGCAGGCCAGCAGGCTTGCCGACGGGAACGCCGTGCAGTTCTGGCGCTTTACGACCTTGTCCGTCTCATCATCGCGGATTTCCCGCTGCAGGTGCAGGCCCTCGGAGCCGGCCGCGATGCTCAGCGCGGGGATTTCATAGCGCTCCAGCGCCGCCGACGCGCCGAGCGCCCCTGGCACGGAGGACGGCTGCGTGCCGAAATCATAGACCAGCGCGCGCAGACTGTAATCGTCCATCGAAGCGACCAGCTGGAACGGCGAACACCAGCCGCGCAGCACGTCGGTGAGCGTATGCTCTCTGCCGTCGGGGCGGCAGCCGGTGAATTCCTGGCCCTTTTTCCGGCTCAGGCGCGGCAGGCTGCGGTCGGAGAAGCGGATGGCGCGCTTGCGCGCGGCGGCAAGCTCCTCACCTTCGCCGCTGTAGGTAAAGCCTGCGCCGGTGCGCGCGCGGTCGGGGCGGTCCGCCATCTGCATGGGCGTGATTGCTTGCACCACGGCGCTGCGCGTCAGGCGCAGCGAGCCGGCAATATAGGTCGCGCGGCTGCTGACGCCGACGCGGATGTCGTAATAGCCCTCCTCCAGCACGAACGCGGAGGCGCTTTCGCGGAATACGGCCATTTTCGTTACCGGAAAGCGCAGGGTGATCGTCTGCTTTTCGCCCGCTTCCAGCGGACGCGTTTTCCGGAAGCAGGCAAGCTGATAGATTGCGCCGCCGTGCGCGGCTGCGGGCGTGGAGAAATAGACCTGCACGACCTCCTGCACGGGCCAGACGCTTCCGGTGTTCGCTACCTCGGCCGTCACAACCACGTCGCAGCCGTCCAGACCCATGGAGACGGACTGAAGTTCGGCCCTGCCATAGCCGAGACCGTAGCCGAACGGATACAGCACGTCCCTGCCGAACGAATCAAACCAGCGGTAGCCGCAGAAGCCGTCCATTACTCCGGCGGCCTCGTCAAACTGCGCAAGCGTCAGCGGCCAGCTGTGCGCCAGACGTCCGGAGGGCATGACCTCGCCGGTCAGGATATCGGCCAGCGCCGCGCCGCCCTCCTGTCCCGCCACGCCCATGAACACGATGGCCGGAAGCGTCTGTGCAAGCTCGCCCAGTTCCATCCAGCCGGGAGTGTTCAGCACCAGTACCGTCCGCGTGAATGCGGCGCAGACCGTGCGCACCATTTCACACTCGTCCGCTGTCAGGACCGTGCGGTAGTCCTCGGGCGTGCGCGTGACGACCACGACGGCTGCCGCGCTGTTTTCGGCCAGCTCCTCCATGCTCAGACGGGAGAGCGGCATTTCCTCATTTTTCGCGTGCGCAAGACACCATTCGCGGTATTTGTGCGCCAGCAGGCCGTCCGGCCTGACGCGCCCGCCCGCGCACAGCGCGTCAAGCACGTTGACCGTGCGCCACGGCTGCATCTGTTCGGAGCAGCAGGCAGTAAAAATCTGCCCGACGCCGAAAACGGCGACGGGAAGCGGCTCGCTTCCCTCCGCGCGCAGCGGAAGCGTATTGCCGGTGTTTTTCAGCAGCACCATGCTGCCCGCCGCGGCGGTGCGTGCAGTCAGCGCGGAATGGTTCATACGGGACGTCAGCTCCATAATATATCTCCTGTCGTAAATCATTACGGGATTTTCCACGCCTATCATATCACAGATTTTGCATTTGGGAAACGGGAAAAAAGAATAATTGCACACGGACGGCATGGAGCATCCTGTTTTTACAAAAAGTTCACGCAAAGCCGCGCGTATCGTCTATAATATAAAAATATGAACGACTGTGCGGCGTCTGCCGCGCAAAAGAGAGACGGCCCGACGCGGGCCGCACGGGAGGGAGCCTTATGGCAAAGAGTATTCTGATTGTCGAGGACGATCAAAACATCGCCGAGCTGCTGCAGCTGTATCTGAACAACGAGGGCTATACCACGCACATCGCCTCTGACGGCGGACAGGGCGTCGACCTGTTCCGCAAGCTCAGTCCCGATCTGGTACTGCTGGACATCATGCTGCCGGTCATGGACGGCTGGGCCGTGCTGCATACCATCCGGCAGAGCAGTCAGGTGCCGGTCATCATGCTGACGGCAAAGGGTGAGACGACCGACAAGGTCACGGGCCTGAAGCAGGGTGCGGACGACTATATCACAAAGCCGTTTGAGATGAAGGAAGTCCTTGCGCGCGTTGAGGCCGTGCTGCGCCGCAGCGGCGACGGGGACGGCAAAGAGAAGAAGCGCCGTCTGGTCTTTGACAAGCTGATCATCGATCTGGACGCGTTTGAGCTGATTGTCGACGGAAAGCGTGTGGAAACGCCGCCGAAGGAAATGGAGCTTCTGTACCATCTGGCG
>CAKUJN010000078.1 GCA_934661735.1 uncultured Oscillospiraceae bacterium
GCTGCGGCCAGCACACGGAACTCTTTCTACAAAGCTATACTACAGCGCCGCCTGCGTGGTGACAACGCTCCCATCGGTAATCATTTCCACGCAAGGAGATGGCAAAACACCCTGCCGTGGAATGCAGAATGCATCTACGCATTCGCCGGTGGTGCAGAATTTTTGCATTCTATTGCAAATGTTTGTAGGGGCCGATGGCGAGCGCAGCCGTCAGCGACGAAGGAGCGCTACGGATGCGGCCTACCCCTTGCGGGTGCACATCGGTCCGCGCAGTGCACGCCGTTTTCACGGAAATCTGCGGCGAATTCGTAGGTTTCCGATGGGCCGATGTAGGCATCGGCCCCTACAATATGCTGTGCAATATCGTAATCGGCCGAGTATTCCGGAAATGAGCAGAACCGAAGTTGATGCAGTCTGCCCGCAAATGCGTGTAGTACATTTGCCGGAATTGAAAGCTATCGGGGAAGTAACAAATCTGCGCCCGAAGAGGGCGTTCAGGCCGCGGAGCGGCCAAAAACTCGCGCGCGGCAGCGCGCAATATAAAACGCGTCCAAGCGCATCTTTTTGCCTACTTTTTCTGGCGCAACAGAAAAAGTAGGTCTGCGAAGCAACAGTCGCGGTGTCACCGCATTTAACGGCAGTTCGGTGCCAGCCGGAAACGTCGGGCCGACAGAGTCGTCGGCCCCTACAAGGTGCCGTGCAGAATCGTCTGCGAAGTAACGGCTGCGGGTGCAGAAAAGGAATTCGGAGCCACCGATGGACGGCGACTCCGAATCCCTTTGCATAAATAGAGAGGAAAGAGAATGCTATTCTATCAGAAACCTGCCGCAGGGAGGCGAAACCCATGGCAGAACAGAACAGCCGGAAGGCTTTGGCGGTACGCCGGACAAGGGCGCTGCGGCGCAGAGGGCTTATTGCAGACGGACGCCGACCTTACCCTCGAAGAACAGTGCAACCGTCCCAGGGCCGACGTGGGAGCCTGTGACAGGCTCATAGCAGACAATCAGAATATCCTTCGGCGCGGCGGCCTTTCGCAGCATTTCTGCCAGCGTCTCCGCGTCGTCGCCGCAGCCCGCATGGGCAATGCCGACAATCTTTTCCTCCGGATGATCGACCAGCGCGGCGTATTTTTCCGCCAGCGCGGCAAGTCCGGCCCTGCGTCCGCGCGCCTTGCCGCAGACGACCAGCTGGCCGTGCTCGTTGCCCTTGAGCAGCGGGCGGATGCCCAGAACCGTACCCAGCAGCGCCTTTGCGCCGGAGATGCGCCCGCCGCGCTTGAGGTACATCAGATCCTCCAGCATGACGCCCTGATACATACAGGGGATATTGGCCAGCAGACAATCGGCCGTCTCATCCAGAGACATGCCCGCGTCACGGCAGTCGACAGCGCGCAGGACGAAAATTCCTTCCCCAAGCGACGCGGCCAGCGTATCGACCAGACGGAGTCTTGCGTCGGGGTACTGCTCGCGCAGGTGCGCGGCGGCAATTTCGGCCGAATGATACGAGCCGCTGATACCGGACGACATGCCGATGAACAGAAGCTCCTGTCCGGCGGCCAGAACCGGCGTGAAGCAGTCGATATAATGCTGCGGCGTGATCTGCGAGGTGGTGACGACCGTGCCGGAGCGGATGGCGTCGTAATAGCGCTCGCCGTCGAACGTTTCCGTGTCCAGACAGGTGTGCGCTCTGCCGTCGATGAGATATTCCAGAGGAATGGTCTGGATATGGTGCTGGACCAGATAATCCGTCGGCAGATTCGCCGAGGTATCGGTAAAAATGACGAAGCTCATACAAGCCTCCAAATTATCTGATGTTTGAGATTAGATTAACACAGGAACCGAACCATGTCAATAGAAACTTATTTACAGACATCTTGTAATTGCGATAAGGCATGGTGTATAATACCAAAAAATGTGCATGCGACAATGCGCCGCGGCGCATGGGAGGAGATCCGCAAATGGAATATGACAAGCAGCTGGTCGCGGGAAAGCTGCGGCGATGGGAAAAGTATCTGAACAACTACAGCCTGCCGCAGTGGGAGGACATTCCGGACATCGGACTGTATATGGAGCAGGTTCTGATGCTGCTGAAAAAATATCTGGATTATCTGCCGCCGGAGCTGAAGGAGGAGCAGTTTCTGACAGCCGCGACGATCAACAACTATGTGCGCAACCGCTTTATGCCGGGGCCGCGCAAGAAGCGCTATTACCGCGTGCATATCGCGTATCTGATTATGATCTGCACGCTGAAGCAGAGTCTGAGCATCGCAACGCTGCAAAAGATGATCCCCGTCGGCATCAGCGAGAACGAAGTGCGCGAAATCTACAGCGACTATGTGCAGCGGCACCGGATCGCCAGAGCCTATTTTGTCCAGCAGGTGCGGCTGGCGGCGGGGCCGATTCTGGACCACGCCGAGCCGGCGCCCGAGTTCGCGGTAAACGACGCGGGACAGCTGGTCGCGGCCACGGCAATCGTCAGCGGGCTCTGCCGCCTGCTGGCGGAAAAGCTCCTGCTGCTGGAGGGCAGAGCGCTGTCGAATGATATTCCGATTGATTGAGTGAAAAGCCGCAGAGCAAGGCTCTGCGGCTTTTGTTTGTTTTGCAGGAGGGCTGACGACTCTGTCCGTCCGTCCGGTGAAACCGGACCAAAGCCCTCCTCACCCCTTGCGGTAATCGCCGGGGGTGCGGTTGGTTTTCTGCTTGAACACGCGGTTGAAGTGGCAGATATCCTGAAAGCCGGCGCGCAGGGCGATGCCGGAAATGGGCTCGTCGGTGGTGCTTAAAAGGTCGATCGCGCGCGTGATGCGGTAGTCGATCAGATACTGATGTAAGGATTTACCGGTAGACTGCACCATCAGTTTATTGAGATAATTGGGGTGATAGCTGAAATGCTGGCCCAGCGTCTGGTTTGTGATGCGCTCGGCGTAGTGCTGATGGATATACTCGATGATCTCGTCGACATGGCGCGAGGATTTCGCCACGCCGGCCGGCGGCGTGTGCAGACAGCGGAACGTAGTGCACAGCACATCCAGCATCATCGCGCTCAGGCGGATGGCGGTATAGCTCTTCTGGTTGTGGTATTCCTCCAGCATTTGCAGTAAAATCGGCTCCAGCTGCGTCATGTTGTGCAGCAGAATCGGTTCGCACAGCGCCGGAACCTCCGGCATCTCCACATGCTCCAGAATCAGATCGGGCTGAAACACATCCACTGGGTCGGGTGGAATGGGATAGACCGTGTGCCGGTGGCGGCGCGTGAAATCGAAATTGCAGCCCAGCAGCATCAGGCTGTGCTCGGAGCTGTGCACCTGCAAATACTCGATGCCCGACTGCCAGATCAGCAGATCGCCGCGCGTGACCGAGCAGGTGCGGTCGCGGAAACGGATCTGCCCCGTGCCGGAGTAGATGTAGAACAGCCGGTGGTCATAGGCGTTGAGCATCGGCGCGCCGCGTTTTTGCGAGGTGGGCACCTCATACTGCTGTACATAGCGCACAAACGGCGCAAGATCGTTCATGCTCAGACGAAGCGTATTCTGCATAATCGGATCACCGGCCTCCTGTTTTTTGCCTGTAGTATAGCACGCGCCGCGGCGGATTTCTACTGTTTTTGTTCAAAGTGCACATTTATTTTCGACAAGTTCTTATTTGACCCAGCAATTCCGGCCCCGCGGCTTTTGTGGTATTATGCACGCATAAGGAAATCAGCTTTCTAAGCTTTTGGAGGTTAAATTATGCTGAAAAGAGAAAAACCGCGCGTCGGGCGCATCGGCGTATTTGGTGTGGCGCATCCCGTCTACTGGCCGCAGTTCCCCGGTCTGTATGAGACGCTCATGCAGTATCACGAGGATTTTAAGAAGCTGCTTGCGGAAAACGACGTGGAAATCATTGACTACGGCATGGTCGACACCAACACCAAGGCGTATGACACGCTTGCCAGAATGCAGAGCGACAAGCCGGACGTCGTGATGTGCAATATGCTCACCTACGCAACCTCCTCTGTCTTTGCGCCGATCATCCGCGAGCTCTCCGCGCCGATGGTCCTCATTGCGCTTCAGCCGGTCGGCACGCTGGACTGCGCCAACGGCAGCACGCGCCGTCAGCTTGAAAACGACAATATCTGTTCCGTGCCCGAGTTTACGGGCGTTGCAATCCGCATGGGCCGAAAGGTCAGCGACGTCATCATCGGCTCGCTGTACAACGACGACGAGGCCAAAGCGGCCGTCGCCGAGTGGTGCGACATCGCCAAGGTTCTGCACGATCTGCACGGCGCGCGCTTCGGCCTGATGGGCCATGTGCTGGAGGCCATGTACGACATGCACGCCGACCCCACCGCCGTTTCCGCCAGCTTCGGCGTGCATGTGCCGCTGCTGGAGGTTGACGATGTGCTCAAGGTCTACGACACCGTCACCGAGGATGAGATTCAGGCCAAGGAAGCGGTCATCCTGGAAAACTTCGACACGCCCGAGCCTGTCTGCGATCCGGTCACGATGAAGCTGACCGACACCGACCTGTACAAGGCCGCAAAAGCCTCGGTCGCGCTGGACAAATTCGTAAAAGAGCAGAATCTGACCGGTCTTGCGTACTACTACAACGGCCGTCCCGATTCCGAGCATCAGAATCTGGTCTCGTCGTTCATCGTCGGCAACTCCATGCTCAACGCACAGGGCTTCCCCATGTGCGGCGAGTTCGATATCAAGACCTGCATTGCCATGTTCATCATGGACCGGCTCAACATCGGCGGCAGCTTCGCCGAGTTCCATCCGTTCGACTTTGAGGAGGACTACATCATGGTCGGCCACGACGGCCCGCACCATATCGCCATCGCCGACGGCAAGCCCGTGCTGAGAAGCCTGAAAAAATATCACGGCAAGCCCGGCTCCGGCGCGTCGGTGGAGTTCAAGCTGAAGGAAGGGCCGATCACGATGCTGGGCATCACGCAGACCGGCGAGAACAAATTCAAGTTCATCATCGGCGAGGGCTATTCCGAGAAGGGCCCCATCCCGCCCACCGGCAACACCAACACGCGCGGCCGCTTTGAGCCGAACACCAAAAACTTCATCAAGCGCTGGGTCATGGCCGGCCCGACGCACCACTACGCGCTGGGTCTTGGGCACAAGGCCGACACCATCGCCAAAATCGCCGACATTCTCGGCATCGAGTACGAGATCGTGCGCTGAATATGGAGCGCGTCGTCTGGACAGGCACGATTCTCGCGGGCAGGGAAGCCGAATACGAACGGCGGCACCGCGAGATCTGGCCGGAAATGGTTGAAAATCTGAAGGCGCAGGGCATTTCCAACTATTCGATCTTCCGCTGCGGACAGAACGTGATCGGATATTATGAATGCGAAGATCTGGCGCAGATGCACCGGATCAAGGCGGCCAATCCCGCGGCCGCACGCTGGGCCGAAAGCATGGAGGGAATCATCGAGATCTGCAAAGCCGGCGGCGCTGCCGACGGACGCTATCGTCAGATCTTCTACCTGAAATGACAAGCATCAATGGGCAGACCCACTTCGGTGGAAAAAATAATTTATGGAGGAACAACAAATGAAAAAGATCATTGCGCTCGTGCTGTGCCTGCTGCTGGTATTCTCCCTGACAGCCTGTGCACAGAAGGCTGCGGAGCAGCCGGCCGAAACCCCCGCCGAGCCCGCCGCCGAGACACCGGCCGCCGCGCCCGCTGAGGAAAAAACGGACGATGCGGCTCCCGCGGAGGAAAAGGACCTGTCCAACGTGACGGTCGGCCTCTGCAACATCAACGAAAAGGGCGTTTTCGGCAAGCTCGTCAAGTACGGCTTTGAAAATGCCTGCAAGGAACGCGGCTGGACGCTGCTGTACGCCGACAACAACTCGGACGGACAGACCGCCGTCTCCAACGCCGAGACCATGGCCCTGCAGGGCCCCGACTTCGTCGTTGACATGAACGTCGACGCATCCGTCGGCCAGACCATCATGGACATCTTCAACAACGCCGGTATTCCCGTTCTGGCGGTTGACATCGCGCTTCCCGGCGCGCCGTTCTTCGGCATCGACTCCGCGCAGCTGGGCTACTTCAACGGCGAGACCGCCGCACAGTACATCAAGGACAACTATGACGGCACCGTCGACTATATCGTTCTGATGACCCAGATCGCCTCCGGCGACGAGGTTCAGAAGCGTGTCCGCTCCTGCGTTGACGCGCTGGACGACAATGGCATCCAGTACACCGAGGTCGTTGAGCTTGAGGGCGAAAACGACGCGGGCAAATCCCAGCAGAGATTCGCCGACTTCCTGACCGGCCATCCGGATGCGAAGTCCATCGTGGTGTTCACCATCAACGAGAACGCTGCGCAGGGCGTCTATGCAGCCGCCTGCACCGCGAACCGCGAGTGGGATGTGCGCATCTTCTCCGCCAACTGCGGCAGCCAGTTCGTCGAGCCGATGTACGCCTCCGACGGCAACCAGTCCTGGGTCTGCACGATTTCCAACTTCACCGAGCTGTACGGCGAGCAGGCCTGCCAGCTGATCGAGCAGTATCTGTCGACGGGCGAAATCCCCGACAACACCTGCTGCAAGTTCGAAGCGATCACCTGGGACAACATCAAGGAATACTATCCGCTGGATAACCTGCCCTGGAACAACATTGCCTGATCAGAAATCTCCATATCGGGAGGCCGCATGGGCCTCCTGATATGGAGCCAGGCACATTCACGACACACAGCCTGACCGGACGCGGACGGGCGCGCATGCGCCGCCGCGTTCTGTCACCGGCAGAAGCAATGAAAAACTGAGGTGAAGAATTTGGCAGAAATGACAACAAAAAAGCGTCGGGCTGTTTCGGAAGAAATTGTCATGGAAGCGCGCGGCATCAGCAAGCAGTTCCCGGGCGTCAAAGCGCTGGATCATGTCAGCATCACGCTGCACAGGGGCGAGGTTGTGGCGCTGCTGGGAGAAAACGGCGCGGGCAAGTCCACGCTGATCAAGGTGCTGTCCGGTATCTACCAGCCCGACGAGGGCGAGCTGTTTCTGGAGGGGAAGCAGGTTCGCTTTGAGCTGCCCGTAGAGGCAAAAAACGCCGGAATCGGCGTGATTCATCAGGAACTGAACTACGTCCCCACGGTCTCCATCGCGGAGAATCTCTTCATGGGACGCATTCCCAAAAAGCACGGCTTCGTGGACTATGCCAGAATGTACGCGGAGTCAAGGGAAATTCTGGCCGAGGTGGGTCTTGAGCTGGACCCGCGGATGAATCTGGGCGACTGCACGGTCGCGCAGAAGCAGCTGGTGGAGATTGCAAAGGTCATCTCCAACCATGTGAAAGTGATGATTATGGATGAGCCGACCTCGGCGCTGAACGACATCGAGGTCGAGCATCTTTACAAGCTGATACATAAGGCGGCAGACGACGGCGTGTCCATCATTTACATCTCGCACAAGTTGGACGAGCTGTTCGAGGTCGCCGACCGCGTGGTCGTCGTGCGCGACGGCTGCGTGACGGGCGAAATCGCCATTGAGGACGCGACGCACGACATGCTGGTCTCGCGCATGGTCGGCCGCCGTCTGGACGACATGTACCCCAAGGTCGGCGCGCAGGCCGGCGACGCGATTCTGGAGGTGGAGCACCTGAGCAGCAAATGGCTCAGAGACGTCAGCTTCACGGCGCGGCGGGGTGAAATCTTCGGCATCTACGGTCTGATGGGCTCGGGCCATCAGGCAATCGGCTCGGCAATTTTCGGGCAGGACCTTTTGCAGGGCGGAACCATCCGCGTCTCCGGGAAGGAGGTCCACATCCGCAGCCCCAAAGACGGCATCGCGCACGGCATTGCCTACGTTCCGGCCGAGCGGAAAACCGAGGGTCTGGTCCTGAACCAGTCCGTCGCGGTCAACGCGGCCAGCGCGTATTACGCAAAGGAGCGCAAGCTCCTGACCAACCGGAAAAAGGATGAGGACATCGCCGCGCGCTGGATCAAAAATCTGGAGATCAAGACGCCTGGCTCCCAGACGATTGTAGAGAGCCTCTCCGGCGGCAACCAGCAGAAGGTCGTTCTGGCCAAGTGGCTGGAGCTGAATCCGGATATTCTGATTCTGAACGAGCCGACGCGCGGCATTGACGTCGGCGCAAAGGCGGAAATCTACCGCATTCTGGACCAGCAGTGCCAGGAGGGCAAATGCGTGATCATCATCACGTCGGAAATGCCGGAGCTGCTGGCCATGTCCGACCGGATCATGGTCATGTTTGAGGGCCGCGTGTCCGGAACGCTCACGCGAAACGAGGCGACACAGGAGAATGTGGTTCGCTATGCAATCGGAGGTAACTGATATGAATCAACATAAGCCCGAAACGCTGGAAAAGAAACAGAGAAAGCCGCTTCCGACACTGTTTACGGTCATCTGCGCGCTGGTCGTGGAGATTGTGTTCTTCTCTCTGACGTCAAAATACTTCCTGAGCTTCAAGAACTTCCTGAACATCGGCCTGTACGCGGCGATTGTCGGATGCATCTCCTGCTCGGTCACGCTGATCAACATCTCCGGCAACATTGACCTGTCGGTCGGCTCGCAGATCGCGGTCGTCGGCATGGTGGCGGCCGTTGCCTCCCGCGCCAGCGGAAACTGGATTGTGACGGTGCTTGCGGCGCTGGCCGCGGGCGTGCTGTGCGGCGCGATCAACGGCTTTTTCATCACGGTTCTGAAGCTGAATGCGTTCATCACGACCATTGCCACGATGCAGTCGCTCAGCGGCCTCGCGTATCTGATTTCAGCCGGCCAGTCGCTCCCGATTTCGGACAGCTCGTACATCTTCATCGGCCGCGGCTATGTGCTGGGCCTGCCGATGTCGCTGATCATCATGATCGTGACATTTGTGATTTTCCATCTGATCTCCAAATACACGGTGTTCGGCCGGTCGGTCTACATGATCGGCGGCAACGCAAACGCCAGCTTCCTCGCGGGCATCAAGGTCAACCGTCTCCGGTTTGAGCTGTACCTGCTCAACGGCTTCATGTGCGGCGTGTCGGGCATTCTGCTCTCTGCGCAGACGGGCGCGGGCATGCCGAACGCGGCCGCGACGTACAACATGACGGCGCTGTCGGCGGTCATTCTGGGCGGCGCGGCCCTGACGGGCGGCAAGGGCACCATCTTCGGCACGTTCCTCGGCTCGATGGTTCTGGCCATTTTGAACAACGGCATGACGCTGCTGTCGGTCGGCTCCTACTGGCAGTCGATCATCATCGGCCTTGTCCTGCTGTTCGCGGTTTCCGTGGACGCCATCAAGGGCGGCTCCCTCAAGAGAAAACTGTAAGAAACAACGGAAGGCCGGCAATTGCCGGCCTTCCGCTTTGCTTTCTGCTTTTGCGCGGCCCGACCGGCAAAAACCGCCGCCCCAAACAGGGCGGGCATCATAAGACATCATTTGATTCCGTGTGATAAGATAGGAACCAATCGACAAATTTGAACTTGCGGGTGGTTGAAATGGTAGGAATATATGATCGTTTTGGGTATGGTGGGGTTATGATGTATCTTTTGAAGAAAGATACAGGTGTACCATGTGAGCGTCCCTTGCCTCTCCCTTTGGGAGAGGTGGCCGAGCGCAGCGAGGACGGAGAGGGTAAACAATGACCATACCAAAAGACAATGCCCAATTAGAAAATGCCCGGCGGCTTCGCAGGGAGATGACACCCCACGAACGTAAGCTCTGGTATCTTTTTCTGCGCAAATATCCAGTAAAGATTTACAAACAGCGGATTATCGGCAGATTCATCGTGGACTTTTACTGTGCTTCGGCCAGACTGGTCATTGA
>CAKUJN010000079.1 GCA_934661735.1 uncultured Oscillospiraceae bacterium
GGAGGATATTTTTTCTATGCATAGCTAAAGCTTTTTGGTACCACCGGCTTTGCCGGTGGTTTTCTTTATACAAAAACCGCAGGACCGGCACAGCCGGTCCTGCATCCGTTTATCCGATTCTCTCTATCAGGCTTCGCATACTCCGCACAATGCAGTCGTTAATCCGGTCGCCGTCACAGTCCATCGCCACCGTGCAGTTCGGCGCAAGGCCGCTCCCGCCCGTCTCATCGGCTACTGTCTGCCCCAGATGCTCGCTCTCGTCCAGACAGACGTGCACATGCCATTCATGGCAGGTGAACCACTCTGGGTGCCACAGCATCACCACGCAGATCGCGTCATGGATGATCATGCCCTCGATCCCGTGCACCGAGCGATAGATATCCGCGTAATCGCCCAGCATCGCGGGCACCGCGCGGCCCAGCACACTGTCATACCGCATCGCCTCAATGCTGCTGCGCGGCATGACACACCGGTGCGTCGCGTCCAGCCCGACCATTGTCACATGCACGCCGGAGTCAAAGACCTCTGCCGCGGCCTCGGGGTCGGCGACGATATTGAACTCGGCATAGCGCGTAGCGTTGCCGCGGTGAATGCCGCCACCCATGATCAGCACATCACGAATCATCGGCACAATCTCCGGATGCCGCGTGACGGCCAGCGCCACATCGGTCAGCGGCCCGAGCGAAACCAGCTCCAGCTCGCCCGCGTGCGCGCGCGCCATGCGGGCGATGAATTCCGCACCATCCTCATCCCACACCGGAAGCTCCGAGTGCAGGCACACCGATTTTCCAAGGCCGCTCTGCCCGTGAATGTTGCTGGCCGAGCGTACCGGCCGCTTCAGCGGCTTCGCGCTGCCCGCCAGAACCGGAATCTCCGGCTGCCTGCACAGCTCCTTGACAACCAGTGCGTTGTTGACCGTCACATCCAGCCCCACGTTGCCGCTGAGCGCGACAATACCCAGCACATCCAGCTCCGGACGGTCCAAGAGCATGCACAGTGCGATAAAATCGTCGATTCCCGGGTCGGTACAGACCACAACCGGTCGTTTTTTCATGCAGAATTCCCTCTTTCTCGCGCAATTCCGCGCGGAATTTTCTCTTTTCCAATTTACCATGTATCCATTGGAAAGTCAACGCTCCGGCGTGCCCCGACGCATGCAAAACGCTTGACAGCGCGCCGGTTTCGGCGTAATATTGCGTCAGATATCTACTCGAAAGCGAGGCATTTTTATGGAACGAGCACAGGCGTGGGCACTGCTCACAAAATACAACCACGACCGCTTCCATCTACAGCACGCGCTGACCGTCGAGGCCGTCATGCGCTGGTACGCAAACGAGCTTGGCTATGGCGATCAGGCGGATTTCTGGGCCAACGTCGGCCTGCTGCACGATCTGGATTTTGAGCAGTACCCCGAACAGCACTGCACCAAATCACAGGAGCTGATGCGCGAGGCGGGCGTCGACGAGGCGACCATCCACGCCACCGCCAGCCATGGCTACGGCATCACCGTCGACATCCGGCCCGAGCATGAAATGGAAAAGGTGCTCTTTGCCGCCGACGAGCTGACGGGCCTGATCTGGGCCGCTGCGCTGATGCGTCCAAGCAAAAGCACACAGGATATGGAGCTGAAGTCGCTCAAGAAAAAGTACAAGGACAAAAAATTTGCCGCCGGTTGCTCGCGCGAGGTCATCGAGCGCGGCGCGCAGATGCTGGACTGGGAGCTGGACACGCTCCTTTCGCGGACACTGGAAGCCATGCGCGCCAGCGAGGCCGTCATCACCCGGGAAATGTCCGCGCTGGACGCGTAAAATAACCGGCGGGTGCCGCCCGCCGGTATCCTCCGCCATATGAAAGGAATGCGCGTATGAGTTCGTTTGCACTGAAATGGCTGGCGCTTGCCGCGATGCTGATTGATCATGTCACGGCAGTGCTCTATCGCTGCGGTCTGCTTCCCCGCGCACTCAAAACGGCGCTGCGCGCCGTGGGCAGGCTTGCCTTTCCCATCTTTGCGTGGCAGGCCGCGCAGAGCTGGCGGCATACCGCCGATCGTGCGCGCTATCTCCGCCGGCTGATGCTGGGCGCAATTGCTTCGGCCGTGCCATACGCGCTGGCATTTACCACCGGCGAGGGAACACTTTTCGCGTTCTCCATCGGCGGCTGGAAATGGCTCGGCGCAGCAGCCGGCCTTGCGGCCGTATGCTTCGGCGCATGGACGGAATCGCCGGAGCCGGACCGCCTGAAAACAACGCTTCTGTCCGCGATCACCGCGCTTGTGCCCCTTGCGGTCGTCCGTGTCGGCAGCTTCAATCTGCTTGGCGGAACGCAGTCCATTTTTTACACGATGCTTGGCGCAATGCTCGCCTGCTCGCTGCTGGACGGCGGGCAGAAGAAAACGCCTGCCGGCTGGCTGTGGCGCATCACGGCGCTTGCGGCACTGCTCTGGTGCTTCCGCTTTGACTATGGCATTCGCGGAATTTTCCTGATCTGCGCGTTTTTCCTCTTCCCCGCGCGGAAAACGGCATGGATTGCCGCCGTTGCCGTTTTCGGCGCATGGAGCGCACAGCGCAGCGGCTGGAGCACCGACAGCCTGATTTATCTGCTGGGCTACTGCGCGGCGCTGATTCCGCTCCTGCTTTCCGACGGAAGCCGCGGCTCCGGTCCCCGCCGTCTGTTCTACATTTTCTATCCGGCGCACCTTGCGGTGCTCGGCGTCATTCAGCAGCTTCTGCTCCGGCTCTAATCAGCCCCAGCAGAGCGCCGACGCGATGCTCCGGTGAATCAGATCGTGTCCCTTCTGTGTCGGATGAATGCCGTCGTCGCTGATCAGCGACGCAAATTCGTCGCTTTGCAGAAATTTTGTGCGCAGATCCACAATCCGGCAGCCAAGCGACCGCGCCAGCGAGCACGCCATCGCGTTATAATACTCCTGCCAGCGGTACAGGTGGTTCACATCCCCAAGCCACTTGAGAATATTGCCGCTGTCTCTGCCCTCGCTGATGCGCCGCATATAGCGCTCGGCCTCCAGCGGCAGAATCGACGTCACGGCCACCTGTGCCCCCGCGGCCTGTGCGGCGCGGATGGCGTCGCGGTAAAGCTCGACAAACTCATCGGGCGGGACTGCGGGCAAATGCGCCGTATCCGGCGACTGCGCGATCTGTGTCCAGTCATAGTCGCAGTCGTTTCCGCCAAACGACAGAAGCACCGTCGTCTCCCGCGTACACGGCGCAAGCTTCCGCCGCATGATCTCAAGTCCGGTTTTGATCGTCGCGCCCATTTTGGCATAGTTTGCTGCCTTGACGCCGCTTTCGGAAAGAAACGAGAAATCATGGTCATGGCAGAGCCGGAATTTGTTGTCCTCGTGGATGACGCCTTTCATCACAGAGTCTCCGAAAATCATCAATTCACGCATCGGGATCGTCCTTTCAAAGCTGTTTTTCTGGCCTGAGTATACGCCGGCCGCGGCGAAAAAGCACCCGAATGTGCGTACTTTGCGTTCTCCGCTTTTGTGCCCGCGCGCGAAAGGACGGAGAGTGCACTCTATTCAACGTAGAAAATGGACTCTACCGCCGGTAGAGTCCCTGAAAGAGAGCTGTTTTTCATGATTTATTGTCTCTGGCTGCTGCTGGCCGGTATTTTGCAGGGCGTCATGGTATCGCTCAACGGGCAGCTTGGCAGCTACTACAGTCTGTTCGGCCTGTGCTTCTTTGTCCACGGCATTGCGCTGGTCATACTGCTGGTTGATCTGCTGCTCATCCGGCGGCAGAAGCTGCATTTCTCCGGCGCACCGTGGTACGTCTATCTGGTCGGCGCAATGGGCATCGCAATCGTCGCATCCAGCAGCTGGTGCACGCTGCACATCGGCGCGGCGGCCATGCTGGCCGTCTCCACAGCCGGACAGCTGATCTCCTCCGGCCTGATCGACCAGTTCGGCCTGTTTGGCATGCCGAAGGTCCGCTTCCGCGTGAAGCAGCTTCCGGCCTACATACTGGTCGCGGCAGGTGTCGCACTGGTCGTATTCTGCTAGGAGGTGCCGGAAATGTCACTGCTTTACTATCTGACCGCGTTTCTCAACGGCTTCTGCAATTCCATCAACAAGATGATGAACGTCAAGGCCGGACAGGTGTTCGGCACGGCCAACGGCCTGCTCATCAACTATATTGAAGCGACTTTTCTCGCACTGGCGCTGGTCTTTCTGACCGGAAACGGCGTGGAAATGTCCGGTTCGCACATCGCCTCCGTCCCGCTCTGGGTATATCTCGGCGGCGTCTGCGGCCTGATTGCCATGGCGCTTATCGTCATCGGCACACTGAAAACCAGCGTTCTGCTCTCCTCCATTCTCTCTCTGGTTGGAAATCTCGGCGCAGCGCTGGTTCTGGACTGGATTTTCTACGGCATGTTCAGCTGGCTGAAGGTGCTTGGCATCTTTATGATTCTCTGCGGCACCGCGTGGCTTCAGGCCGCGAAATCCCGCACGCCGGACGATGCGTCCGCCGACAAAGCCTCCGAATAAGCCATCGCCGCACGGCTCCGGCAGGCGCGGAACCGTGCGGCGCTTTTTGTCACAGGAAGAAAATGCTCAGTGCGATGAAAATCTGCGCCATGTAGTACAGCACATGCAGCACCGCGTTGCGATAGGGACTGTCGTTTTTTCCGAACGACAGCACAATCAGCATATTGTCGCTCAATGAGAAGCAAAGCCCGCCGAGGAAGAACATGAACAGCGCGCGGCTTGAGGTATGGAATGCGCCGATCAGCGCACAGGCGGCCATGAAGATCACTTCTCCGATATAGATCACGCCAAGCGGCGTGATTTTTCCGGCCCTGACCTGCATGGCGTTGGAGTAAAACACGGCCGCGCCCAGCGCGACCAGCGCCAGCGGAATGGCGTAGACCCACGCCTGCGGGCAGATATTCAGAATTGCGATAATATAGAAGATGTGTCCGGCAAAAAATGCCAGCGTACCGCTGATAAAAAACAGCTGATGCGTCCGCTTCCACAAAAAGCGCAGCGCCAGCAGGAAATCACCCAGCAGCCCGCACACAAGTCCCCAGAACACCATCACGGCGAACACGCTTTCGCCCTTCAGATGAATGTTGAACGTGCACAGCAGCACGAAGCACACCGAGGCCAGCGTCTTGAACAGCACGCTCATTGCGCTTCGCCGCCGGTAGGACTGCATAATGAAAACCGTCTCCAGAATCGCGCCCGCCGCGATCAGCAAAATTGGCAGCATGACAGGCTCCTTTCCCGTTCATCCGATGGAACTTCCGCCCTCATGATACCATGCTGCTAAGAAACTGTCAAAGGAAAACGCACGATGCAGCAATACTATTACAATCAACTCTCCAAACCGGAAAAAAGCGTCTATGACGCAATGCTTCCGGCCTTTGCCGCCTTTGCGCCCGCGGCGCGGGTACTGCGTCTGGAAAACGCACGGGTCAGCGATATTTTCTGCCGCCTGCGGCTGGATCATCCGGAGCTTTTCTATCTCAAGGACTATTCGCTCCGCTATTATCCGGAGGCAGACTACGCCGAGCTGCGGCCGGTGTACCTGTTTGACAAGGGACGGCTCCGCGAGCACCGGCAGGCGCTTGCCGCGCGCGCGGCAAGACTTCTCCGCCCTGTCCAGAACGCCTCCGACGAGGAAAAGCTGCTGCTTATTCACCATTTTATCTGTACAGGCGTGCGCTATGACAAGCTGAAGAAGGAATACTCACACGAAATTCTCGGTCCGCTGGTTCTTGGCGTCAGCGTCTGCGAGGGCATTGCCAAAACCGTCCGCTTCCTCTGCGGCCAGCTTGGACTGGAATGTCTGGTCGTCCTGTGCGATAACGACCCCGAAAACGGCGTCCGCTACCGCCACACCTGGAATCTGATCCGCAGCGGCGGACACTGGCTGCACTATGATATGACCTTTGACCTCTCGCTCAGCGCGGACGGCTGCGAGCGTTTTGATTACTTTGGCCTCGGTGACCGGCAGATTTTCCGCGATCACCGCCCGCCGATCTATCCGGTGCCGCCCGCGCCGGATATTGACCGCTTTTATTACCGGCAGCGCGGCCTTTCTCTGACGAAATCCGAGGATGCGGACAAACGCATCCGGCAGGCGCTGCGCAGGCGGCTGACAGGCTTCACGCTCCACTGGCGCGGCGGCGCGCTGACGCGCGCGGTCGCGTCGGAGCTGCTCACCCTTGCGCAGCAGGCCGCCGCCGAGCGCGGAAAATGCGTCTCCGCCTCTGTCAATCCGCCGCAGGGCGTACTGTCGCTGCACTTTTCCGACGGCGCGGCACAGCCCCTGCTGGTCGAACAGGATATTTCTGAAATCGAGTGACGTTCCGGCAAAGCCGGAACGTTCTCCTTTTATGCCGGAGCGGCAGCTGTGCCTCCGCGCCGGCCGGAACAGATAAAAAGACACCGGAGCAGGCTTACGCTTGCTCCGGCGTGGCGCGGAAGGAGAGATTCGAACTCTCGCTCGCTTTTTAGACGACTACTCCCTTAGCAGGGGAGCCCCTTCGGCCTCTTGGGTACTTCCGCAGGTCGAACCGAACACAATATGAGGGAAAGAGTGGCGGAGAGAGTGGGATTCGAACCCACGGCACATTGCTGTGTCACTGGTTTTCAAGACCAGCTCCTTAAACCGCTCGGACATCTCTCCGAATCAAGTGCCCCATAGGACGAAACACATTTTATCACACCATCCGGTATTTGTCAATCGATTTTCGCCGCAAAGCGGGAAGATTTCAGGCGGGCGCTTGATGTTGTTGACAGGACGTGGTATACTATATCTAAATTCAAATGCTTACAGAAGGTGTTTTTTATGACAAAAATTGATATTTATTCCGGCTTTCTGGGTGCAGGCAAAACAACCCTGATCAAGAAAATGATCAAGGAAGCCTATACCGGACAGAAGCTTGTGCTGATCGAAAACGAATTCGGTGAAATCGGCATCGACGGCGGCTTTTTGCAGGAGGCGGGAATTCAGATCACAGAGATGAATTCCGGCTGCATCTGCTGCTCGCTGGTGGGCGACTTTGCAAGCGCGCTGAAAAAGGTCATTTCCGAGTATCACCCCGACCGCATTCTGATTGAGCCTTCCGGCGTTGGCAAGCTTTCGGACGTGGTCAAGGCCGTGACGACCGTTCTGGGCGGCGATGTGCAGCTGGGCGATCTGGTCACGGTTGCGGACGCGACGAAGTGCAAAATGTATATGAAAAACTTCGGCGAATTCTACGACAACCAGATCGAATCTGCCGGTACCATCGTTCTCAGCCGCACCGGCAGCATCGATCCGGCAAAGCTGGACAAATGTGTCGAGCTGATTCGCGAGCACAATCCCGATGCGGTGCTGGTCACAACGCCGTGGGATCAGCTGACCGGTGAGCAGCTGATGCAGGCCATGGACAACGGCAGCAATCTTGCCGCGGAGTTGGCGCACCTGGCCGAGGAGGCGCATCATCATGACGATGACGATGATGATGACGATGACGACCATGAGCACTGCGGCCATCACCATCACGACCACGACCATGATGATCATGACGGCCACTGCTGCCACCATGACCATGACCATGACGATGACGACCACGACGGGCATGAGCACCATCATCATCACCATGACGACGATGACGACTGCGACTGCTGTCACCATAATCACGAACACGAGCATCATCATGACCACGACCATGAGCACGACGAGCACTGCGGCTGCGGCCATCACCACCATGATCATGAGGGGCACCATCATGCCGACGAGGTCTTTACCAGCTGGGGCATGGAGACGCACCGCAAATTCACGCGCGAGGAAATCACGAACGCGCTTCAGGAGCTCGGCAAGGAGCAGTACGGCATCGTCCTGCGCGCCAAGGGCTATGTGGCGAACGCCGACGGCGAGCGCTGGATTCACTTTGACTACGTACCGGGCGAGGCGGAAATCCGCGACGGCGGCGCAATGGTCACGGGCCGTGTGTGCGTAATCGGCTCGAAGCTGGACGAAAGGGCCATCGCGGCGCTGTTCGGCGCAGCCGGATAAGGAGGAAGCGCATGGACGTTCCGATGTATGTCTTTACCGGCTTTCTGGAGTCGGGCAAGACGAAATTTATCCAGCAGACGCTGGAGGATGAACGCTTCAATTCCGGCGAGCGGACGCTTCTGCTGGTGCTGGAGGAGGGCGAGGAGGAATACGACCCGTCCACCTATCCCTGCAAGGATGTGTTTATTGAAACGCTGGACTATGAGGACCTCAGCCCGGAAAAGCTGACCGCGCTGCTGAAAAAGCACCGCGCCGAGCGCGTGGTTGTGGAGCTGAACGGTATGCACATGGCCGCAGATTTCTACACCAAAACACCCGACGAATGGAAGATTGCGCAGGAGGTCATGTTTGCCGACGCGACGACGTTCATGAGCTATAACGCCAACATGCGTTCGCTGGTGGTGGACAAGCTGGCCGGTGCGGAAATGGTTGTCTTTAACCGCGTGCCCGTCGGTGCGGACACCATGCCGTATCACAAAATCGCGCGCGCGGTCAATCGCCGCATCGATATTGTCTATGACTATGCCGACGGCACGACGCAGTTTGACGACGTGGTCGATCCGCTGCCGTTCGATCTGAACGCGCCGGTGGTGGAGATCGCGGACGAGGATTACGCGCTGTTCTATCGCGATATCACCGAGGAGCCGAAGAAATACAACGGCAAAACCGTGAAATTCAAGGCGCAGGTTGCCCGCCTGCGCAAGGAAAAGGACGGCATGTTCGCACCCGGCCGCTTTGTCATGACCTGCTGCGAGGCGGATATCACGTTTATGGGGATTCCCTGTAAATATCCGCAGAGCGCCGCGCTCAAGGCACGCAGCTGGGTCACGGTGACAGCGTCGGTCGAAGTGAAGTACCACAGCCTCTATCGCGGCGTCGGCCCGATTCTGACGGCAAAGTCCGTCGAGCCGGCAGCGCCTGCCGTGCAGGAGGTCGCGACGTTCTGACCCGCGAAGAAGCAGACACAAAGCAAAAGCCCCGAATCGTGCAGCGAATGATCTGGGGCTTTTTTCAAGGAGAGAAGAGATGAAACAGAATCAGAGAATCCTCGCAGCGCTCCTGCTGTGCGCGATGCTGGCGGGCTGTACGGCACAGCGTCCGGCGTCCGCGCCGGAAACGGACGGGTCCGCGGCAGCGGAGGCCATGCCTGCGGCTCAGCTGGAGACGGACGCAGCGGCATTGGCGGCCGAGGCGGAAGCGGATGAGGCGGAGCCGGTAATGCTCTTTTGTCCCGCGCCGCCTGAAATTGAAGGAGAGCAGGCCGTCACGGTCAATCGCCAGCGGATGCAGCTGTACCACGG
>CAKUJN010000080.1 GCA_934661735.1 uncultured Oscillospiraceae bacterium
TGCCGTACCTCTCTGCGAATATGGGAGAAAATTATGCAAATTTTACTTACTTTCATGACTCGCATCTACATCGGCGACGCGATGTTCCTGTACTGAAAGGAGGCCACATGTTCAAGGTTATCAAAAAGGAAGGCCGCGCCCGACGCGGCGAGTTTACCTGTGCGCACGGCACGGTCCAGACGCCGGTTTTCATGAACGTCGGCACGCAGGGCGCGATCAAGGGTGCGCTGAGCGCAGAGGATCTGGAGCGCATCGGCACGCAGGTTGAGCTGTCAAATACTTATCATCTGCATCTGCGTCCAGGTGACGAGACGATCAAAAAGCTCGGCGGCCTGCACAAATTCATGACGTGGAACGGCCCGATCCTGACCGATTCCGGCGGCTTTCAGGTTTTTTCTCTTGCACAGCTGCGCAAAATCAAGGAGGAGGGCGTGACGTTTGCCTCCCATCTGGACGGACACCGGATTTTCATGGGTCCGGAGGAGAGCATGCGCATCCAGTCAAACCTCGGCTCAGATATCGCCATGGCGTTTGACGAGTGTGTGGAGAATCCTGCGACATATCCGTATGCAAAGGCCTCGTGTGAGCGCACGGCGCGCTGGCTGGCGCGCTGCAAGGCTGCGCTGGAAAAATACAATGCCGAGCCGGATGCCTTAAATCCTGAACAGCAGCTTTGGGGCATCAATCAGGGCGCGACGTTTGCGGATCTGCGCGTGTGGCACATGGACGAGATTGCGAAGCTTGACCTGCCTGGCTATGCCATTGGCGGCCTTGCGGTAGGGGAGAGCACGGAGACGATGTACCAGATCATCGACGCGGTTGAGCCGCATATGCCCGCGGACAGGCCGCGCTATCTGATGGGCGTCGGCACGCCGTCGAACATCATTGAGGCTGTCGCGCGCGGTGTGGATTTCTTCGACTGCGTCATGCCTGCGCGCAATGCGCGTCACGGACGGCTGTTTACTTGGAGCGGCGCGGTCAACATGAAAAACGCGAAATATGAGCTGGATGAGCGTCCGATCGATCCGGAATGCGCCTGTCCGGTCTGCCGCCGCTTTACCCGCGCGTACATCCATCATCTGTTCAAGGCCGAGGAAATGTTGGCCATGCGGCTGAGCGTGATGCACAATCTGTATTTCTACAACAAGCTGGCCGAGCGTATCCGCGCCGCGCTGGACGAGGGAACGTTCGGTGATTTCCGCGCGGAATACTCGGAAAAGCTGGCACGGAAGATCTGACCGGCGGCGCTTTCACAAAATATTCATCAAAAAATTGGCGCACCGTCTTGAAAACTCGCGGATACGCCGGTATAATAACGAAAGACAAAACTTCGGAGGAAAGAATATGAATCTGTTTATCACCAGTACGTCTACTGCCGGCGCAGGCGGCTTTTCCACCATCATCATGCTGGTCGTCCTGTTTGCTGTATTCTACTTCTTCATGATCCGTCCCGAAAACAAGCGGAAAAAAGAAGCTGAAGCCATGCGCAACGCGCTGAAGGTCGGCGACAACATCACCACCATCGGCGGCGTCATGGGCGACGTTGTCAGCGTCAAGGACGATTCCTTTGTCATTGAGACCAGCGGCGACCGCGTCCGCGTGGAGTTTGCCAAGTTCGCGCTGTCTACGAACAACACGGCCGAAAAGGAAGCGGCCAAAAAGAAGGCTGCCGCTCTGGCTGCCAGAAAAGAAGCCAAAGAGGCAAAGAAAAAGAAATAATCCGGAGGCTTCCGGCTGCAATGCGCGGCCGGAAGCCTTTCGGCTTTCAAGCCCGCCCGCATTTTCGCGGACGGGCTTTCATATTTCCGGCGCGGCAGCATACGCTTATAGCAGATTCCCGTCAGGCATTGGGAAACATGGTAAAGGAGGGGAGTACAATGTCCAGAAAAATGATGAAAAAGCCGGAGGCCTCCGCAGTGAAGCGGCTCCTGCGCGGTATCTGTCTGTCTCTGCTGATCAGCGCGGCACTTGCGTCGATTCTGTCTGTGGTGGTGATCGGCGGTGTAATTGACCCGAAAGGAATTCCCGCGGCGGCGTGTGTTATCTGTGCGGTCTCTGTCTTTTTCGGTGCACAGATGGTGATGGACGGCGTGCCGACCGGTAAGCTCGGCTGGGCCTGTGGGGCAGCAGGCGGATATGTACTGGTGCTGCTGGTTGTGAATCTGCTGTTTATCGACGGCGCACCGGTCGGTATCGGGCGGATCGTGATATCGTGTCTGATGGGCGCGCTGGCTGCCGGACTGCTTGCCGGCAGGAGGCCGAAGCCGGCTGCGCGGCGGAGAAAATGACTGACGTCCTGCATTGCAGGAAATAGTAAATTGCATTTACATTATCGATATTTGTGAATAATATCCTGCAAATTCAACATTTACCGAAGTACAGCACAGCGCTCCACCACATCTGGTATATTTTGCGTCCAGTGCACACCTGACGGGCGGTATTCTGTTGCTAAATTTACATAATACTGTTAACATAACTGATTGTCATAATTAACAAATTTTCTCACGAATTCGATTTTTCCTTGAAATCATGCGGCTTTTGCGCTATATTAACATCACGTCCCAAGGGACGGGCGGTAGAAATAATTCCGGAGGAGAATTCTGCCGCGGTGCCTGTTCCATGATCCGTGCGACCGGTTTTTCTGCGTTTGCGTCCTGCCGCACCGGATTTCAACACGACATCTTGTGGTTTAATTCCTGCATTTTTTCAAATACCCCCATATCCTGCGCCCGTTGTACAGCGGGCTATTTTCTGCGCTGAAACCATACGGAAGGAATTTCCTATGACGGACATCATTTCGAGGTATGAGGACTATCTCATCCATGTCAAACACGCGTCGGATAACACCGTGGCATCCTATCTGCGGGACATCCATCAGTACGCGTCATATCTCACCAGCATTGGCGTAGAGGTTCTTGATGCGGCGCAGGAGACAGTTTCCGACTATATGCAGTGGCTGCACGCGCACGGAAAATCGCCGGCGACGGTTTCGCGCTCGCTGGCCTCTCTGAAAAGTCTGTATCTGTTCGCACTGAACGAGGATGAGATCGATCAGACGCCGGTGCGCAACATCAAGCTGGAAAAGGCCGAGAAAAAGCTCCCGCAGATTCTGACCGGCAAGGAGGTCGAGCTTCTGCTGGAGCAGCCGAAAAGCACCGATATGAAGGGCTGCCGCGACAAGGCGATGCTTGAGGTCCTGTACGCGACCGGCATCCGCGTCAGCGAGCTGATCGGGCTGAACGTGGACGATGTGAATCTGGCCGGAAGCTTCATCCGCTGCGAGGGCGGCGGCAAGCTCCGCATCATCCCGCTGTATCCCGAGGCGCAGCAGACGCTGCGCGACTACATAGAGGATGTGCGGCCGAAGATGATCGCCGTTCCCGCCGAGCAGTCGCTGTTTGTCAACGTCTCCGGCGAGCGTATGTCCCGTCAGGGCTTCTGGAAGATCATCAAGTACTATCAGGAAAAGGCACAGATCGACAAGGATATCACACCGCACACGCTCCGGCACAGCTTTGCGGCACACCTGCTGGAAAATGGCGCGGATCTGCGCTCGATACAGGAGATGCTGGGCCACAGCGATATTTCCTCCACGCAGATCTATGCGCAGCTGGTCAAGCAGAATCTCAAGGCAGTCTATAACAAGTACCACCCGAAAGCATAGCGCACCCGCCGCGGATGCGGCGGGCTTAGAGAGAGGGAGACCATATGACCACAAAAATTCCGGCGCAGATGCGCCGGAATTTTTGCATTTGCTGTGTTTCGGGCAAAAAACGCCGCCCGTCCGGTATGGACAGGCGGCGCAGTTCTGTTCTTTTTTGATCTTTGTGCGGATTATCCCTCGTTGATACCGGTCATGGCCTCAAGGACCATATATTGCTGCTTGTTCAGGCCCTTCTTCATGCTCAGTCCCTCGTTGATGTCGATATCGACCATCTTTCCGGCCTGCGAGCAGATAACGCGGTTGGTCTTGCCGTCGGCCAGCGCCTCCACGGCGTGATAGCCCATACGCGTTGCCATGACGCGGTCGCGCGCGCTTGGAGTGCCGCCGCGCTGAATGTGGCCCAGAATCGTCACACGCGGGTCAAGACCCAGCGACTCGTGGATTTCCTTGCCGATTTCCACGGCGCTGCCGACGCCCTCAGCCACGACAATCATGAAATGCGTGTTGCCGTTGAGGCGCGCCTGCTGAATCTTTTCCATGACGTCTTTCTGGAAGTTATAGCCGCGCTCTGGCATCAGGACCGCCGTTGCGCCAACGGCCAGACCGACATAAAGCGCCAGATGGCCCGCGTTATGGCCCATGACCTCAACGACCGAGCAGCGCTCATGCGACTGCATCGTGTCTCGCAGGCGGTCAATAGCCTCCACCGCGGTGTTCGCCGCCGTGTCATAGCCGATGGTGTATTCGGTGCAGACGATGTCGTTGTCGATTGTCGCAGGAATGCCGACAACGCTGACCCCCTGCTTGGACAGCTCGACAAGGCCGCGGAACGTACCGTCGCCGCCGATGGCGACAATGCCGTCCAGACCCAGCAGCTTGCAGGTGGCGGCGGCCTTCTGCTGGCCCTCTACGGTACGGAAGTCGTCGCTGCGCGCCGTATAGAGGATTGTACCGCCGCGGTTGATGATATGGCTGACGCTTTTCGCGTCCAGACGGACGAATTCTCCGTTGATGAGTCCGTTATAGCCGCGGAGAATGCCCACGCACTCGATTCCGCGGTAGATTGCGGAGCGTACCACGGAGCGCACCGCCGCGTTCATGCCAGGCGCGTCGCCGCCGGAGGTAAGGACGCCAATTCTTTTCACTGCATTTTCCATGAAACGCACCTCGTTTCTTAAAGCTGGTGCCATTTTAACGCAAATCGCTGCTGCTGTAAACAGGGAATTTCCCGCTTTTCTCAGAATTTGCAATTCCTTCACAATTCTGAAATTCTTAAGATTGCCGTCATATTTGCATTTTTTATTGGAAATACTTGCAGGAGATGGTATACTGTAGCAAACACAGCAGGGAAGCTCCGGCCCCGCCGGCCGTTTGAAGGCTTTCCAGATTGGGGGCATTTGTTTGAATCAGGCAAGCCGTGTGATTTCTGAGGTCAAAAAAGCTGTTGCCGGCAAGGATTCCGTTCTGATCTGGGTGATGACGGTCATTCTTGCGCGCGGACATATTCTGCTTGAGGACATCCCAGGCGTTGGAAAGACGACCATGGCGCTGGCATTTTCGCGCGCGCTCGGGCTGAAATACGGCCGCGTCCAGTTTACACCGGACGTTCTGCCGTCCGATATCACGGGCTATTCCATCTATAATAAAGATACCGGCGAAATGCGCTATCAGCCCGGCGCAATTCTCTGCAACCTCTTTCTGGCTGACGAGCTGAACCGCGCGACGTCGCGGACGCAGTCAGCGCTCCTTGAGGCGATGGAGGAAGGGCAGGTCACGGTCGACGGCGTCAGCCATCCGATTCCGCAGCCGTTTCTGGTCTTTGCAACGCAGAATCCGACCGGTGCGTCCGGCACGCAGCTGCTTCCGGATTCGCAGATGGACCGCTTCACCGTCCGGATGTCCATCGGCTATCCGCAGCCAAAGGACGAGCGTGAGATGGTTCTGAACCGCCAGAACGGAAATCCACTGGATACGGTGAATCAGGTCATCACGCGTGAGCAGCTGACTGCCATGCAGGACGAGGCGGCTGCCGTGTACATGAAAAGTGAAATTGTGGATTATATCGTCGCACTGGTCGGCGCCACGCGCACGAATCCGATGATTCTGCGTGGCGCAAGCCCGCGCGCTACGCTGTCGCTTGCCGCGATGTCCAAGGCCGTCGCCTACATTCAGGGCCGTGACTATGTCGTGCCGAAGGATGTGCAGGCCGTGTTTGTCAACACGGTATCGCACCGGCTTCTGCTTGCGCCGGAGGCCGAGGCAAAGGGCGTGTTTGCCGAGCAGCTTTTGGAGCAGATTCTGAAATCCACAGCCGCGCCGAGGATCTAGGCATGCTGGAGAATCGGCTGTTCTATCTGGCCGCGCTGACCGGCATGGTGGTGTTTCACTGCTATTATACCGGCTGGATTTCGTGGTTTCTGCTGATTGCCGCGGCGTGTCTGCCGCTGTTTTCTCTGGCGTTCAGCCTGCGTGCGATGCTGACCGCGCGCGTGCAGGCGGAAATGCCCGCGTACTGCCGGCGCGGCGAAGAGGCAATTCTGGTTTTGAAAAACGCGTCAGCGCAGCGCCTGCCGTCGCCGCTGTGCCGGATGCGCTATGTCTGCGTGGACAAAATCGCGGGCGAGGCGCAGATAGCCGAGCTGAAGCTGGCCGCATGGGCGCGCTATCCTGTCGCGCTTCCAACTGCGCACTGCGGCGCTTACGTCTGCCGGCTGGAAAAGGGAAGAATCTACGACTATCTGGGCCTGTTTTCGTTCCCGCTGCGCCTGCCGGAGGAGACGACGCTTTTTGTCCTTCCCGAGGAGCAGGCGCCGCAGCCGCTTCCGAATCTGAGCCAGTTCCGGTGCAAATCCTACCGGCCGAAGCATGGCGGCGGTTTTTCCGAAATCCACGATATGCGTCCGTACCGCGCTGGCGACAGCCTGCGGGATATCCACTGGAAGCTTTCGGCCAAGACCGACCGGCTGATCGTGCGCGAGGCGCAGGAGCCGAACCGCGGCCAGACGCTTTTGACGCTGGACCTGTGCGCCGAACGCGCACAGCTGGACCAGACGCTGGATATTCTCTGCTGGCTCAGCCGCTGGCTCCTGCGGTACGAGGTGCGCCACAGTGTAGGCTGGCTTCAGCCGCAGACGCTTGAGCCGGAGACAGCCGTCATCTCGTCGGAGGACGAGCTTTCCGCACTGATTGAGCGGCTTTTGCAGACGACGGTTTCCGGCGCGCTGCCGTCCATCGCGTCGCGCAGCTATCCCAATGCGGACTGGCGCTATCACATTGGTCTGGCGCGGGAGGGGAGCGCAGTATGAGACAATTTTCGCTTCTGAGCATGCTGACCGGCGCACTGCTGGTTTTCGGCATGACGTTCGGCGCGCTGCTGTGTGTGACCACGGCGTTTCATGTTGCGTGTGCGCCGGCAGTCCTGGCGCTTGTCTGCGTGGCATCCGCGCTGCTGTTCTGCCTGATTTTCTCGTTCCAACGCGCATGGATCGGACTGCTGGTCACTGCACCGGCGGCGGGCTATGCCCTCTGGCGGCTCTGGGCGCCGGTTACCGGCGGTCTGGCCCTGACGGCCAATACCATCGCCCCTGAGTTTATCAACGCATTTTCACTGGAGCAGAGCTATATCCTCCTGCCGCAGCTGGAGCAGGCAGGGGACGCGCTGTATTTTTTCGCCGCGCTTGCTTTTGCGCTCTCGCTGCTGCTGAGCTGGGCGGTTATGCGGGCGCAGAGCCCGTCCGTCTGCGCTGTGACGACGCTTCCGTATCTGGTCCTGTGTCTGATTATTCTGGATACGCCGCCGGCCGGCACGGCCGTGGCACTTCTGTGCGGCTCGCTGCTTCTGCTGGTGCTGACGCAGCAGGTGCGTGAGCACGACAGCCGTCAGGGAGCAAAGCTGACCGCATGGATGCTCCTGCCGCTGGCGGGACTGCTTGCGCTTGTCATGCTTCTTTCGCCGCCGGAGGACTACCAACGCGCGGCGTGGCCCGACGCGCTCCGCGCGCGCATCAATGAAACCGTGGACAAGCTCTCGTTCCTGCGCGAAAACGAGCAGACGGGACAGATGGAGTTCGTCTCGCCCTTTACGCCCAGCACGCTGGGCGCGTTCAGCTGGGATTCCAGCGTAAAAAGCGTCGACCTGTCCCGACTTGGTCCAATGCGGAAAACCGGCCGGAGCGTCATGCGCGTATACGCGCCGAACGGCAGCACTGTCTATCTGCGCGCCAGCTCCATGGCCGTTTATGCCGACAATCGCTGGCGCGCGCTGGACGCGGAGGACTATGACGCGCTGGCGCTGACACCGGAGGACTATCTCAGCCCCTCCGACGGTCTGGACACGACGATCCAGATTGAGACGAATATGAAGTCATCCGTCCTCTATGTGCCGTACTATGCCGCGCAGCTGCCTGAAAACACGGAGCTCTACGGCGATGCGTACATCAAAAACACACTTCAGGCAACGCAATACGCGATTACCTGCAATCCGTATTCCAATTCCAATACGATTCTCTCCGGCGCGCAGTTCCACGGCGGCTACGGCGCGTCCGAGTCCTACGCGCAGTTTGTGCGCGAGCACTATCTGGATGTGCCGGACCAGACGGCCATGGCAATTGAGACATACTTTCAGCTGCATCCGCACACATTTTCCGTCAGCCTGGATATGCTTCCCGCATCCGCGCTGGCCGGTTATGCCGCCGGTCTTGTCCAGCAGGGAAAAACCTACAGCCTTGATACGCCGAAGGCGCCGACCGGCGAGGATTTTGTGTCGTGGTTCCTGCTGGAAAGCGATACGGGCTACTGCGTTCATTTCGCCACAGCCGCGACAATGGTTCTGCGCCAGCTTGGCGTTCCGGCGCGTTATGTGACCGGCTATATGGTAAGCGCGGCGGTTGGCAGCTGGACGCAGGTGACAGAGGACTCCGCACATGCGTGGGTTGAGTACTATGATGAACAGTACGGCTGGCAGCAGCTTGAGGTCACGCCGCCGGACGGCGGAGAGGGGAGCGCGGAGCCGGTAGAGTCCAAGCCGGATGATACGCAGGCAACGGATGTTCCGGAAAATTCCGGAGAAAGTCCGTCAGATGCTTCCAACATTTCAACCGAGCTTCCGTCATCGCAAAAGCCGGATGCGCCCGCGCAGACTGAACCGGACACACTGCCGGAGCAGCCGTCGTCCGTTCCGGCACCGGAGGCGTCGGGAGGGGAGAGCGGCGGCAAAAAGAGCCTGTCGCCATGGACGGCGGTCTGGTGTGTACTGGCGATCGCGGCGCTGTGGCTTGGCTATCGCGTCCTTGCCATCGGCGCGCGACACGCGCAGTTTACCACCGGTGTCAGTAACAAGCGCGCCGTGATGCTGTACCGCCACATCCGGCGATTGTCGAAGCTTACCGGAAGTGAAATTCCGGAGGAGCTGACCGAGCTTGCCCAGCGCGCAAAATTCAGCCAGCACCGCCTGTCCGAGGACGACGTTGCACAGCTGAACACGTACAGTGAAACGCTGATGCAGACGCTGACACAGACGCGAAGCCTGTGGAAGCGCTTTGTAT
>CAKUJN010000081.1 GCA_934661735.1 uncultured Oscillospiraceae bacterium
TCAGCGACGAAGGAGCGCTACGGATGCGGCCCACCCCTTGCGGGTGCACATCGGCCCGCTTGTCCGGATTCACCGGACTGCCTCTTTTGCGGTAACACCGCAGCTGTGCCTCCGGCGGCCTACTTTTTCTGTTGCGCCAGAAAAAGTAGGCAAAAAGATGCGCTTGGAGACGCGTCATATTGCGCGCTGACGCGCGCGTTTTTGGCCGCTCCGCGGCCTGAACGCCCTCTTCGGGCGCAGGATTGCAACCGTTCCGATAGCTTTCGGTTCCGACAAATGTACTACACGCAGTTGCGGATAGACAGCAGCAGATTTCGTTTCTGCTCATTTCCGAAATACTCGGCCGATTACGATTCTGCACCACCGGCGAATGCGTAGATGGCCTGCTATTTCCAGATCTGTGTGTTTTTCCATCTTCTTGCGTGGCAACTGCTTCCGATGGGAGCGTTGTCTCCACGCAGGCGGCGCTGTAGTGCAGCTTTGCAGAGAGTCTATCGTGTGTTGGCCGCAGCGTTCTTCTCTGGCGGCAGCCGGAAAAAGCAAGGCGCAGTCCGCCGGACTGCGCCTTGTGCTTATTCCATGATGCGCTGAAGCTGCTCCTCGCGGTACTGGCGCGTGTACAGCTGCCAGTAGGCGCCCTTTGCCGCCATCAGTGAAGCGTGCGTGCCGCTTTCAACGATTCTGCCGTCATGGACGACCAGAATCACGTCCGCGCGGCGGATGGTGGACAGACGGTGGGCGATGATGAACGACGTGCGTCCGGCCATGACCTTTTCGATGGCTTCCTGGATCAGGCGCTCGGTGACGGTATCGACGGAGCTGGTTGCCTCGTCCAGCACGAAGATGCGCGGGTCTGCCAGCAGCGCGCGGGCAAAGGAGAGCAGCTGCTTTTCGCCTGTGGACAGGCTGCATCCGCCCTCGCCGACCTGCGAGTCATAGCCCTCGGGCAGACGTGCGATGATCTGGTCGGCTGAAACGGCGCGCACCGCCGCTTCAATCTGCTCCATTGTCGCGTCCGGACGGCCGTAGCGCAGGTTCTCCAGCACCGTTCCGGAGAACAGGTGCGGCGTTTGCAGCACGTAGCCGATGTTTGCGTGCAGCCAGAGCTGGCTGCGCTCGCGCGCATCGCGCCCGTCAATCAGAACGCGGCCCTCGGTCGGCTCAAAGAACCGGCAGACCAGATTGACCAGCGTCGATTTGCCCGCGCCGGTTTCGCCGACGATGGCGACGTTTGTGCCCTGCGGAACCTTGAGATTGAAATGCTCAAGAATATTCTCATCGCCGTCGGGATAGCGGAACGTGACGTCCTCGAATTCGATGTCGCCGTGCAGCGGTTCCCAGTTTTCCGTTTTCGGGTGGAACGAGTCGCCGTATTTTTCAATGACCTCCGGCGTGTCGCGCACGTCGGACTCGGTCGTCATCAGGCGCGTGAAGCGCTCGACGTTGACCTGAACGTTAATCAGCTGCGCAATGGTCTGCACCAGCCACTGGATCGGCTCCATCATGCCCTGCGCGTAGTTCATGAACACCGACAGCGTGCCGACCAGAAGAAGGCCGCGCTCACTGAGAATGCCGCCGCGCCACAGAACAATCGCCAGCGCCATGGACGCGGCAAAGGCCGTGGTGGACATGAAGATCGAACGATAGTGCATGCTGCGGACGCTGAGCTTTTTCATCTGCGCGGTCAGCGCGTCAAATTCGCGCTCGACCTTGTCCTCAATGACCAGCGTCTTGGTTGTTTTCGCGCCGGTAATGCCCTCGTTGAAGGCGGAGGTGATGTGCGAGTTCTGCTCGCGGACCTGGCGCTGGGTCAGGACCAGCTTCTTCTGCACCACGCCGCAGGTGACGGCCAGAACCGGAATCACGACCAGCACACACAGTGCCAGCTTCCAGTTCAGAAGCAGCATTGACACCGCCGCGCCGATCAGATATGCCATGTCCCACACGCCCTCCATCAGGCCCCAGGCAAGCGTCGAGGCGATTTTGTCCGTGTCGGACATGACGCGCGCGTGGATATAGCCGACGCTGTGCTGGTTGAAATAGGAGAACGAGAGCGTTTGCAGGTGGTTGAATGCCTCGCGCTTGAGGTCGCGGCCGATATACAGCTCGGCCTTGCACGCGCCGTAGGCGGAAACATAGTTGGAGATTACCTGCACGATCATGACCAGAACGTACAGCGCGATGAACGGTCTGACGCCGTGCATGGTGCCGCCGCCGATGAAATTGTCGATGGCATACTGCTGGAACAGCGGGATGACCGCGTCCATGCCGCTGCCGAGCAGGCCGAACAGCGTCATGCCCAGCAGCAGCGGGCCGTAGGGCTTCAGATACGTGGCCAGCTTCGGGATGCCGAACAGCGGCAGGCTTTTATGCGATTGCTCCTTCATTCGGCTTCCTCCTCTCCAATGGCCATCTGCATGTCGTAGATTTTCCGGAACAGACCCTCGCGCGACAGCAGCTCGTTCGGCGTGCCAAGCTGCAAAACGCGCCCGCGCTCCAGCACCAGCACCTGATCACAGTCCATCAGTGTTGTGATGCGGTGGGAAATGATGATCGTCGTCGCACCGGCGCGGTTCTGCGCCAGCGCCTGCCGGATTTTTTCATCCGTCTGCGTGTCGACGGCAGACAGCGAGTCGTCAAAGACCAGCACCGGCGTTTTCTGCGTCAGCGTGCGCGCGATGGCCACGCGCTGCTTCTGCCCGCCCGAGAGCGTCACGCCGCGCTCGCCGACGACGGTGTCATAGCCCTTTGAAAAGCGTTCGATATCGTCGTGTATGCAGGCCGTGGCGGCCGCGTCGCGGATGGTCTGCGCGTCGGCGCCGCAGATGCCGATGTTCTCCTCAATCGTGCGGGAGAACAGAAACGGCTCCTGCAGAACGACGCCCACATGCTCGCGCACCCAGCGCGCGGGCATGTCCGCGATGTCGTTTCCGCCCGCCAGAATCCGGCCGCTGTTCGGCTCATACAGCCGGCAGAGCATCAGAAGCAGGCTGCTCTTGCCAGAGCCAGTGCCGCCCAGCACGCCGAAGCTGCTTCCGGCCGGAATGCGGAACGACACATCGTCCAGAACTGCGGGGCCGGTTTCGTACCGGAACGTCACGTTCTGGAATTCAATGTCGCCGTCCATGGGCTTTTCGGCTGCGCCGTCGCGGTCGCGCTCGACCGGCGCGTTGAGAACCTCGGCGATACGGTCGATGGAGACGCCGGCCTTGCTCATCTCGGAGATGATTCGGCCAAGGCGGCGCACGGGGCCGATGAGCATCGAGTTGTAGAACGCAAAGGAAATGAACGAACCGCCGGTCATTTCACCGCGCACGCACAGAAGGCTTCCGACCACGACGACCAGCATGACCTGAACGCAGCTGGTGAAATCGCCGATGGCCCAGAAATCAGACAGCGTCCGGCACAGGCGGACCCAGAGACCGGTGTACGCCTGATTCTGGCTCTCAAAGCGCTCACGCTCGAAGTTTTCACGGCCGAACGCGCGCACCACGCGCACACCGGTCAGATTCTCCTGCGCAATGGTGGACAGCACGCCCTCGGATTCGTCGCAGTCGGTAAAGCGCTCACGGATGCGGTTGTGGAACAGCAGCGAGTAGATCACGATGACCGGAAACAGAATCAGCGGAATCAGCGCCAGCCGCCAGTTCATGGCAATCATGCAGATCAGCGACAGGATGATCAGCACCACGATGCGGAACACGGAGACGAACTGCTCCTGAAAAAACGTTTTGATGCGCTCGACGTCGGACGTGCAGCGCTGGATGATATCGCCGGTCGGGTTCTGCATGTGCCATTTCCACGGCAGGTGCTGGATGTGGCCGTACAGCAGGTCGCGGCTGGTCTTGACCAGCGTCTCGCCGGCCTTGGCGCTGTAGAGATTGGTCGCGTAGCGCAGAAGCGCCGACACAAGCCCCAGCGCCGCAATCAGCGCCGCCGGAAGCCAGAGCGACTGGCGCAGGCGCGCCGTGCCGCCCGCCGCGTCGATCTGGCTGACAATCCACGCCGGAAGATCCATCGGCAGATCGCCGATGACGGAGTCGATCGTCACGCGGATGATCTGCGGCACGACCAGCTCGCAGGCGGTAAAGCCGATACCTGCCAAAATACAGACGGCAAAATAGCCATAGCTCCCCCGCAGCAGCCGCGGCAGAACGCCGGAGGCAGGGGACGTTTTCTTTTTCACTCTCTTCACCTCTTGAAAAATAATCGGGAGCCGTGCGGAGCGGCCGAAAAAACCGGCGCTGTGCAGCAGCGCCGGCTAAAAAGCTGTAGCGGACGCGGCGGAGTACCGCCGCGTCTGAGAAAATCCAAATCAGGCCTTGACCGTGCCGTCGGCGTTGAACACCGGCAGCTTCTCAAGGTAGGTGATGTCCGGACGCTGCTGTGCGGCGCCCTCGGCCAGAACCGCCATTCTGCCCGCGACAGTGCCGCCGGCCTCTTTGACCAGTTCTTCCAGCGCGCGAAGCGATTCGCCGGTGGAGATCACGTCGTCAACGATCAGGATTCGCTTGCCCTTCATCATGGCCGCTTCCTCGCCGCCAAGATACAGCTCCTGCTCACGCTGTGTGGTAATGGAATGTACTTTTACATGCAAAGGATTGGTCAGATAGACCTTTGTGCCTTTGCGCGCGATGAAATAGGTTTTCGCGCCGCTCTGACGCGCCATTTCATGGATCAGGGGGATGCTCTTTGCCTCGGCGGTCAGCATGTAGTCATAGTCCTTTGGCGCGCGCGCCAGCAGCTCGCGTGCCGCGGCGACGGTCATCTCCGCGTCGCCGAACAGGATAAACGCGCCGATATAAAGGTCGTCCGCGACCTTGCACAGCGGCAGCTCGCGTTCAAGACCTGCGATTGTCATTTTGTATTTCATCGCACTCTTCTCCTTCTGGCCGGAATACCGGCAAAAAACCATTCGCCAGAATATTATAGTGGCTGCGGCGGCAATTGTCAATGCAAACCCGTTAAAGCGGCTCAAAGGGGCCCGCGGGCCCCTTTGGGATTTCCTCCGTCGGTCCCTGCAAGCGTGCGCGAAAAACAAACAGGGCGGACAGGGGCAGTGCATGAGTACGTTTGGCCGAGTATTCCGGAAATGAGTAGGAATGAAGTTGATACAGTCTGTCCGTGACTGTGTGTAGTACATTCATCGGAAGCAAAAGTTATCGGGAAAGTATCAGTTTTGCGCCCGAAGAGGGCGTTCAGGCCGCGAAGCGGCCAAAAAATCGCGCGCGTCAGCGCGCAATATAACGCGTCTCCGGCGCCTCTTTTTGCCTACTTTTTCTGGCAAGACAGAAAAAGTAGGCCGCCGGAGGCACAGTTGCGGTGTTGCCGCATCAACGGCAGTTCGGTGAATACCGGAAAAGCGGGCCGATGTGCACCCGCAAAGGGTGGGCCGCATCCGTAGCGCTCCTTCGTCGCTGACGGCTGCGCTCGCCATCGGCCCCTACAGAGGGTGAGAGTTCTGGCGCAACAGAAAAAGTGGGCCTGCGGAGCAAGGGCTGCGGTGTTACCGCAAGAGAGGCACTGCCGGTGCCAGCCGGAAAAAGGGCGGACAGCGTCGTCCGCCCCTACAGTGTGCTGTGCAAAAATGCTGCCGTCGGCGTGGCTGCGGCACCTCCGGTGAAACCGGAAAAAGGGCCTCCCTTTCGGGAGGCCCTTCTACAAAAGCGATTACCGCAGGATCAGCTCGCCGTTTTCCGTATCGACGGTGATCGTCGCGCCGGACTGGACGCTGCCCTCGAGGATTTTCTTCGCCAGCAGCGTTTCGACCGTATGCTGCACGAATCTGCGCAGCGGCCGCGCACCGAACTGCGGGTCATAGGCCGCGTCGATGATATACTGCTTCGCCGCCGGCGTCAGCTCGCAGTGCAGCTGCTTGTCGGCAAGACGGCGGTTGAGCGCCGCGATCTGCAAATCGATGATGCCGGTGATATTCTCCTTCGACAGGGGCTTATAGAACACGATCTCATCCAGACGGTTGAGGAATTCCGGCCGGAACGTGCGGTGCAGAAGCGTCTGCACCTGCTCCTTTGCCTCGTTCGTGATCTCGCCGTCGGGGCCGATGCCCTCCAGCAGGAACTGGCTGCCGAGGTTCGAGGTCAGGATGATGATGGTATTTTTGAAGTCCACCGTTCTGCCCTGCGAGTCGGTGATGCGGCCGTCGTCCAGCACCTGAAGCAGGATGTTGAATACGTCCGGATGCGCCTTTTCAATCTCGTCAAACAGGATGACGCTGTACGGGCGGCGGCGTACCGCCTCGGTCAGCTGGCCGCCCTCCTCATAGCCGACGTATCCGGGAGGCGCGCCGATCAGACGCGACACGGAGAATTTCTCCATGTACTCCGACATGTCGATGCGAACCAGATTCTTCTCGTCGTCAAACAGCGCTTCTGCAAGCGCCTTTGCAAGCTCGGTCTTGCCAACGCCCGTGGGGCCGAGGAACAGGAACGAGCCGAGCGGCCGGTTCGGGTCCTGAATGCCGGCGCGGCTGCGCAGGATTGCGTCGGAGACGCAGTTGACGGCCTCGTCCTGTCCGATGACGCGCCTGTGCAGGATTTCCGGCAGGCGCAGCAGCTTTTCGCGTTCGCCCTCCATCAGACGGCTGGTGGGGATGCCGGTCCAGCGCTCGATGATCTTCGCGATTTCCTCCTCCGTAACCTTGTTGCGCAGGAGGCTGGACTCTCTGCCGCCCTGCGCCAGCTTTTCCTCGTGCTCCAGCTGGCGCTTTGCCTCCGGAAGGTCGCCGTACATCAGCTTCGCGGCCTTTTCCAGATCGTAATTTTGCTGCGCGGTTTCAATCTCGCGGTTGAGCTGTTCGATTTTCTCGCGCAGCTGCTGCACGCGGCCAATTGCGTTTTTCTCGTTTTCCCATTGCGCCTTCATGGTGTTGAACCTGTCGCGCTGTTCGGCCAGCTCCCTCTGGAGCTCTGCGAGCCGTCCCTTTGACAGCTCGTCGTCCTCGTTCTTGAGGGCAGCCTCCTCGATCTCCATCTGGATGATCTTGCGGTTGATCACGTCCAGCTCCGTCGGCATGGAATCCATCTCCGTGCGGATCATGGCGCATGCCTCGTCGATCAGGTCGATGGCCTTGTCCGGCAGGAAGCGGTCGGTGATGTAGCGGTTGGAAAGCGTTGCGGCGGCGATGATCGCGTTGTCGGTGATCTTTACGCCGTGGAACACCTCATACCGCGATTCCAGACCGCGCAGAATGGCGATGGTGTCCTCAACGGTCGGCTCCTGCACCAGAACGGTCTGGAAGCGGCGCTCAAGCGCGGGGTCCTTTTCGATATACTGCCGGTATTCGTCCAGCGTTGTCGCGCCGATGCAGTGCAGCTCGCCGCGCGCGAGCATCGGCTTGAGCAGATTGCCCGCGTCCATCGAGCCCTCGGTCTTGCCCGCGCCGACGATGGTATGCAGCTCGTCGATGAACAGAATGATGCGTCCCTCGGACTTTTTGACCTCGTTCAGGACGGCCTTCAGCCGCTCTTCAAATTCGCCGCGGTATTTCGCGCCCGCAATCAGCGCGCCCATGTCCAGCGAGAACACGGTCTTGTCCTGCAGCGACTTCGGCACCTCGTTTGCGACAATCCGCTGTGCAAGGCCCTCGACGATGGCGGTCTTGCCGACGCCTGGTTCGCCGATCAGAACGGGGTTGTTCTTCGTTTTGCGCGAAAGAATGCGGATGACGTTGCGAATCTCGTCGTCACGGCCGATGACGGGGTCCATTTTCTGCTCTCTTGCGCGCTTGACCAGATCCGTGCCGTACTTTTCCAGCGCCTCATAGGTATCCTCGGGGCTGTCGGTCGTGACGCGCTGGCTGCCGCGGATGCTTTGCAGCGTTTTCAGGCAGCCCTCTTTTGTGATGTTATAGGTCCGGAACAGCTCCTTGAGCGCCGTGTCCGGACACTCGATCAGGGCCAGCAGCAGATGCTCGACCGATACAAAATCGTCCTTCATGCCCGCGGCGATCTCCTCGGCCTTTGTCAGTGCCGTGTCCACCGCGCGCGAAACATAAAACTTGTCCGCCTCGCGGCCCGAGCCGGTCACGCGCGGCAGTTTGGAAAGCTCCTGATTGACGGCGGCGTTCAGGCTTTCCACCGTCACGCCCATTTTCTTCAGCAGCTGCGGCACCAGACCGCCCTCCTGCTGCAAAAGGGCAGAGAGCAGATGCACCTGCTCGATCTGCTGATTCTGATTTCTTATGGTCAGCTCCTGCGCATCCTTGACCGCAGCAAGCGATTTCTGCGTATACTTCTCAGCATTCATGCTTCATGCCTCCTTTTAGCACTCTCGATGATAGAGTGCTAATCTCGATTTGTCCACATGATACGCTTCTCCCGGATTTTTGTCAAGGGGCAATCGTGTCCGGAATATGATATTTTTGTAAACAATCTGTGTGCGCCGCGCCGTGCCCAACAGCCGGAAAGAGATTTACATAAAAACTTATCATGATTTAATATATATTTAATAACTCCCCTCTAATTTATTTAATAACCCTTTGTTACTATAATGATGCAAGAAGCGATATGCACTTTTTCATTTTCCCCTCATATAACTTTAGAAAAGAATCCCGTAAGCAAACTGGTCACTTGCTTACGGGATTCTTTTTGTATAAAGAAAACCACCGGCAAAGCCGGTGGTACCAAAAAGCTTTAGCTATGCATAGAAAAAATATCCTCCT
>CAKUJN010000082.1 GCA_934661735.1 uncultured Oscillospiraceae bacterium
AGCTCATACCACGTTTGCAGCCATGTGCCGAGCGTGTACTCGTCTGCCCGACGCACATCGACAGTTTCCGCTTCCGCAACCGCCTTTGCCAGCTTCTCTTTCACTTCTGCCTGCGTCTTGCCGAGGACGTTCTTAATCAGTCGCTTACCGGTCTTTTCGTCATATCCGGCTGTGTATCGCCCTTCCCAGCGTCCGTCTTTCCGCTTTCGGATGTTCCCTTCCCCATTTGCTCGTTTCTTTGCCATGTCTGTGCCTCCTTCGTTTTGGTAGCACAAACAACTACCACAGAACCGGCACAAAGTCTACTGATTTTTTCGGAAGATCGGAATATTTTTATCCGGTTCTGCACACATCGAAAATCCTTATTCTTTGTTTACTGCGGCGCAGTTTTTGCGCTCCGGTGTTAAAATATAAAAGCGCTCAAATGTGGAATGTCTGCCTGTCCTCGCAGAACAGCAGGTAGGCGTAGATCGCGATCTCTGCTGCGCTCAGACCCAGCGAGAAAATCTCCTTCGGCAGTGGGAAGTAGTCCTTGACCGGATCGCGTGTCGGCCAGAGACTGCGCTTCACTCTGCCACTCCTGTGTGCTGCTCCACCCAGCGGATGAACGCCTCTTTTGGCACGACGATTCGATTACCGATCCGCAGCGCAGGGAAATCTTTTTCGTGCATCAGCTCATAGCTGCTGGACGGCGCGATGCCCAGCATCTTTGCCACTGTTGCCGCATTCAGGAACAGCGGCAGTTCGTCATAATTCTTGTAGATTGATTCTTTCATGTTGTCCTCCTTTGTTTGTAGTTACTATTCTCGTTTGATTTCGTCTTTTCTGAAAAAACACCTCCTACCCTTTATCCGTATTCAGAGGGCTTTTGTACCAAACTTTTTCAATAAATTTGTCCGTCACAAAAATCCTCTCATTACTAGTAGGGATAAAAATCGCAGTTTTGACAGCCTGTTTTCAAAAAATTCAGAAATTTTTTCGCCGTTCAAAACATCCCCATATTTAATCCGACGCTAGCGGGCTCCGTCTTTGCCGTGACCGCAGAGCTGCCCGTCATCTGGATGACCGTCGTGCTGGGGGCGCTGGGCTTCGCCCTCTGGGGGGCGGCGTACTTCGGCTACAAATGGGCCAAGCGCCGCCGGATAGAGAAAGTCGCGCCGCTGATTGACGCCAAATACGACGAAGCCTATGCCGTCTGCGAAAAGGCGCAGCAGCTTTTATAACCGAACAAGATACAACGCCGTGTGCAAAAAAGCACACGGCGCTTTAGTCTGTCGAAAAAGCCTCGCAGAGTTTCGCCGCCGCAGCGGCGAAATTGATTCGAATCATTTTCTGCGGCGGCGTGTACGTCGCAGAAAATATACTGCGCCCTGCAAGTGTGGAATTTGTGCGCTCGTAGCGCACAAATTATGCGCGCGGCAGGGTGTAAGCCCTCTCAAACGGAAACCCAGCGAAGCGGTTTTCGTTTGAAAGCGTGTCAAAAACACTTTTTTGACACGCTCCAGCGCCGTGTGCAAAACGCACACGGCGTTTTTCTTTTTCATATTTCAGAAACACAGCTCCAACATTCCGCAAACAGTCAACTGGTATGATCTTGTCAGAAATCAACGAGAGAGGCTGATGCGATATGAAGTGCGAAAAGATGAATGTGAAAAAGCTGCTGACGGACGCCGCGTTTTTGTTCTTGGTCGGGTCGCTGATTGGGTGGCTCTATGAGGTCGGGCTGCATCTGGTCAAGGACGGCGTGTTTGTCAACCGCGGGATGCTGCACGGGCCGTGGGTGTCGATCTACGGGCTGGGCTGCCTGATGATGGTGCTACTGAAAAGGTTTATCGGTAATCGTCCGGCTCTCTTCTTCGGCGTCAGCGTTCTGGGCTGCGGCGTGATGGAGTACACCAGCTCGTGGCTCTCCGAAAAACTCTATCACGCCCGCTGGTGGGATTACAGCAACTGCCCGTTGAACCTCAACGGCCGCGTCTTTCTCGGCGGGCTATGCAAACCTGTCCAATCCCTTTGCGGCGGGCTCTGTTGCGCGCGCCTGCGGATATGCAGCGGAAATTCTGCTTGAGCAGATTGAAAAACAGGAACAGAACGTGTAATATCACACGCCTCTCGAGCAGCAATCCCCGCCGTTTCCATGGAAACGGCGGGGATTTTTGCAAATCGGGCGCGGCTTTCCCGCGTAGGGCAGAACGGGCTTCTAGAACTCCAGCCCACGGCATTCCCGTGGCGGAAAGAGAGGGGAGGGCCTCGCCGGTGACGGCGTCGTATCCCTGCGGCAGCTTCATATGGTGTGAACTCCTTTTTGATGAACTGACGGCTTGACTGTTGGAGCTGTGTTTGCTATGCTTCGGTTAGAGCCTACTAACCGGAACAAAAGCGATCGTTCCACAGGAATTCCGGCAATATCGGGCGGCGTTTCCTGCCGGAGCGGCAGGCATAGGGCGGGATCATAAAAACGGATTATATTTTCGAAAAGAGGAGATTCTGTTATGAAAATTCTGGTGTTCGGCGCGGGTGTGCTCGGCTGCAATCTGGCAAAGAACCTGTTCCGCGCGGGAAAGGACGTCACGCTGCTGGCGCGGGGAAAATGGGCGGAGGAGATTCGGAAGAACGGCCTGCGGATCAAGGACAAGTTTTCGCCCCGTGTGTCGGTCAGCCGGATTCCGGTTGTGAGCGAGCTGCGGCCGGAGGATACATACGATGTGATTTTCGTCGTCATGCGCTATACGCAGCTGGATTCGATTCTGGATACGCTGCGGGCAAACGGGACAAAGAACATTGTGCTCGTGGGCAACAACGTGCGCGCAAGGGCGATTTCGGCCGCGCTGCCGGAGAAGAATGTCCTGTTCGCCTTTGCGCTTTCGGCGGGGCATCGTGAGGCGGACCGCGTAGCGTCCATTGACCTCAAAAAAATCACCATCGGCCAGCTTTCGGACGGACATTCCAATGAGCAGCTGATCGGTCAGATTTTCAGCGGCACAAAATACAGGGTGGTCTATGAGCCGGATATGGAGGACTATCTTCTCTGCCATGCGGCGTTCGTGATGCCGGCGGCCTTTGCCTGCTATAAAACGGACGGCGATCTGAAAAAGCTCAAGGGCAACACGGCATACCTGAACCGGATGATCGACGCCAATATTGAGGGCTACCGCGCCATAAAAAACGCCGGACATCAGATTCTGCCGAAGGATGATGCGGACTTTGAGGGGGCGGCGTATCGCAAAACCTGTCTGCGCTTCTTCAAGCTCATGTGCGCGACGAGCCTTGGAAAAATCTGCGCCTCCGACCACGCCATGAACGCGATTGACGAAATGGGCGCGCTGAATCGGGATCTGAAGCAGTTCTTCGACGAAAACGGCGCGGAATATCCGGCGTGGAAGGCGCTTGAAAAAGAGGCGGGGAAGTACCTGTAAACGAAGAATGCTTCCTGTGATTGAGACAGCGTGAGACTCCGGAAAGTGCCGCAAAATTTCAGTTGACAAGTGTTATATCCTGTGGTATGCTAGATGTATAACAGATGTCAACCCGCGATGGAGGTACAGCTATGGAGCACATGCGGTTATCGGACGGGGAATGGAAGCTGATGAAGGCGCTCTGGCGGCGGCAGCCGCAGACGCTGGCGGAGCTGGTGCGCGCGCTGAACGTGGAAACCGGCTGGAGCAAGGCGACGGTTTTCATGATGCTCAAGCGCCTGATTGCCAAGGGCGCGGTCGTGATGGACGACAGCGGTAAGCTTCAGAAATACAGCGCGTCGATTGCCTATGCCGACGTGGAGCCGGAGGAGACGGAGTCGTTTCTGTCCAGGGTCTACGGCGGGAGCGTCGGAATGATGGTATCGAATCTGGTCGGGCGCGGCGCGCTGTCCGAGCAGGAGATTCAGGAGCTGAAAGCCATTCTGGACGCGGCAGAGGGGCAGGAGGAGCCGCCATGCTGAAAGAGGCATTGACGGTTTCGGCGCTGATTCTGGCGGTGCTGCTAGTGCGCGCGATGTTCAGAAGCCGCGTGCCGAAGCGGATGATTTATTGTCTGTGGCTGGTTGTGCTGCTGAAGCTGTGCCTGCCCGTCACGCTGTTCAGCCTGCCGCTTCTTCCGGTGGAGGCAGCGGCCGCGCCGGTGCAGCGCGCGGAAGCGCCTGTGCAGACCGCGCCCGTTGTGCAGCAGCCCGCGCAGACTGCTGCACAGCCGCAGCCGCCCGCGCAGCAGCCGGCCTCTCCGGTACAGAAGAGCGGAGAACCGGCAGAAAAGCCGCTGACGACTGCGCAGGTGTTTCAAGTTGTCCGGCTTGGCGGCAGCGCGCTGCTTGGACTATGGCTGTCCGGTGCGTGGACGGTGTTTACGATTCGTCTGCGCCGGAACCGCCGCCTGCTCGGCAGGCGCGGCCGGACGCGCATCTATGTTTCCGATGCGGTCAGATCGCCGTGCCTTGCCGGACTGATTCCGGCGGTCTATCTGACGCAGAACGTGTTGCAGACAGATGAAGCGGAATTGATTCTGCGCCATGAGCTGACGCATCTGCGTCACCTGGATTTCCTGTGGTCGTTCTGCCGCACGCTGGCGGTGATTGTTTACTGGTGGAATCCGTTCATCTGGCTTGCCGCAATCTGCTCCGCACGCGACGCGGAGCTGGCGTGTGACGAGGCGGTTGCCGCGGGTCTTTCAGACGCGGAGCGCCTTGCCTACGCCCGTGCGATTCTGGCGCAGGCGCCGCGCAGAGCGGCGGCGCTGAGCCTTGCCGGACCGCCGGTGAAGGAACGCATCCTGTTTCTGACGAAAAAGCAGCGGACCAGCGCGCTGTGCGTCATTCTGGCGTTGCTGCTCGTCGCATCTGCGGCCGGCTGTTCGTTTGCGGAGCTGACGCGGCAGAAATCGGGAGAAATCACAATGCCGGATGCCGCGGCGCATCCGGAGGCTGTGCCGGACGGTGCGGAAAGCGCGACAAACAGCACGGGGACAGTGGAGTCCGCACCATTGCCGGATGACAGGGACGGGGACAGCATGATTGCGCTTCCGGCGGAGGCCGCCGCGTGGGCTGGCACGTATCTGTCCGCACGGTACACGGTACTGGACTGTCAGACTGCCGCCTTTGACGGCACGGACTATCTGCTCCTGCTCACCGGCAGCAAAGATGTGAACGGGAGCGATTACACCGGCTATCAGATATTTGCGCTGGAAAAGACGGACGGCGGCTGCTCGCTCTATGCGTGGAACGAGGCGCAGGCGTGGGATTCGTCGCGCGGGCTTCTGGCATGTGCCATGCGGACGGACGAGCTTGCCGCCGTCTACGGCTTTACGGACGGCGGTACGCAGTTTGATACGATTACGACCGTGTTTGCGGACGGAACCGAGGAAACAGGTGCCATCGCGCCGGACGCACCGTTCCTGCGCGTGTTTACCGGCAGACTGCTCAGAGTGCAGGACGTCGTATTCTCCGGCGGCGGGTCGGAGATAAAGTGGTCAGAGGTGTCGGCGGCGGGACTGCACGCGCCGGTTGAGGACGATTATCCCCCGAACGACAGCATTGGGGCCAGAATCCGCATGAAGCTGGATTTTGCGCACTGGGCACGGGAAATGACGCCGGAATATGAAGAGGCCGTCCGGCAGTTTCAGCTTGCGGACAGCAAAATGAGCGACCTGCCTGGCGATGTTTCACAGTGGCCGCGCTATTATTCCGCATTTGCCGGCTATTTCAGCGGCATGAATGCCGACCTGCATTATCTGGACGCGGACGCGGTCTGGACAGAGGACCTTTCCGTGGACGGACAGGAGCTGATCGTCACAATGTCGCGCGGTGGGCGCGTCCTGACGCTGGCCTATTTGCCGGAAACACGGACAATCCGCGGCGGAGTGGATTATGCGCAGATGTCGATGGATATGCTGGCGCTGCTTCAGGACGAACTGTACGGATTCCGGCCGGACAACACGGAGGCCGAAAAGGAAAAGTGGGCGGCGATTGCCGCAATCAAAAATGAGATGGTCACGCGCGCAAAGGCGGAGGGTTATCACTATGAGAAACACGTGACGTTTGATGATCTGAATGAAATGATCGACTACCGGCTGATGAACAACGAAATCCTTATGAACGCGTTTCCGGATGATGCCGTGCAGATGGAAGCCTGCCGGACGGAAAACGCGGCAATCGAGGCATTCCGCGCCACGCTGCCGGAAAACGGGGACGATGCAGACGCATATTCCTACTGGCAGTATTATTGGAATGAGGTCCTGCATCAGGAGCCGCCGTCGTATTATGTCCCGTAAGAAATGAAAGCAGGCCGCTGCCCTTTGGGCAGCGGCCTGCTTTGCCTGTCGGCACAGGTAATTATGCTTTTCCGGCGATAATCCGGCAGAAATCAAGCGCGGTGTCCACGCTCCCGACGCGGTAGCCCGCCGAGGCGTGCACAATATGGCACGGCCCGTCGCACAGCAGAAGCAGCGGCAGCCGCTCGGGATCGACATAGGCGCTTCGCGCCGCAGGCTCGGCGGCATCCGGCGAAAACCAGACCTCCGCGTCCGGAAATGCCTCAACAGCCGTCTGAAGCGTCCGGTTCTGAAGCGCCAGCGGCCCGTTCGGGAGGAAAACCAGCCGCAGCGGAAGCTCGGAGATGCGCGTCCGGCGGGCAATCAACTCGTTCAGCAGATGTTCAGTCGGCTCGCTGCCCGCATCCAGCCACATCAGAAGCGACGGCGTTGCCGTCAGCACGGCGGCGTCCGCCGTGCGGCCGTCGGGCGAGTGCGCGGTAAAACCGGCCAGCGTGAAATCGACGGCCAGCTCGGCAAACGAAACCGTCTGTTTCCGCAGGCGCACATGCTTCGTCTCTCCGGCGCGCAGGGGGAATTCCAGCCGCGACGCGCGCAGATCGCCGTTTGGGAGGCGGTTGCTGGTCAGAATTCGATAAATGCCGGCGGGAAGCGGAACAGTCAGAAGATCGCAGTCCCATTCAGAATCACACAGCGCCAGCGGCCGCCATGCGCCGGATTCCAGAACGGACAGCCCGAAACCCGAGCCGGACTGCCACGCTTCGCCGCACGGCTTTTCCAGACAGAGCGCCGCGTCGGGCGTCAGTCCTGCCTCCGGCGAGCGGAAGCGGCCCTCGGAAGCATACTCCGCCGCGCCGACGGCAGGATTGAGCCGCGCGGGGATGGCCAGCGCGCGGCAGATTGAAACGAACAGCAGGCGCTTTGACCGCGCGTCCGCGCGGTGCAGACGCATCGCTCCGGCGGGGCGCGTCAGAAGCTGGCGGTATTCGACCTCGGGCGCGGGGAGAAATTTCTCCTGAATCCAGGCCCAGAGGGCTTCGGGCGATGTACGGAAGCGCTGCTTCTCGGCATCGGAAAAGCTGTTCAGAAGCGCCGCGCGGCATGGGGCCAGCGGCTCCAGCCCGACGCGCGGACAGAGTATGTACCGCATTGCGAATGTGTCGGACGGGGAGAGGTCCGGCGCAAGCGTCAGCGCCTCATACAGCACATCGGCGCGGATGTCGCGCAGATCTTTTTCGGAAAGCGTTTTAAGCAGCGCCAGCTTCCGCTCCGGCGAAAACGCCGGATGCTCCAGAAACTCAGCCAGCGTGTCAAAATTGCCGCAGGCCGCGCGCAGAAGCGGCTCCGCCTCTGCGCTGTACTGCGCGCAGAGCGCCGCCGCGCGAACCGGATCGAACGCTGCTTCTATCCGGAGGCGGCGCGCCGCGTCTGCCGCGCGCGTCTTCTCTGCGGCAAACGCCTGCCGTGCGGGCGCAGGCTGCGCCGGAGAATCCTCCCGCGGCGCGTGAATGGTAAAGTCCGTCCACTGTGCTGACGGCGTTTTTGCCGCGGCCAGCGTCAGCGTGAGCGGCTCCGTCTGTGCGGCAGGGCAGAGGCGCGCACAGAACAGCCCGTCCCGCCGCGCCTGTACGATCAGATCGCCATAGCCGCAGCGCAGACGCGCCGTCCCGTCATGTCCGGTGCGCAGCACGGCGGCGGGGAAAATCTGCGACTCGTTGAGAATGCCGAACGTCACCTCGGCGCCCTCGGCGGGCGTGCCGTCCGGCGCAAGAACCTGTACGCACAGCGTCCGCACGCGCGCATAGCGCGCCGTCTGGTTCAAAAACGTCACCGCGCCGTCGACGCAGATGACGTCATCGCCCGTTTCGGGCGTGCCGAAGCAGCGGCTGTGCACCAGCACCGCGCGGCTGGCCGCGCCGGTGAACCACCCGCGGTCCAGCGTCTGCTCCGGCTCGCATGCACCGAGAAAATGCCATGCGCCGCCGCAGAAAACCTCGACCCAGGCATGGTTGTCGTCACAGTGCGCCCAGCGCGGGGTATAGACCTGCCGCGCGGGAATTCCGGCCGCGCGCAGCGCGTTGACTGCAAAGGTGGATTCCTCGCCGCAGCGGCCGAAGCCAGAACGCCATGTGTCCAGCGCCGAGGCTGTGCGTTCGTCGGTCGAGCGGTAGCAGACCTGCTCCGCGCACCATTCGTTCACGGCAAGCGCCGCGTCGTATGCAGAGAGCCCATCGATCCGGTCCTTCAGCTGTTCGTAGAACAGACGCCGGCAGTCGCTGAGGGCCTCC
>CAKUJN010000083.1 GCA_934661735.1 uncultured Oscillospiraceae bacterium
CGTTGGCCGCGCCGAAAATGGCGATGAGCTGCCGGGGGAAGCCCTCTGCCAGCACCAGCGCCGCCGCGCCCACCAGTGCTTCGGCAATCAGCAGTTTGGTGAACAACTCCCGGACACGCAGCTTCTTCTCCGCACCCATGTTATAGCCCACAATGGGAATGCAGCCTGCCGCCATGCCGACCACGATGGAAATGACGATCTGGAAGAACTTCATCACAATGCCGACCACGGCCATCGGGATCTGCGCGTATTGCTCCTGTCCAAACACAGCGTCCATCGCTCCATATTTCCGGAGCATATTGTTGATGGCCGCCATGGCCGCCACCAAGCTGATCTGCGAAAGAAAGCTGGTGATACCCAGCGTCAGCATCCGCCCGCAGACAGTTCCCCGCAGGGCGTAATCGCCGGAAGCAGGCTTAATGATTTTCATGTTCAGCAGATACCACACAGCAAGGAACGCTGTTGCCACCTGACCGATGACCGTTGCAACGGCTGCGCCCATCATGCCCCATTTGAAGACAAAGATGAAGATGGGGTCAAGAATAATGTTGATCACAGCACCCGCCAGCGTGGAGATCATGGCAAACTTGGGATTTCCGTCCGCACGAATGATCGGGTTCATCGCCTGACCGAACATATAGAACGGGATGCCCAGCGTGATATAGAAGAAATACTCCTGCGAGTGGTGGAAGGTCTCCTCATTCACCGTGCCGCCGAACATGGCGATGATGCTATCCGCAAACATGAGATAGACTGCCGTTAAAACAAGACTGCCGGCAACCGATAACACAACAGCGTTGCCAACGCTGCGCTTTGCTTTCTCCATCTCATTTCTGCCCAGCGCCATACTGACAAAGGCACAGCAGCCGTCGCCTACCATAACGGCGATGGCCAGCGCGACGACAGTCAGCGGGAAAACAACGGTGTTGGCCGCGTTGCCGTAAGAGCCCAGGTAGCTGACGTTGGCAATAAAAATCTGGTCAACGATGTTATAGAGCGCACCTACCAGCAGCGAGATAATACAGGGGATGGCGTACTGCCGCATGAGCCTTCCGATGCGCTCTGTCCCCAAAAACTGATTTTCGGTTTCCAAAATAATCACCTTTCTTTCAAAAAATAAGAAATGCGCAAGTCCGCCAAACCTGGACTTACGCATTTCTGCTACACGATTTGCTTATGAACTTCTACCCATCCCGCAAAAAGACGTGCGGCGTTTCTGCAACCGGGTTTACGCAAAAACGCCACACGTTGTACGCTTATTATAACTGATTCGGATGGAGATTTCAAATGTTTTTTGAATGATTTTCGTCTTGCTCGATCATACTTTGGGCAATCACCATGCTGCCGGATAACATAAAAATCGGCACCTGCCTTAAAAGCAGGTGCCGATTTCTGTTACCCTATCATTTGCTTGAATTTTTGGGGTCAGCGGCGTAAGTCTGGCGTAAATCCGCTTTTGCGCGTCCAAAAAATCAAGCAGTTTCAAGGCTTTGCGGCGTCTCTTAGTACATGCCGCCCATGCCGCCGCCCTGTGCCGCGGCAGCCATGGCTGCGTCGGCCTGCGGATCGGGCTTGTCAACAACCACGGACTCGGTCGTCAGGACGCACGCCGTAATGGACGCAGCGTTCTCCAGCGCGGTACGCGTGACCTTGGTCGGGTCGACGATGCCCGCGGGAATCATGTCGCAGTAGGTCTCGGTGTAGGCGTTGTAGCCATAGCCGACCTTGCGGCTCGAGTGGATCTTGTCGTAGACGATCGAGCCGTCCACGCCCGCGTTCTCGGCGATCTGGCGGATCGGCGCCTGAAGCGCCTTGGCAATGATCTGTGCGCCGGTCTTTTCGTCGCCGGACAGCTTCGCAATCAGCTTTTCAACCGCCGGAATCGCGTTGACATAGGCCGTGCCGCCGCCGGCGACAATGCCTTCCTCAACCGCAGCGCGGGTCGCGTTCAGCGCGTCCTCAACGCGGAGCTTCTGCTCCTTCATTGCAACCTCGGTCTGTGCGCCGACCTTGATGACGGCCACGCCGCCGGACAGCTTTGCCAGACGCTCCTGAAGCTTTTCCTTGTCATAGTCGGACGTGGTGACGGCCAGCGTGTTCCGGATCTCCGCGACACGCGCCTTGATCTCGCCCGCATCGCCCATGCCGTCGACGATAACGGTGTTGTCCTTGGACACCTTGATCTGACGCGCGCGGCCGAGATCGGAGACCTGCACGTCGGTCAGCGCCATGTTCAGCTCGCTCGACACATAGGTGCCGCCGGTCAGAACGGCGATATCCTTCAGCATTTCCTTGCGGCGGTCGCCAAAGCCGGGCGCCTTGACGCAGACGCAGTTGAAGCTGCCGCGCAGACGGTTGACCAGCAGCGTGCTCAGCGCGTCGCCCTCAACATCCTCTGCGATGATGAACAGCTTCTGGCCGCCCTTGACAATCTGCTCCAGCAGGGGCAGGATCTCCTGAATCGAGGAAATCTTCTTATCGGTAATCAGGATGTAGGGATCGTCAACGACCGCCTCCATCTTCTCGGTATCGGTAACCATGTAGGGGGAGATATAGCCGCGGTCAAACTGCATGCCCTCGACAACCTCCAGACCGGTCTCGGCGGTCTTGGACTCCTCGATGGTGATTACGCCAGAGGATGTGACCTTCTCCATCGCCTCGGCAATCAGTTTGCCGACGGCCTCGTCGCCGCTGGAAACCGCGCCGACTCTTGCGATGTCGTCGCTGCCCTTGACCGTCTCGGAATTGGCCTTGATCGCCTCAACCGCGGTCTTGACGGCCTTTTCCATGCCCTTGCGCATGACCATGGGGTTCGCGCCCGCGGAGACGTTCTTCAGGCCCTCGTGGATCATGGCCTGTGCCAGCAGCGTAGCGGTGGTGGTGCCGTCGCCCGCGACGTCGTTCGTCTTGGTTGCGACCTCGCGCACCAGCTGTGCGCCCATGTTCTCAAACGCGTCCTCCAGCTCCACGTCCTTTGCAATCGTGACGCCGTCGTTCGTGATCAGCGGAGCGCCGAACTTCTTGCCCAGCACAACATTGCGGCCCTTCGGGCCGAGCGTAACCTTAACGGTATTGGCGAGCTGGTCAATGCCTGCCTGAAGCGCCTTGCGCGCGTCCTCGCCATAAAGAATCTGCTTTGCCATAATTCATTAACTCCTTTCCTGTGCGTCCGGCCGCTCAGTCGACGACGGCCAGAATGTCGGATACCTTGCAGATGACGTAGTCCTTGCCGTCCAGCTTCAGTTCCTGACCTGCGAACTTGCCGGTGACGACCTTGTCGCCGACCTTGACCGTCATGGGGTCGTCCTTGGTGCCCGGACCGACTGCCACAACCTCGGAGACCACGGATTTTTCCTTGGTCGCGGTGGAAAGGATGATGCCGGAAGCGGTTTTCTCCTCTGCCTCAAAGCTTTTCAGCAGGACATTGTCTGCCAGCGGAGTGAGTTTCATAAATCAATTACCTCCTTGGATTATACGGAGCGGCTGCGCCGCGGTTCTACACATTTTAGCACTCAAAGCACCTGAGTGCTAACACGATATATAATAGCCGATTCCGCCTAAATGTCAAGAGGTTTTTTGCATATAAATATGTCGGAAATGTTAATTTTCCGTTTTCCCGCTTTCATAATGCAGTCCCTTCGGATAGAAGAAGCGGATTGCGTGCGGAACAATCTCAATTTCCGCCTGCGTGGTAAAAATCGCCTCGCCGTCGATGTTCACAACCGACCGCCGGTCGCAGCCGATGGTCAGACTCCGGCACTGATAGTGCGTGATATCGTCCGGCAGCTCCGCATAGCGTCCCACCTGATACCGCCCCAGCAGGGACGAGGCCTTCAGCAGCCCCACCTTTTTGACCACCAGCACGTCCAGAAGCCCGTCGTCCGGCTCGGCCTCGGGCACCGGATTATAGCCGCCGCCGTACCACCGGCCGTTGCACACGCACACCAGCGTGTGCCTGCCGTCGGCCAGCGGCCTGCCGTCCATGTGAATGACGAACCGCTGACTCAGTCCCTTCAGCAGGTTCACAACCAGCGAAATCACATACGCGCCCGAGCCCGTGACCAGCGGCAGGCGCTTGTATTTCGCGATTTCGGTGCCGACGCGCGCATCCAGACCCATCGACAGAATGTTGATGGCGTACACGCCGTTGCAGCGGATCAGATCAAAATATGCCTCGTCGCAGTCCAGCAGCCGCTCCAGATGGAAAAACGGCTCCGTCTGGTCAAACATCTTGATCATGTCGTTGCCCGAGCCGCACGGGAAATGCGTCACCGCCGCATTGTCAAAGCCGGCCGCGCCGTTGACGACCTCGTTCAGCGTGCCGTCGCCGCCGCAGGCATACAGCCGGACCTCCCCGCCGCTCTCGGCGGCGCGGCGCGCGATCTCGCGGCAGTCGCCCTGCTTCTGCGAGCAGGCAATTTCAAAATCCAGTCCTCTTTCCGTGCAGACGCGCCGGATCTGCTCGGAATACTCCTCCGAGCGGTCGCGCTTGCCTGCCGCGGGATTGATGATAAAAAGGTGCTTCATATCATGGAACCTTCTCTCTGTGTTTTCGTCTAAACCAGCATACAGACAAACCGTCTGCAAACTCCCCGCCGCGCGGGCGGGCGCTCCTTCCTCCGCGCACGCGGCGGAGCGGAGCACGCCTGATCAGAAATACATATAAACGTTGCACTGCAATCTGCCGTTATACAGCTTCCGCTTCTTTGTGGCCGGTCTGCCGTAATAATGCTCAAACTCCGGCTCCGAGGAAATGATATATTTCTTCCAGCCGTCCGCGTATTTCAGATGCCGTCCCAGCGCGCCGTAAAGCCGCTGCGCGCTGCGCTGCTCCAGCATCCGCTCGCCATACGGCGGATTGCAGACGATCACGCCCCTGTCGCACGGCAGGCTTTCCTTTGTCGCGTCGGCCTCGCGGAATTCAATCCACTTCGCCACGCCCGCCTTTCGCGCGTTCTCTCTCGCGATTTCCAGCGACGCGGGGTCAATGTCGGTCCCGAGAATCCGGTATTCTCCGCGGAATTCATGGTCCATCGCCTCTGTTCTGGCCTCCTGCCAGACCGTTTTCGGCACACACGCCCATTTTTCGGCGGCAAAGCTCCGCGAAAGCCCCGGCGCACGGTTCAGCGCCGTCAGCGCCGCCTCGATGCAGATCGTGCCCGATCCGCAGAACGGGTCCCAGAAGAAGTCCCGTCCGCGATAGCGCGCCAGATTCACCATTGCCGCGGCCATCGTCTCATGCAGCGGCGCAAGATTCGCGATCTGCCGGTATCCGCGCTTGTGCAGGCTGACGCCGGAGGTGTCCAGAAAAATCTCGCAGATATCCTTCATGATGGAAAAGCGGATCTGATGCACCGCGCCCGTCTCCGGCATCCAGCTCAGCCCGTAATGCGCGCCCAGCCGGTCCACCGCCGCCTTTTTGACAATTGCCTGACAGTCCGGCACCGAATGCAGCTGGCTGTCCAGACTGTAGCCCTTGACGGGAAACGCGCCGTCCTTTTCGATGTAATCCTCCAGCGCGATGCGCTTCACGCCCTGAAACAGATCCTCAAAGCTGTGCACCTCAAACCGCGCCAGCAGGATCATCACGCGCTCGCCCATCCGGCAGCAGAGATTTGCCTTTGCCATTGCGGCAAAATCACCGTCAAAGAAAACGCGCCGGTCCTCGACCCGCACATTTTCAAGCCCCATCCGGCGCAGCTCGTCGCCAACCAGTCCCTCCAGCCCGAACAGGCTCGGGACGCAGAATGTCATTTTTTCCATCATGTCTCCAGATCTCTTTTGTAAAATTCGTTCTAAGTATATCAACATTATCCTATTATACTATACCGGATACCGCCGCAAATAGCAAATAAAAAACGCGCAGATTTTACAAACCGCACAGCCGGATTTTACAGAATTCTGCTGATGACAGCCGCGGCATATCCGTGTATAATAAAAGAAAGTGCAATCCGCCGTAAAAAATTGGACAAGGAGGAAACTGTCATGCCAATCGCGTCATATTTCTGGATCGGGGCAATCGTTCTTTTCGCCGTGATCGAAGCCGCCACCGTCTCGCTGGTCTCCATCTGGTTCATCGGCGGCGCCGTCGCCGCGTTCATCGCCGCGCTGTGCGGCGCGTCCACGCTGCTTCAGCTCACGCTGTTCGTCGCCGTTTCAGCCGTGCTGCTGGCGCTGATGCGTCCGCTGCTGCGCAACCGTCTCATGCCGAAGCGCACCGCCACCAACGCCGACCGTCTGGTCGGACAGGAGGCTCTGGTCTGCGAGGCCGTCGACAACCTTGCCGAAACCGGCGCAATCCGCATCAACGGCGTCATCTGGACGGCGAAAAGCGAATCCGGCGAACCGATTCCCGCCGATACGCTCGTCCGCATCCTGCGCATCGAGGGCGCAAAGGTCTACGTGGAACCGGCAGCCGTCACAGCCGCCTCCAAATAGCAGAAGCCACACGAAAGGGAAAAGAAATCAACCGTAACACCGACAAGGAGGATTAATTATGGAATGGATTCCCGTTCTGGTACTGGTCGTACTGGTACTGCTCATCATCATCCGCAACATTCATGTCGTCCAGCAGTCCCGCGCGTATGTCATCGAGCGTCTCGGCGCGTTCAGCAAGGTCTGGCAGGTCGGCATTCACTTCAAGGTGCCGTTCATCGAGCGCGTCGCCAAGAAGGTCAGCCTCAAGGAGCAGGTGCTCGACTATCCGCCCCAGCCCGTAATCACCAAGGATAACGTCACCATGCAAATCGATACCGTCGTCTACTTCCAGATCACCGACCCCAAGCTCTATGCCTACGGTGTCGAGCATCCGATGATGGCCATGGAAACCCTGACGGCCACCACGCTCCGCAACATCATCGGCGACCTTGAGCTGGACCAGACGCTCACCTCCCGCGACGTCATCAACACCCGTATGCGCGCCATTCTGGACGAGGCCACCGACCCGTGGGGCATCAAGGTCAACCGCGTCGAGCTGAAGAACATTCTCCCGCCGCAGGATATCCAGAACTCCATGGAAAAGCAGATGAAGGCCGAGCGCGACCGCCGTCAGGCAATTCTTCAGGCCGAAGGCGCAAAGCACAGCCAGATTCTTGTCGCCGAGGGCGAAAAGGAAGCCGCCATTTTGAAAGCCGACGCGGAAAAGCAGGCCGCCATTCTCAAGGCCGACGGCGAGGCGCAGGCCATTCTTGCCGTGCAGAAGGCCATGGCCGACTCGCTGGCGCTGCTGAACGAGCAGGCCCCCAACGATCAGGTCATCAAGCTCAAGGCACTCGAGGCGATGCAGAAGATCGCCGACGGCCGTGCCACCAAGATCATCATTCCCTCCGAGCTTCAGGGCCTCGCCGGCCTCGCCGCCGGCGTCGTGGAAAGCGTAAAGGAGACGAACTAACGTGGCAAATCAGAACGACCGCTTTATAAAGGTGCACAGGGAGGGCTCCGCGTGGAACACCGTGCGTGAAATCTGGATTGACCGGCAGACCGGCGTCAATTACCTCTGGGTCTCCTGCGGCTACGGCGGCGGCCTGACCCCGCTGCTTGACCGCGACGGCCGCCCCGTCGTCACCTCCCTGCCGCCCGCCTGACCACCGGCACATACCCCAAAGGGACGGACATCTGTCCGTCCCTTTTTTCGCTTTCACCGGACTGCCTCTTTTGCAGTGACACTGCAACCGTTGCTTCGCAGACCCACTTTTTCTGTCTTGCCAGAAAAAGTAGGCAAAAAGAGGCGCTTGGAGACGCGTCATATTGCGCGCTGCCGCGCGCGATTTTTTGGCCGCTCCGCGGCCTGAACGCCCTCTTCGGGCGCAAAATTGCAACCATACCGATAGCTTTCGGTTCCGACGAATGTACTACACACATTTGCGGGCAGACTGCATCAATTTCGCTTCCGCTCATTTCCGGAATACTCGGCTTGTTATGATTCTGCACAGCATGTTGTAGGGGCCGATGTGGGCATCGGCCCCTACAGACGTATCCGAAATCATGTTTGGGCGGACGACTCTGTCCGCCCGTTCCATTAAAAATTCGCACCATCGGCGAATCCGTAGATGTGTTGTTATCACCACAGCAGCGTGTTTTGCAATCTCCCTGCGTGGAAACTGTTTCCGATGGGAGCGTTGTCTCCACGCAGGCGGCGCTGTAGCTTAGATTTGCAGAGAGTTTATCGTGTGTTGGCTGCAATGTTTTTCTACGGGCTTATTCTGTGGCTTGCGGTACAATCCGATTCGTTTCCAGCGCCTCTTTTTGCCCACTTTTTCTGGCAAGGCAGGCGGAACCAAATTGCAAACCAGCGAAGCGTTTGCAATTTGGAGAGGACGAGCAACGGAACGGACGAGACCTGCCGCTTGCGGCGGGGCGAGGGATGTGGAGTTTG
>CAKUJN010000084.1 GCA_934661735.1 uncultured Oscillospiraceae bacterium
AGCTTGCGGCAGATGCCGTGGCAGCCCTCGAGCCAGTGCGTGACGGTCTCGTTGATCTGCGCGTCCAGATTGGAGATGGCGCTGTCGGAGAGATTGTTCGTCATCTCGTCGTAGTTGTCGATCAGTATGACGCTGACAATCGGGCGCGTGCGGAGGTATTCGTCGCGGATGTTGAACATTTCCGTCATGTCGGCGAAGTAGACCGTGGCCAGCATGACCGTCGTCTGGTCGTCGTCCGAGCGCACATAGTTGCCGTAGATGCGGTAGCGGCGGCCGTTGATCAGCTGATCGCCGGGGAATTCCGTGCGGCCCTCGCGCAGCCAGTCGGTGGTAAAGCCGGGTACAACCGCCTCCATCGTCTGATAGCGCGTGGAGTCGGCAAGGCCGGTGACGGCGTAGAACGACGGATTGCCCCAGATGATCTCGCTTTCCGGCAGATGCAGCACCGCCATCGGAAACGGCGAGCCGGCGTGGACGGAAATGCCCACGGCGTCGGTTGCGCTCTGTACATACTGCATGAGAGCGAGCTTCCTGCGCGAAAAGCGCGCGCGGCTGATGATAAAAACCAGAATGGTGATCAGAAGCTCGGCGCCGGCCAGAATGGCAATCAGCGGCTCGTTCAGCCGCAGATAGATATAGCCGACTGCCGCCGTGGCGGCGGAGAACAGAAGCATCAGAATATAATACCAGATCAGGTTCGGCTGTAACAGGCGGGAAACATTCTTTTTCATATGCGGACACCTCCTGACGGCGGGGCGTTTTGATAATCATCCGTATCATATCAAATTTTGGACGGAAACTCAAGAAGCGCTTGCGGATTATCGGGCGGAAAAGAGAAAAAATACAAAGAAATCCGCGCGGAAACGGAGAAAAATCGGGGAATCAAACGCGGAACGGAATTTTTTCTGCGTACCGCGCAAAAAAATAGTATACATAAAAAAGAAAACGTGTTATAATTCCTACGGTATGCCGTTAAAGAGGACGAACGGCAGTTTCTTTGGGCTTATGTGCCGTCGGCACAAAGAGATAAAGAACGGCGCGGGCTTTGACCGCGCCGCAGCGGAATACGGGCGGACATGCGCGGCAGCGCGTGCGGCAAGGACGGATCGGGGTCTGCGCCGCCGTGCGGCGTGTGCGGCTTTGCGTGCGCCTGACGGCCTGTGTTCCGGCTTCCTTTAACCATTTCGCGGACTGTAATTGCCAAAAGCAGACTCCGCCAGAAAGTATTTTGTTTAGAAAAGAGTGATTTTATTTGGCAGAAAAACTGAAAATCATCGCGCTTGGCGGTCTGAATGAGATCGGCAAGAATATGACCGTGCTTGAGTACGGAAAAGATATCATCATTGTGGACTGCGGTCTTGGCTTTCCGGACGACGACATGTACGGCGTCGATCTGGTCATCGCGGACTTTACCTATCTGGAAAAGAACCGCCAGAAGATCCGCGGCATGTTCCTGACGCACGGGCATGAGGACCATATCGGCGGCATTCCCTATGCCATGCAGAAATTCAGCTGTCCCATCCATGCCACGCGCCTGACGGCGGGCATTGTCCGACTGAAGCTGGAGGAGCACAAGCTGGAAAATACGGTGCAGCTGTTTACCCACGAGGCCGGCGAGACGGTCAGGGCCGGCTGCTTCAGCGTGGAATTCATCCACGTCAACCATTCCATCGCCGACGCCGTGGCGTTCGGCATCAGAACGCCGGTCGGTACGGTCGTGATGACGGGCGACTTCAAGATCGACCCCACGGCCGAGGACGGCATGATCGACCTGACGCGCTTCGGTGAGCTGGGCCGTGAGGGTGTGCTGGCGCTGCTGTGCGACTCGACAAATGTCGAGCGGCAGGGCTATACCCCGTCCGAGCGCGTCGTCGCCGGAAGCTTTGACAAGCAGTTTGCCGGCTGCAACCAGCGCATTATCGTCACAACGTTCGCCTCCAACGCGTTCCGCCTGCAAAGCATCATCACGGCGGCGCACAAATACGGACGCAAGGTGGCCGTGACAGGCCGGAGCATGGAAAACGTGCTGAAGGTCTCAACCGAGCTTGGCTATCTGAAAATTCCAAGCGGCACGCTGGTGGATATCAACGCCATCAAATCGCTGCCGAAGAATAAAATTGTCATTGTCTCCACCGGCTCGCAGGGCGAAAACATGTCGGCGCTGTACCGCATGGCGTTCTCCGGCCACCGGCAGGTGGAAATTCAGGCGGGCGACCGCGTGATCATCTCCGCCTCGGCCATTCCGGGCAACGAAAAGGCCATCGGCCGCATCATCAACGAGCTGTACCGCAAGGGCGCGGACGTGGTTTATGACAAGCTGGCAGACCTGCACGTCTCCGGACACGCCTGTCAGGAGGAGCTGAAGCTGATTCACGCGCTGCTCAAGCCGCGCTTCTTCATCCCTGTCCACGGCGAGCAGCGCCATTTGCAGACGCACGCGCGTCTGGCGCAGTCGATGGGCATGGATCCGAAGAATATCTTTATCAGCGACATCGGCAAGGTGCTTGAGCTGACAAAGGGCAGCTGCAAGTGGGGCGGGACCGTTCCCGCCGGACGGATTCTGGTAGACGGCACCAGCGTCGGCGACGTGGGAAGCGTCGTTCTGCGCGACCGCAAGCATCTGGCGCAGGACGGCATGCTGGTCGTCGTGGTCAACATCTCCTCCGAGGACGGCAGCGTGATCTCCGGTCCGGATATCATCACGCGCGGCTTTGTCTATGTCAAGGAGTCGGAAAACCTGATCGAGGAGATGCGCGTCGTCGCGGCGCACGCCATCGACCGCTGCGCGGCCAACGGTACGCGCGACTGGAGCGTTCTGAAGGCCAACATCAAGAGCGATCTGTCCGGCTATCTGTTCAAGACGACCAAGCGCAACCCGATGATTCTTCCGGTCATCATGGAAATCTGAGCGGAACGTGCGTGCATATTGCGCCGCGGTTTGTGGAACGATAGCAGCAGCGCGCAAAATCGCGCATTTCCGGCAGAAAAAAGAAAAGAAATACAGAAAACCTATTGCCAAAGCGTGGGATTTGGTTATATAATGATTTAGTTGCGCGGTGTAGAAAAGTATCCGCGCGGACAACGCACAAATGAGGATGAGCGTAGATGTCAAATGCGAAAAATACAACAAAGGTGCCGGCAGAGGACGCAATGGCCAAGGTCAGCGCGCTGATTGCCAGAGCAAAAAAAGACGGGACGATTCTGGCCTCCGAATTGACAGCGGAGCTGGAAAAGCTGGACCTGCCGGTAGAGAAGATCGAGCAGATTTATGATACGTTCGATGCGCTGGGCATTCAGGTGATCGGCGCCGAGCTGGATCTGGACATGGACGTCGTGGACGACGGTCTGGGTATGGACGCGGACGATCTGCGCGGCATGGACGGCGAGGAGGAAGAACTGGTCGATCCGCTGGAGCTGGCGGCGGAATACAATCTGGACGACCCCGTCCGGATGTATCTGAAGGAAATCGGTCAGGTGCGCCTGCTTTCCGCCGAGGAAGAAATCGAACTCGCCAAAAAGGTCAGCGAGGGCGACAAGGCCGCCAAGGACAAGCTGACCGAGGCGAATCTCCGTCTGGTTGTGTCGATCGCAAAGAAATATTCCGGCCGCGGGCTGCACATTCTGGATCTGATTCAGGAGGGCAACACCGGCCTGATCCGCGCGGTGGACAAGTTTGACTATACAAAGGGAAACAAATTCTCTACATATGCGACTTGGTGGATTCGCCAGGCGATTACGCGCGCCATTGCCGATCAGGCGCGGACCATCCGCGTGCCGGTGCATATGGTGGAGGTCATCAACAAGGCGACCCGCTGCAACCGTAAGCTGGTGCAGGAGCTGGGCCGTGAGCCGACGCTTGAGGAGATTGCGGCGGAGTTGAATCTGCCGATTGAAAAGATCATCGAGGCAAACCGCACGGCGGCCGACACGCTGTCGCTGGACATGCCGGTCGGCGACGAGGAGGATACGACCATCGGCTCGTTTGTCGAGGACGACAACACGCCGTCACCCGCCGACGCCACGTCCAATACGCTGCTGGCCGAGGCGCTGACCGAGATTCTCGGCACGCTGACCGAGCGGGAGGCGGACGTGCTGCGGATGCGCTTCGGCATGTACGACGGCCGGACGCATACGCTTGAGGAGGTTGGACAGATCTTTGGCGTCACGCGTGAGCGCATCCGCCAGATTGAAAACAAGGCCATCCGCAAGCTGCGTCATCCGTCCAGAGCGAAAAAAATCAAGGATTTTTACTGCTGAAAGCTTAAAAAATGAGCGAATTTTCTTGGTTTTTTGAAAAAATACGCCGCTTTATGAGAAATTTTCTCATAAAACGGCGCTTTTTACGCTGTTTTTCCGCCGCATTGCGATGAAGCGGCGGAAAATTTTGCAAAAAACGGCGTGAGCGGGCTTACAGCGACGGCTCATTGCTGCCGGGGCGGGCATGGTGATAGACCAGAACGGGCGTATCGTCCTCCACGGTTTCATAGATCGTCCGGATTGCGTCCAGCGGCGTGTTGATGCAGCCGTGCGAGCCGTTTTCCAGATAGATGTCGCCGCCGAATTCATCGCGCCACGACGCGTCGTGCAGGCCGAGCGTGTTGCTGGGTGTGATGGAGATCCAGTATTCCACGAAATCCGCCCATGTCGGGCCGATGAGCGTGGTATTGCGCAGCTTCTGGCTGGTGAAATACAGGCCGCGCGGCGTAGCGCTGACGGCGTTGCAGCCGGAGACAATGTCGGTTGAGACGATCAGCTCGCTGTCCTTGATAAAGGTCATGACCTGATTGGTCAGATCGACCTCGATGTAGGTGTCCTGAATGACGAACGGCCCGCCGTTCGGGTCCATGCAGCGGAATTCCGCGGCGGCCTCGCCGCTTTCCAGCGACAGAAGAAGCGCTTCCATCCGGTCGCACAGCGCCGCCTCATCAAGAATATAGTCGCACTGAAGCAGGGAGATCGGAATCGGGCCGTCCACATAAGAATCGAGAATGAAATCGGTGTTATAGGTATTGTACTGCTCACCCCAGGCGGCGGCAAGCGCCTCGAGCTTTGCGCGGTCGACCGAGACGACGCCCTCGTCATCGACGGACAGAAGCGAGAGGATGGTGGACTGCGAAAGCTCGGTGGTGCTGTCGCGCAGCGCGACGCGGAGGCTGAGATTCTCGGCGCGGGCCGTCAGCTCATCGGGAAAGCTGACGTTCAGCGTATCCAGTGTGACGGACGGGCGCAGATAGCAGTCCGCGTCCAGCATAACGGTGGGAAGCGAAAGCCCGCTTTCGGTTATGACCGCGCTGGACAGCGCGTCTGCTACGCGCGCGCGGACGGCGTCAACGTCCAGCGCGTCGCCGCTCTGCTCCGGCTCCAGCACAAAGCGGCCGTCCTGATAGAAAAGCTGTGCATCCTGCGGCGCGGTGCGCCCGTCCGTGTCCAGCGCGCGGCAGACCGCGTCCATGTCCGGCGCGCTCAGGTCCAGCGCGGCACTGCGCTGCGCGGGCTGCGGCTGCGCCGCCCATGCCAGCTGGCGTTCGGCTGGGAGCGCCGCGAACGCGTCGGGGTCGAGCAGATCGTCCGGTGTAAACTGCGCGGCAATCTGCGCCTGCGCACCGGCAAGCAGGCCCAGCGCGTCCAGAGAGAGGGAGACGGTATCGCGGTCGGCCTCGGTGATTTCCAGCTCCGCCTGTGCGGCGGCGTTCATCATATGGCGGTAGAGGTCAAATACACTCTGATGCTGCGCCTGCGCCTGCTGCGTCTGCTTTGCCGAGCGGCCGAGCAGCAGCGCCGCGCCTGCACCGGCGGCGATCAGGACGGCGAGGACGATGAAAATCCATTTTTTTGTACGGGTCATGATGCAGTCTCCCTCAGAATCGACGTCCCGCGCGGCGGGACGGCATTTGTCAATTATTATATCGAATCCTGACACAATTGCAAGAACGCGCGCGGGAGAAAAATGTTTTTGCGGATTTCTGTTTTTATTGTAGAGATATCAAAAATGTTGTGCTATACTACTCATGATATGAGTCCACGGGGTGAAAAGAATGAACACACAGCATTTGCAGTACATTATTGAGATCGAACGCACGCGCTCAATTTCGCAGGCGGCGGAAAATCTGTTTCTGGGGCAGCCGAATCTGAGCCGCATTCTGCACGATCTTGAGGATACGCTGGGCTTCCGGATTTTTGAGCGCACCAGCCGCGGCGTCCGTCCGACCGAGCGCGGCGCACAGTTTTTGCAGCATGCGCGCAATGTTCTGCGGGAGATGGAGTATATCGACGCGCTGGGGCCGCGGCACGCCGTGCCGAACCGCCTGCGGGTGTGCATCCCGCGCTCGGCAAAGATGCTGGCGCTGACGGCGGCGTATATCGCCGGACTGGATGCGCGCGGCGGACTGGACGCGCAGGTACGCGAGTGCCACGCGCGGCGGGCGCTGGAAATGCTCTCTGCGGGGGAGGCGGAAATCGGAATCATCCGCTTCCGCTCGGAATACCGCGACTATTTTGAAGAGCAAACGGCCCAGCGAGAGCTGAGCTTTCAGGTTCTGAGCAAGTATAAGTACCGGCTGCTGCTGCCGGCTGACCATCCGCTGGCACAGAAGAAAACCATCCGCATGGAGGATCTGGAGGGGTACACCGAGATTGTCCACGGCGACAACTTCCGCGTCCGGACAAAGCAGGAGGAGGCGGAGCGCCGGAAAATCCATACGGTCGACCGGCTGGCGCAGGTCAGCCTGCTGGAGACGATCTGGGGCGCGTACATGTGGAGCCAGGAGCAGCCGCAGCGCTGTCTGGAGCGGTGGAAGCTGGTGCAGAAAACGTGCGAAAACAATCCTGTGACGTACCATGACGCGCTGGTCTACAATCCGCAGTATGTGGTGACGGACATTGAGGCCGGCTTTATCCGGTATGTGTTAAGCCAGATGCAAAAATGAAATGGCCATATCAAAAATGTAATAACGGCAGAGGGAAAAGCATTTCAGTTTCCCTCTGCCTTTCGGTATAATTTTATCGGAAAGACACAGATGGGCGCCTCGGGCGCCCATCGCCGTGTACGAATCAATATTGGGAAATCCAGGAAAAGGAAGGTATCGTTATGAGTAAGATCACTGTTATCGGCGCGGGCAGCGTCGGCTCCACCGTTGCAAACGACCTGATGATTCAGGGCATCGCGACCGAAATCGTTCTGGTGGACATCAACAAGCAGAAGGCCTTCGGCGAGGCGCTGGATATTTATCAGGGCGCTCCGTTCTGCTCTCCGGCCATTGTCCGCTCCGGCGACTATGAGGACGCGGAGGGCTCGGATATCGTTATCATCACCTCCGGCCTTCCCAGAAAGCCTGGCCAGTCCCGTCTGGATCTGGCGCAGTCCAACGTCAATATCATCAAGCAGATTGCGCCGCAGGTCGTCAAGTACGCGCCCGACGCCGTCTATGTCATTGTCTCCAATCCGGTCGACATTCTGACGTATGTGTTCCACAAGGTCTCCGGCCTGCCTGAGCATCAGATCATCGGCTCCGGCACGATTCTGGACACCAGCCGGCTTCAGTCGGCGCTGGCAAAGCGCTTCCGCATCAGCCCGAAGAACGTGCACGCGCACGTCTACGGCGAGCACGGCGATTCCTCGTTCGTGCCTTGGAGCCTGGTGCATATCGCGAACAACCACGTCGACGACTATAAGGCAAGCTCGCCCGACTGCGACCGCATCAAGTGGAACGGCGAGTCGGAATACGCCGCCATCGAGGAATTTGTCAAGACCTCCGGCGGTCAGGTCATCAAGGCCAAGGGCGCGACGTTCTATGCCGTCGCCATGTCCGTATGCCACATCTGCAAGTGCATCTACGCCGGCGCGGGCACGGCGCTGACCGTTTCGACGATGATGCACGGCGAATATGGCGTTGAGGACGTGTGCCTGTCGACGCTGGCGCTGGTTGACCGCACCGGCGTGCGCGGCAAAATTCTCAACCACCTGACGGATCATGAGGTCTCCCAGCTGCGCGCCAGCGCCGAAAAGCTGAAGGAGGTCATTCGTCAGATCGAGATCTGACACGGAGGGAAGAAGATGGAATACCGTATCGAGCATGACTCCATGGGAGAGGTGAAGGTTCCGGCCGACAAATACTGGGCCGCGCAGACCGAGCGAAGCCACGAAAATTTCCCCATCGGCGTGGGCATTGAGACCATGCCGCGTGAGATTACGCGTGCGTTCGGCGTGCTGAAAAAGGCCGCCGCGCAGGCGAATCACGAGCTGAAGCCCGAGAAAATGACCGGCGAGAAGCTTGCCGCGATTGAAAAGGCGTGCGACGAGGTCATTTCCGGCAGGCTCAACGCGCATTTTC
>CAKUJN010000085.1 GCA_934661735.1 uncultured Oscillospiraceae bacterium
TCGGCGACGTGCTGGGCCGGTATCATCCGCACGGCGACGCGTCGGTCTATGACGCGATGGTCCGTCTGGCGCAGGACTTTTCCATGCGCTATCCGCTGGTCGACGGCCATGGCAACTTCGGCTCGGTCGACGGCGATCCCCCTGCGGCCTACCGTTACACCGAGGCGCGCATGTCAAAGCTCTCCAACGAGATGCTGCGCGATATCGACAAGGACACCGTCGACTGGGACCCGAACTTTGACGAGTCCCGCAAGGAGCCGCGCGTACTCCCCTCCCGCTTTCCAAACCTGCTGGTCAACGGCTCAAGCGGTATTGCCGTCGGCATGGCCACAAACATTCCCCCGCACAATCTGCGCGAGGTCATCGACGCGTGCGTGTGCGTGCTGGACAACCCCGAGGCCGAGCTTGCCGACCTGATGGAGTATATCAAGGGTCCGGATTTCCCGACAAAGGGCATCATCATGGGCCGCAGCGGCATCCGCGCCGCCTATGCCACCGGCCGCGGCAAGCTGACCGTCCGCGCCCGCACCGAGCTTGAGGAGTTTGGCCAGAACCGCCAGCGCATCATCGTCACCGAGCTGCCCTATCAGGTCAACAAGCGGATGCTCATCGCGGCCATGGCCGAGCAGGTGCGCGACAAGCGTCTGGACGGCATTGCCGATATCCGCGACGAGACCGACCGCAACGGCATGCGCATCGTCATCGAACTCAAGCGCGACGCCAACGCGCAGGTCGTGCTCAACCGGCTGTTTGCCCAGACGCAGATGCAGACCACGTTCGGCGTGACCATGCTGGCGCTGGTCAACAACCAGACACAGCCGCGTATTTTGTCCCTGCGCCACATTCTGGACGAATACCTGATCTATCAGGAGCAGATCATCACCCGCCGGACGCAGTACGACCTGAAAAAGGCGCTCGAGCGCCAGCATGTCCTCGAGGGTCTGCTGATCGCGGAGGACAACATCGACGAGGTCATCAAAACCATCCGCGAGAGCTATGACGACGCGAAGGAGCGCCTGATGGAGCGCTTTAATCTCTCCGAAATCCAGGCGCAGGTCGTTCTGGACATGCAGCTCAAGCGCCTTCAGGGCCTCGAACGCGAAAAGCTCCAGAACGAGTATGACGAGCTGGAAAAGCGCATCGCGTACTACCGCGAGCTGCTGACGAACGAGTCGATGCTCAAGGGCGTGCTCAAGGATGAGCTGCTGGCCATCCGCGACAAATTCGGCGACGACCGCCTGACCGAGATTCAGGACGTCGAGGACGAAATCGACATCGAGGACCTGATCGAGGAGGAGCAGTGCGTCTTTACCATGTCGCACACCGGCTATATCAAGCGCGTTCCCGCGGCGACCTACCGCAGCCAGAAGCGCGGCGGCCGCGGCGTGACGGGCCAGACGCTCAAGGAGGAGGACTTCGTCGAAAGCGTATTCTCCGCCTCGACGCATGACTATATTCTCTTCTTCACCAGCATGGGCCGCGTCCATCGCCGCAAGGGCTATCAGATCCCCGAGGCCGGCCGCACGGCCAGAGGCACGAATATCGTGAATATTCTGCCGCTGGAGGCGGGCGAAAAGGTCACGGCGGGCATCACCGTGCGCGAATTTGACGAGGACTATCTGATGTTCGTCACAAAACAGGGCACCGTCAAGCGCATCACACTGGAAAGCCTGAATACGGCCAGAAAGGCGGGCATCCGCGCGCTGACGCTGGCGGACGGAGACGAGCTGATCGCCGTAATGAAAACAAACGGCGAAAACGATATCATCCTGGCCACGGCCGACGGTATGGCCATCTGCTTCAGCGAGAACGACGTGCGCGTCATGGGCCGCGATGCGGCGGGCGTGCGCGGCATCGCGCTGGGCGCGGGCGACTATGTGGTCGGCGCGGGCATTGCCGGACACGGAAAGCAGCTGCTGACCGTCACCGAGCAGGGCTACGGCAAGCGCACGGAAATGATCGAATACATGCGTCTCGGCGAAAACGGCCGGCGCAGCCCGCAGAGCCGCGGCGGCAAGGGCCTGAAAAACTACAATCTGACGTCCAAGACTGGCCGCGTGGCGGGTGTGGCGATTGTCGACGACGGCGACGACGTGATGCTGATCGAGTCCGGCGGCGTGCTCATCCGCATGGCGGCCTCCGACATCAACATCTACAAGCGCGACACGCAGGGCGTTATCCTGATGCGCGTCGACGGCGGCAGCCGCGTCATTTCCATCGAGCGCGTCGACCGCGAGGACGCCGTTGAGGCGGACGAGCCGTCCGGCGAAGCGCCCGCGGAAGAATAAGCCATGAAAACAGTCACAATCTATACCGACGGAGCCTGCTCGGGAAACCCGGGCCCCGGCGGCTGGGCGGCGATTCTGGAATACGGCGGAAAAGAGAAGATGATCTCCGGCGGCGAGGAGCTGACGACCAATAACCGCATGGAGCTGACGGCGGTGATTCAGGCGCTGCTCGCTCTCAGGGAGCCGTGCGTGGTCGAGCTGTATTCCGATTCCAAATATGTCATCGACGCGTTGGAAAAGGGCTGGGCCTGGGGCTGGAAGCGCAAGGGCTGGGTCAAATCCGACAAAAAGCCGGCGCTGAACCCCGACCTGTGGGATATGCTTCTGGGCCTGACGCGGCAGCATGAGCTGCATTATCACTGGGTCAAGGGCCACGCGGCGAATGAAAAGAACAACCGCTGCGACCAGCAGGCCGTAGCGGAGTGGCAGAAATTCAAATAACAAGAACGCACAGCCATCCGGCTGTGCGTTTTTTCCGGTATTCACCGGAATTCCTCCTTTGCGGCGACACCGTAGCCGTTGCTTCGCAGACGATTCTGCACAGCAGTTTGTAGGGGCCGATGCCCACATCGGCCCGCTTGTCCGGATTCACCGGAGTGCCGTTTTTACAGCAACACTGTAACTGTGCCTTCGGCAACCTACTTTTTCTGCTGCGCCAGAAAAAGTAGGCAAAAAGAGGCGCCGGAGACGCGTTATATTGCGCGCTGACGCGCGCGAATTTTTGGCCGCTCCGCGGCCTGAACGCCCTCTTCGGGCGTAGTATTGCAACCGTTCCGATAGCTTTCAATTCCGACAAATGTACTACACGCATTTGCGGGCAGACTGCATCAATTCCGTTTCTACTCATTTCCGGAATACTTGGGTGATTATGATGTTGCACAGCATGTTGTAGGGGCCGATGCCTACATCGGCCCTGCAAATTTTCTGCACCATCGGCGCATGCGCAGATGGCTTGCCATTTCCACGGCAGGGTATTTTACCATCTTCCCTGCGTGGCAACTATCGTCGATGCGAGCGTTGTCTCCACGCAGGCGGCGCTGTAGTGTAGCTTTGCAGAGAGATTCCCGTGTGCTGGCCGCAGCGTTCTGCTACGGGCTCATTCTGTGGCACCGCGGTACAATCCGATTCGTATCCAGCGTCTCTTTTTGCATACTTTTTCTGACAAGCCAGAAAAAGTATGCCGCCGGAGGCACGGCTGCGGTCTCACCGCATTCAACGGCAGTTCCGGTGCCAACCGGAAAAAGGACCGGACTTCCGTCCGGCCCTCCCCGTTTAATCCAAAAACCGCTCGACGTTCAGCGGGACAATCTCCCCTGCGTCGTCCTCTGCCCATGCAATCCGCTCGCGCCGGCCGTCCGCGCCGCCCGTCCATTCCACGTCCAGCCGCGTGCGGCCGTTCTCCGTGCACCACCGCCACTGCTCCGTGTCGTGAAATCCCGTCAGGCACCAGCCGTATTCCGCGTCCTTCATCAGATACCGCGCAAATTTTTCGCGCGTCTGCTCCACTATTGCCGCCGCGTTTTCGCCCGCACCGGCCCGCGCGTACAGCTCGCCGAGCGACGGGGTCACCATCCCCTGCACGTCGACAATCTGTGACCAGAGGTAGATATCTGCCGTCAGCGTATCCGCCTCCCCTGCCGCCGTCAGGCGGTAGTTCCCCTGCTCCGTCCGCGCAAGCGTCCACGCCGGGCGTGCGCACAGCGCCTCGTACAGCGCCGCGTCCTTCTTTGCTTCATCGATTACCAGCAGAAACGCGTTTTTAACCTCATAGAAAAACGAGTCCGTCTCAAAATCCCCCGAGGAGATCGGCTGTTCATGCGCAGCCGTCGGGTCCCACAGCAGCGCCGCGGACAAAAACGTGCGCAGCGCCGGAATCTGATCCTCCGCAACAGGCGCAACGTCAAACTCCGCGCGCAGCGCGCGGCGCACCGGCAAATCCGGATACAGCGCCGCAAATACCAGCGAATCCACCGCCGCCTCCGCGTCCTTCGCGCCGCCGAAGAAGCGGACGAACACCGGCATACCGTTTACTACGCCCGCAAATGCGCACACGCCCTCCGCGTCGTCCGCAAACGCCGTCAGCGGCCGGTCCTCCATCGTATCCTCCGGCAGATAGCCGACCCTGACCGTACAGCGCGCGCCGGACTCTGCCGAAAACAGCGCCGTGTATTCCCCCGCATGCATCGGGAACAGCAGCTGCTCCGGCTCCTGCGCGCCAAGGCGCGGGAGGACCGTCCGCGCCATCCGATTTGCAAAGCGGTCCAGCGCCTCGCGGCTGTCCATTCCGTTCACATCATAGCCGTGTTCCCGTAAAAACGCTTCCAGTTCATCATCCGGCATGCTCCGCGCGTCCAGAAGCGTCCAGAGCTCGTCCACGCTGTCAAAAATCAGCTGCTCCGACGGTTCCGCATCCTCCTCCGGCAGGGTCGCCGCTTCCGGTGCTTCCGTCTCTGAGGACTCCTGTGCGTTCGTATCCGGAGCGGTATCCTCCGGCGTCTGCTCATGCACCTGCGCCGGCATCAGCGCTGCGGCACTCCCCGCTTCGCGCGCCGTGCACGCGCACAGCAGCGTCAGCATGACCATCAGCACGGCAATTCCTCCGCGTTTCATAGGCTCTTTTCCTCCGTCGGCTTGTCTTTTGCAGCGCCGCAGAACCGGCGGAAAGGTTCCGCCCATGCGCAGTGCTGCTACTTACTTATTATAACGAAAAAAACGGCGTTCGGTTGCAGAAAAAACATTTTTCTTTGCAAGCGGCCATACCTGCTGTATAATGACGCTGTAACCGATTTTCAAAATCCAGCCATGCCGGAGGTTTTGCCATGCCTGAACTGCTCTGTCCCGTCTGCGGCGCGCCGCTGCGTCGGGAGGACCGCGCCTGGCGCTGCGAAAACCGCCACTGCTTTGACGTGGCGCGCAGCGGCTATGTCAATCTGCTTCCGCCGTCCCCCGCCGGCAGGCGGCACGGCGACGACCGCCGCATGGTGGACGCGCGGACGGCGTTTTTGTCGCGCGGCTATTATGCGCATCTTGAGCAGGCTGTTGCAGCCCTGTCCGACGAGCTGACCGGCCCGTGCGCGCGGATTGTGGACGCGGGCTGCGGCGAGGGCACCTATGACCGCCGCGTGCTTGACCGCCTCCGCGGCAGCGGAAAGGACGTGTGCCTCATTGGCATTGATATCTCCACCGACGCGGTCCACCGCGCGGCAAGACTTGTGCCGGAGGGCGTTTTCTGCGCCGCCAGCACGGCGGCCATGCCGCTTCCCTCCGGCAGCGCCGGTCTGCTTCTGAATATTTTCTCTCCGTTTATGCCCGAGGAATTCCGCCGCGTGCTGGCGGCGGACGGATACCTTCTGCGCGTCGTTCCGCTTGAGCGCCACCTGTGGGAGCTGAAGGAGCTGATCTATGACACGCCGTATGAGAATCCTCCGTTTGACCCCGCCGCGGACGGCTTTGACCTGGTCCGGACCGAGCGCGTGGAAAAGACGCTTTTGCTGACCGAGCCGTCGGACCTGCAAAATCTGTTTCAGATGACGCCGTACTATTACAAGACCGGCGCGGCGGACCAGCAGAAGCTGTCCGGCGTGCAGTCCCTGCGCGTGACGACGCAGTTCGGCGTTGCGGTCTACCGGAAGTCCGGATTTCGGGGCTGAGCGTTGCGCAAATTGTGCAACAAAACCGCATTTTCCGGAAAAAAACGCAAAAAATACGACTGTTTTTGGATGGAAAAATGAAAAAATCACGTAAAATTTTATGGATTTCACTGTTTTTTCTGCTGATTTTCGCGGTCATTTTCGCTGTCGCGAGCCGAAAAATCATTCGGACGCACGACGGCGCGGCAGACCTTCTCCTGCATGAGCTTCAGCTGGCAGACGACGAGGCGGCCGTCGCCTGTGTCGGAGAGTTCGAGGCGAATAACAGAGTCCTGCTGTGGTTCACGGTCCAGACACAGGACCGGACGCTTTATCAGGCTGTGGACTGCAAGCCGCTCGCGCTCGGCGGATATCTGATAATAGATGTCCGTAAGCCGATGATTTACGCGCAGGATATCGTTCACGTCGTGTGGATGGCGAAGGATGTATTTCTGATCAACAATTCCGAATGCCGTACCATTGCTGTTTCCCGCGGCGCCGTCTCCAGAATCGAGCTTTCGCCGGATGATCTGCCGTATGTGTTTCCTGACGGTGTGTCCGGCTCCGGAAAGCTCGACTTTCTGGACGCAGAGGGGAATCCCGTGCGATAGCCGCCAATGTGCCGGCAATCCTCTGTCTTGACAGAGACACCCGACTGTTTTATAATATTTATGTTGTTTCATGTTGAATTCAGACTTATTCCATGAGACTGTTCACAGAAAACCACCAGAAACCGCGCCCGGTTTTACCGGCACACACCAAACAAAAGAGGATGCACCATGGAAAAACTGCACTATCTGGAAACCGGCTCGACCGACCCCGCCTATAACCTTGCTTTTGAGGAATACGTTCTGACGCACCGCATGGACGGCGACTATCTGATTCTCTGGCAGAACGACAATACCGTCGTCGTCGGCCAGAACCAGAACACCGCCGCGGAGATCAACCGCGCCTTTATCGACGAGCATCATGTACACGTTGTGCGCCGCACGACCGGCGGCGGCGCGGTCTATCACGACCTCGGCAACCTCAACTATTCGTTTATCACCGACGAGGGCGAGGACGCCCTGCGGCTTGAGCGCTTTACAGCGCCGGTTGTGGACGCGCTCTCCTCGCTGGGCCTTCAGGCCGAGGCCTCCGGCCGCAACGACATTCTGGTCGAGGGCCGCAAGGTCTCCGGCACGGCGCAGCGTATCTATAAAAAGCGCATTCTGCACCACGGGACACTGCTGTTTGACTCGAATCCCGATATGGTCGCGGGCGCGCTGAACGTCGATCCGGAAAAATACCGCTCAAAGGGGCGCAAATCCGTGCGCAGCCGCATCGGAAACATCCGTTCGTTCCTGAAAACGGACATGACCCTGCCAGAATTCTGGGCGCATCTGCGCCTTTCGATCAGCAAAACCGACGTCGCGCCCGAACAGCTGACCGAGGACGAGCTTGCCGCCGTCCGGAAGCTGAAGGCGGAAAAATATGACACCTGGGAGTGGACCTACGGCCGTTCGCCGCGCTATAACTACACGTCAAAGCGCCGCTGGACCGGCGGCAATCTGGAGGTTTACACGGAGGTTGACGACGGTATTGTGACTGAACTGCGCTTCTACGGCGATTTCATGGCTGCCAGCAGCATGGACGAGGTGACAAAGGCCCTGACCGGCTGTCAGTTCCGGCCGGAGGTGTTCGCCGAGCGGCTGGCCGCGTTCGACCTGCCGAAATACTTCGGCGCGATCACGCAGGAGGAAATTCTGCAAACGGTGTTTGATACAAACTCCTGATTTCGGGCCTTATCCGGTTTCACCGGACTGCTGTTGAATGCGGCGACATCGCAGCCGTCGCTCCGCGGGCATACTTTTTCTGGCTTGTCAGAAAAAGTATGCAAAAAGAGACGCTGGAAACGGATCGGACTGTACCGCAAGCCACAGAAGAACCCCGTAGAAGAACATTGTGGCCAGCACACGGAAATCTCTCTGCAAAGCTGAACTACAGCGCCGCCTGCGTGGGGACAACGCTCCCATCGGTAGCAGTTGCCACGCAAGAGGATGGCAAAACACGCTACCATTGAAACAACAATACATCTACGTATGCGCCGATGGTTCCAAATATTTGCAGGGCCGATGTGCACCCGCAAGGGGTAGGCCGCATCCGTAGCGCTCCTTCGTCGCTGACGGCTGCGCTCGCCATCGGCCCCTACAACATGCTGTGCATGAGCACGACCCGCCGAGTATTTCGGAAATGAGCAGAAACGAAATCTGCTG
>CAKUJN010000086.1 GCA_934661735.1 uncultured Oscillospiraceae bacterium
TCGTCCTCTCCAAATTGCAAACGCTTCGCTGGTTTGCAATTTGGTTCTTATATAGTGCGCTGCCGCGCGCGATTTTTTGGCCGCTCCGCGGCCGGAACGCCTGTCGGGCGCAAACTTGTTACTTTCTCGATAGTTTTCGGTTCCGATAAATGTACTGCACGCAGTTATCAATGGACTAATGCAATTTCGCTTTTGCTCATTTCCGGAATACTCGGCCAGCCGCAATTGACGCTGCATTCTGTAGAGCTGACGGCTCTGCACACCCCGTGGGTTTTACATTTATGTTTACAGGTGACGATGCCAGCAAAAAACCGCCTGCACGAACGTGCAGGCGGTTTCGTCTCAATATTCTCGGATAACGGCCTTGACTCTGCCGATCAGCTGTGCTTCGCGGCCGTCAATCGGCGTATAAGCCGGATTCTCCGGCATCAGCCAGACCTCGCCGTTTTTGCGCTTCAGCCGCTTGACCGTCGCCGAATCGTCCAGCAGCGCAACAACGATTTCCCCGTTCTCAGCGGTTTTCTGCGGCCGGACTACAACCTTGTCGCCGTCCAGAATACCGGCGCCGATCATGGAGTCGCCGCGCACGCGCAGCGCAAAGCAGCCGCTTTCACCCTCCCACGGGATATAGCCCTCAATATTCTCAACTGCCAGAATTGGTACGCCCGCCGTGACCACGCCAACAACCGGAATCCGGTCGGCACGCTGTGCGTCGGGGAGGGTGATGGTCCGCTTTTTCAGGTCGTCCATGGAAATCAGGCCCTCGTCACGCAGCGCGTTCAGGTGATAGTGAACCGTCGCCGTGGATTGCAAGCCGACCGCGTGGCAGATTTCGCGCACGGACGGCGCGTAGCCGTTTTCGCGGATAAAGTCGGTCAGGAATTGCAGAATCTCCTGTTTTTTGTTGCTGGTGCGCGCCATGCGATCGCCTCCGTCAAGTCTTGACATCAGTCTATCACATCAGCGGAGAAAATGCAAACATTTGTTTCTGAAAATTTTCGGCCGCCGTCATCTGTAAACGAAATAGGAAACCCGACAGGGCGGACAAAGTCGTCCGCCCCTACAATGCAGCGCCAATTGCGGCTGGCCGAGTATTCCGGAAATGAGCAGAAGCGAAATTGCATCAGTCCATCGATAACTGCGTGTAGTACATTTATCTGCACCGAAAGCTATCGGAAAAGTATCCGCCTTGCGCCCGACAGGGCGTTCCGGCCGCGGAGCGGCCAAAAATTCGCGCGCGTCAGCGCGCAATATGACGCGTCTCCAAGCGCCTCTTTTCTCCCCATTCTTTTCTGGCAAGACAGAAAAGAATGGGCCGCCGGAGGCAGGGTTGCAGTGTCAGTGCAAAAGAGGCAGTTCCGGTGAATACCGGAAAAAGGCCGACAGCGTCGTCGGCCCCTACAGATTGCCGCATCACAGCCCCGTCAGATCAAACTCCGGCGTATATTCGCTGCTCGCCGCGGAAAAATCCTGCGTATAGCCGTCCCGAATGTCCAGCAGCATTAGATACGACAGCACCGCGTCGTATTCCTCCTCGGTGATCGGGCGGTCGTACGGCGGCATTTTTTTCGCGCTGCCCATCGGAACATATTGGCTCATCAGACTGAACAGCGCCTGTCCCGACCGGAAATGCGCCGCAAACCAGTCCAGTACCCCGAGCGAGTTGTCAATCTCCTGCGGCAGAACCAGATGCCGCACCAGCACGCCGCGCGTCATCTGCTCGTCCTCGATGACCACATCGCCCGTCTGGCGGTACATTTCCAGAATTGCGGCCGAGGCCGTTTCAAAATAGTCCGGCGCGGCGGAAAGCTTTTTCGCAAGGCGGTTATCCGAGTATTTCATATCCGGCAGATAGATATCAATCAGGCCCTCCAGCTGCCGCAGCGTCTCAACCGACTCATACCCGCCGCAGTTGTAGACCACCGGCACCGGCAGCTTCGGCGTCAGAGCAGGGAGGATGTCCGGCAGAAAATGCGTCGGTGTGACCAGATTGATGTTCTGTACGCCGTCGCCAATCAGCCGCTCAAAAACCGTGCGCAGCTGCGCGGAGGTCAGCTCTTTGCCATAGTTTTCGTGCGATATCACGCCGTTCTGGCAGAACGCGCAGCGCAGGGTGCAGCTGGAGAAAAACACCGTCCCGCTGCCATAGCTTCCGGAGATGAGCGGCTCCTCCCAGTAGTGCGCGGCGGCGCGCGCAGCGGTGAGGCGGGCGGGCATCCGGCAGAAGCCGAGCTGCCCCGCCGTGCGGTCCGCGCCGCAGCGGCGCGGGCAGAGATTGCAGCCTTGATAGGTGAGCATTTCGCAGCATTCCTTTACAGTCCGTTTTGAATATGGTAGAATATCCGCGAGGTGAAATCAAGATGAAGCTGAAAATTTTCGCCGCGCTCGGCCTGAGCCTTGCGCTTTTGCTGTCCGGCTGCGCCGCGCCCGCGTCCACACAGATCGCACCCGCCGTCTCCGGCAGCACTACAACGCTTCCCGCAAAGGACGAGCGCCCCGTCTATTCCGAGGACACAACCACCGCGCCCGAGCCGCAAGCGCCGCAGGCACCGGAGGCCGCCGAGGCGGAGCCCGCACAGGAGCTTTCCATCGCGTGCAGCGCGCAGACGCTGACGGGAAGCTTTGACGAGGTCTGCACCTACACGCTGGAGCTTCCGTCGTTCAGCGGCCTTGCCACCGCCGATGCGGACAGCGCGGTCAACGCGTTTTATGAAAAGCTCGGCGCGAATCTGGAAACCTACGCCTATGAAACCGTCTATCACACCGCGCAGGAACGCCGCACCGGCGCAGACATGCAGGGCGCATTTGCCGTTTCGCAGGCCGACGCGGAGGCGCTGATTGTTGAGTACACCGTCACCGTCAGCTATGGCGGCGAAGAGGAGCGGCACGCCCGCACAGACACGTTTGATCCGGCCACCGGCGAGCTACTGGATTCGGCCGCGGACGAATAATCACAAAATGTTTCATGTGAAACAATGGAGAAACACATGCTGAAAAACAACGGGATCTACACGCTGGACATCACCGGCTACACCTCCGACGGCGAGGGCGTCGGGCGCATCGACGGACAGATTGTCTTTGTCCCGCGCACCATCGCGGGCGAGCGCTGCCGCGTGCGCATCGTCAACATCGGCAAAACCGCCGCGCACGGCGTGCTGGAGGCGGTCGAGCGTCCGTCGCCGCACCGGCAGGGGCCGGACTGCGAATACTTCGCGCAGTGCGGCGGCTGCGATTTCCGGCACATGGACTATGTAGAGGAGCTGTCGCTCAAGCGCCGGCGCGTGCTGGACGCGCTCACGCGCATCGGCGGTTTTTCCATCGACACACTGCCGGTTCACGGCGCGCCGGAGCAGAACGGTTACCGGAACAAGGTGCAGTATCCCGTCGCGCAGGAAAACGGCCGCGCGGAGGCCGGATTTTTCCGTGCGCGGACGCATCAGGTCATCCCGATTGAAACCTGTCGCATCCAGCCGGACTGCGCCGACCGCCTGCGCCGCGCCGTGCTGGACTGGATGGCGGAGTTCCGGATTCCGGCCTACGACGAAAAAACGCACACCGGCATGATCCGCCACATCTATCTGCGCAAAGGCTTTGTCAGCGGACAGGCGCTGTGCTGCGTCGTGGCAAACTGCAAGACGCTTCCGCGGCGGCAGGAGCTGACGCGGCGTGTGCTGGACGCAGTACCGGAGACGAAAAGTCTTGTCGTCAGCTATCATGAAAAGCGCGGCAACACCATCCTCGGCGACCGCTTTGAGAATCTCTACGGCGAGGGCTGGATTGAAGATACGCTCTGCGGTCTGACGTTCCGGCTTTCCGCGCGCTCCTTCTACCAGATCAACCATGATCAGGCCGAGCGGCTGTATGAAAAGGCGGCGGAGCTGGCCGCGCTGGGCGGCACGGACAGCGTTCTGGACCTCTACTGCGGCACGGGCACTATCACGCTGTGCCTTGCACGGCAGGCCGCGAAGGCGTGGGGCGTGGAGATCATCGCTGACGCCATCCGCGACGCAAAGGAAAACGCGCGCCGCAATCAGATTGAAAACGTGGAATTTTTCTGCGCCGACGCCTCGGCGGCCGCGGCGGAATTTGCCGCGCGCGGCGAGCGGCCGGACGTCATCGTCGTCGACCCGCCCCGCAAGGGCGTCAACCGCGATGTGGTTGACGCGATGCTTGCCATGTCGCCGAAGCGCATCGTCTACGTCTCCTGCGATCCGGCCACGCTGGCGCGCGACCTGCGCCTTTTGTGCGCGGGCGGGTACCAGCTCCAGACGGCGGAGGCATTCGACCTGTTCCCGCGCTGCGCACATGTGGAGACCGTCGCTCTCCTGATGCGGGAATCAGATCCAGCGCCGGCCGCAGCCGGAACGAAAGCGGGGGCCGCACCATGAAAATTGCGCTTGCCTCGGCACGAATTGCCGACCGAGACGTCCAGCATAATCTGTCGCAGATGGAACGCTTCATGCGGGAGGCAAAGGCGGCGGGCGCCTGCCTTGTCTGCTTCGGCGAGGCCTTTCTGCATGGCTTCAACGCGCTTACATGGCAATATGTGGAAGATCAGCAAATTGCCCTGACCGTCTCGTCTCAGACATTTGCACAAATAAAGACGCTGACCATGGAAATTGGCATTGACGTCCTGTTCGGATACAATGAGCTTGCCGGCAACGCCATCTATTCCTCCTGCGCCCTGATTTCCGGCGGCAGGCTTCTTCACAACTACCGCCGCATTTCAAAGGGCTGGCGCGAGGTCTCCAGAACGGACGCGCACTATCAGGAGGGCACAACTGTTGAAGTCTTTGACTATCGGGGCAGGAAATGCGCCATCGGTCTGTGCGGCGATCTGTGGGATTACCCCGAACGCTTTGCGCTTGGCGAGGAGCTTCTCCTGTGGCCCGTATATGTAAGCTGGACAAAGGAGGAATGGGAGAACGGCGGCAAAGCCGAGTATGCGGAACAGGCGGCGCTGTGCTGCGGGAACACGCTGTACGTCAACTCCATCTGCAGCGGCGACGCCATCGGCGGCGCGGCGCACTTCCGCGGCGGCAGAATTCATCAGGAGCTTTCCATCTTCCACGAGGGAATTCTAGTGGCAGAAATCTGAGCACATACAATGACGAAACGGAGCATCCATATGGAAATTCAAAAGCTGGAACCGGAGACATACAAGGGCCGGAAATTCACCGTACACTACCGGACAAACGGCTATCATGACATCCGGCGGACGGACACGGGTTTTCAAATCGAATACAAACGGTTTGACGGGTCGATTGAAATGACGTTTGACGACAGCTTTTTCGGCGACTGGCTGGAATCGCCCGCCGCCTACGGCGCGTTTGAAAACGGGCGGCTTCTCGGCTATGTGGAGGGCTCGCCCGAGACCTGGAACAACCGCTACCGGATCAGCAATATCTGCGTGTTCGACCGCACGCGCCGCCACCGCGGCATCGGCACGGCGCTGATACAGACGATTCTGAAGGAAGCGGCAGCCGGCGGCGCACGCATGGCCGTTCTGGAAACGCAGAGCTGCAACGAAAACGCAATCGCATTCTACCGCAGGCACGGCTTTGATATCATCGGCTTTGACCTGTTTGCCTACAGCAATACCGACCCCGCACGGCACGAAGTCCGCATCGAGATGGGCAGGGCGCTGTAGCTGTGCCTCCGGCAGCTCTTTTGTTCGGTTTCACCGGAACTACCCTTGTTGCGGCAACACCGCAGCTGTGCCTCTGGCGGCCTACTTTTTCTGTTGCGCCAGAAAAAGTAGGCAAAAAGATGCGCTTGGAGACGCGCTATATTGCGCGCTGCCGCGCGCGAATTTTTAGCCGCTCCGCGGCCTGAACGCCCTATTCGGGCGCAGAATTGCTTTTTTCCCGATAGCTTATGGTTCCGACGAATGTACTACACGCGGTTGCGGGTAGGCTGCATCAATTTCTATTCTGCTCATTTCCGGAATACTCGGCCGGTTACAATTCTGCACAGCATCTTGTAGGGGCCGACGTCCACATCGGCCCCTACAAACATTTTGCACCACCGGCGAATCCGTAGATGCGTTCTGCATTCCACGGCAGCGTGTTTTACCATCTTCCTGCGCGGCAACTGCTCCCGATGGGAGCGTTGTCTCCACGCAGGCGGCGCTGTAGTATAGTTTTACAAAGAGATTTCCGTGTGCTGGCCGCAGCGTTCTTCTACGGGCTCCTTCTGTGGCACCGCGGTACAATCCGATTCGCATCCAAGCGCCTCTTTTTGCCCACTTTTTCTGGCAAGGCAGAAAAAGTGGGTCTGCGAAGCAACAATTGCGGTTTCACCGTATCAACGGCACCTCCGGTGCCGGAAAAGGCTTTCACCATCCGGTGAAAGCCTTTCCTTATTATAATAGTAGTATTGCTTGCAATATTGCATAAATTATGCTAAAATTAATGTGTATTCGTATGTCCGCACGCGGTGCGGCACGACGTGCATCAAACTGGAAAGGAGACGCCGTATGTACTCCTCTGCATATGTCTGGGCCAAGGTTCTGGGCCACATGGAAAACCGGCTGACCGAGTCGGTCATTTCCACCTGGTTTGACGAGGTTGAGGTCGTCGAGCTGACTGACGAGCGGCTGGTCCTGTACTCCCCGTCGGATTTCCGCAAGGATATGATTCTGCGCCGCTGCGCCGACTATATCAAGGACGCCATGCGCGAGCTGTTTGAAAAGGATATCGAGCTGGTCGTGCTGGGTGAAAATGAAATGAAGGCCTATCAGAACCAGACGAAAAAGCCGGAATTCATCGAGTTCAACCCGCAGTTCACCTTTAAGAACTTCGTTGTCGGCTCCAGCAACCGCTTTGCGCACGCCGCCGCGCTGTCGGTGGCGAACAATCCGGCCAAAACTTATAATCCGCTGTTCATCTACGGCCCGTCGGGCCTTGGCAAGACGCACCTGCTGTACGCCATCGCGGGCGAAATTCATAAATCACATCCGGATTATAACATCGTCTACATCAAGGGCGATCAGTTTACAAACGACCTGATTGCGGCGGTGCAGGAGGGACGCAACATCGAGTTCCGCAGCAAATACCGCGGCGCCGACCTGTTTCTGGTGGACGACATCCAGTTTATCGCCGGCAAGAACTCCACGCAGGAGGAATTTTTCCATACCTTCAACGAGCTGTATGAAAACCACCGCCAGATCGTTCTGACCGCCGACCGGCCGCCGAACGAAATGCTCCGGCTGGAAGACCGTCTGAAAACGCGCTTTGAGTGGGGTCTGATTGCCGACATCCAGCCGCCGGACTATGAGACGCGCATGGCCATCATCAAAAACAAGGCCAATTCCGTCGGCATGGAGCTGCCGGACGACGTGTGCGCGTATATCGCCGAAAACATCACGACCAACGTCCGTCAGATCGAGGGCACGGTCAAGAAAATTCTCGCTTACCGCGAGCTTGCCAATATGACCATGGACGTGCCGAACGTGGCGCGCGCCATCAAGGACATGTACAAGGGCAAGGCCGAAACCCTCCCGACGCCCAGCCTGATCATCGCGGAGGTCTGCCGCTTCTACTCCATTGAGGAGGAGGTTCTGCGCGGCACGCTGAAAAATAAAAACACCGCCGAGGCGCGGCAGGTCGCCATGTACCTGATCCGCAAGCTGACTAAGCTGAGCCTGCCGGATATCGGCCGCGAGTTCGGCCGCGACCATTCCACGGTCATTCATTCGCTGAATAAAGTCGAAAAGACGCTTTCCGACCCCACGTCCGGACTTCAGGACAATATCCGCGACATTACCGCGAATATCAACAGCAAGCTTTGACTTCCGGCTGGCACCGGAGGTGCCTTGCTTGCAGTTACACTGTAACAGTGCCTCCGGCGGCCTACTTTTTCTGTTGCGCCAGAAAAAGTAGGCAAAAAGATGCGCTTAGAAACGATTTATGGCGCTTACGCGCAGATTCTTTTCAGCGCCCTCTTCGGGCGCAGGATTGATACACTTCCGATAGCTTATCGTTCTGGCAAGTGTACCACACACAGTTGCGGATAGCTGATAGCGGGTTTTGGTT
>CAKUJN010000087.1 GCA_934661735.1 uncultured Oscillospiraceae bacterium
ACCATAAACTATCGGAAGAGTATTGGCCGTGCACCCGAAGAGGGCGTTAAATAAAAATCGCGCGCGTCAGCGCGCAATATATCGCGTCCCCAAGCGCATCTTTTTGCCTACTTTTTCTGGCGCAACAGAAAAAGTAGGCCGTCGGAGACACAGTTGCGGTGTTTCCGCAAAAGAGGCAATTCCGGTGAATACCGGAAAAGAGGACGGACAGAGTCGTCCGCCCCTACGGAGTACGCAGCAGGAACACCGCCGGAGGCACGGCGGCGCGCCGATGGCCGTTCTGTGCAAAAAATGCAGCCGCAATTGCGGCTGCATTTTTGTCTCATTCTTTCGGGACGCCCTTCATGGTCAGGCTGATGCGCTTGCGCTTTTCATCAACCTCCAGAACCGCAACCTTTACCACATCGCCGACGCGGACGGCCTCGGACGGATGCTTGATAAAGCGGTCGCAGACCTGCGAAATGTGCACAAGGCCGTCCTGGTGCACGCCGATATCCACAAACACGCCGAAGTCAATGACGTTGCGCACCGTGCCGGTCAGGACCATGCCGGTCCGCAGGTCGCTGATGCTCAGCACGTCCGTGCGCAGAATCGGCGCAGGCAGCTCGTCGCGCGGATCACGCCCCGGCTTGAGCAGCTCTCTGACGATATCGCGCAGGGTCATTTCGCCGCAGCCGCAGCGCTCGGCCGCGGCCTTCCAGCCGATGGCCTCCACGCGCTTCGGAAGCTCGGCCAGCGCCTGTGTGCCCACATCCGAAAGCGAACAGCCGCACAGCTCAAGAAGCGTCTGCGCCGCCGCGTAGGACTCCGGATGTACGCCGGTGTGGTCCAGCACCTGACGGCTCTCGGGCACGCGGAGGAAGCCCGCGCACTGCTCATACGCCTTCGGGCCGAGCTTCGGCACCTTGAGAAGCTGCTTCCGCGCGGTGAACGCGCCGTTTTCCTCGCGATAGGCGACGATGTTCTTTGCCGTCGCGGCCGTCAGGCCCGAAACCTGCCTGAGAAGCGACGGCGAGGCCGTATTGAGGTCGATGCCGACGGCGTTGACGCAGTCCTCCACCACGCCGCCAAGAGCGGCGTCCAGCTCCTTTTCCGGCATATCGTGCTGATACTGTCCAACGCCGATGGCCTTCGGGTCGATCTTTACCAGCTCCGCCAGCGGATCCTGAAGGCGGCGCGCGATGGAAACGGCCGAGCGGAGATTGACGTCATACTGCGGAAACTCCTCCGCGGCAAGCTTTGACGCCGAGTAGACCGACGCGCCGGCCTCGTTGACGATCATGTACGACACGCCGCCCCCGACCGCACGGATCAGCTCGACCGTCATCGCCTCCGTCTCGCGCGAGGCCGTGCCGTTGCCGATGGCGATATGCTCGACGCCATGCCGGCGGATGAGGCGCGCAAGCGTGTCGATCGCCTCCTGCTTTTTGCGTTCGCTGAACGTCGGATAGACAACCGCCGTATCCAGTACCCTGCCCGTCGCGTCGATTACAGCAACCTTGCAGCCGTGCGCATAGCCAGGGTCAAGGCCCATGGTGACGTGTCCCCTGACCGGCGGCTGCATCAGAAGCGGCCGCAGATTCAGCGCGAAATTGTGAATCGCGCGCTCCGCCGCCATATCCGTCAGCGCGTTTCGCAGCTCGCGCTCCATGCTTGGCGCAAGCAGACGGTCATAGCAATCCTCGCACACCGCGCCGAGAAACGACATTGCGGGCGTGCCGGGCCGGACGACCGCGCGGCGCAGGCACTGCACCGCCTCCGCCTCGTCCATCCGGATGGCGACCTTGAGATATCCCTCGCGCTCGCCGCGGTTGAGGGCCAGAATCTGATGGCTTTGCAGTCTGGACGCGGGCTGTGTGAAGTCATAGTACATCCGGTAGACCGAGTCCTCGTCCTTCAGCGCCTTCGAGCAGGCACAGGCGCGCTTTTCCATCAGCCGCCGGAGGCTTCCGCGCACCGACGCATCGTCGGAGATGCGCTCGGCCAGAATGTCGCCCGCGCCGGCCAGCGCATCGGCCACGCTTTCCACGCCCTTTTCCGCGTCGATGTACGACTCCGCCAGCTTTTCCGGCGCGGCCATGCCCGCGCTCTGCGCGAAAATGGCATCCGCCAGCGGCTCAAGACCCTTTTCCCTCGCAATCGTCGCGCGCGTGCGGCGCTTCGGCCGGTACGGACGGTAGATGTCCTCAATCTCCGCAAGCGACGCGGCGTTGTCGATCTGCGCCGACAGCTCGTCCGTCAGCTTCTCCTGTACGGCAATCAGGCCCTTGACCTCCTCACGCCGCGCCTGAAGGCTGCGCAGATACTGAAGCCGCGTCTCCAGCGTGCGCAGCGTCGTGTCGTCCATCGCGCCGTGCGCCTCCTTGCGGTAGCGCGCGATAAACGGGATGGTGTTCCCCTCGTCCAGCAGCGCGACGACATTTTCAACATATTTCTCCGCACAGCCAAGCTCGGCGGACAGGATTTTTACAATACTCTGCATGATGCTCTCCCTGTTTTCTGAAATCCTTTTGCATTGTATCACAGAATCGTATATAATGGGAAAAAACTTTCGCGAGGTGCCCGTATGATCTACAAGGCCGTTCTGATCGATATTGACGACACGCTGTTTGATTTCCGCCAGAGCTCGTTCGAAGCGCTGGAAAAGGCGTTTGCGCACTGGGGCGTGGAATTCACGCGGGCGGACATGCCGGCGTATGAGGTCTATAACGACGCGCTGTGGCGGCAGTATGAGCGCGGCGAAATTGTCAAGGAGAAAATCTATCCCGAGCGCTTCCGGCTGTATTTTGCCGAGCGCGGTCTTGACATCGATCCCGAGGCGTTCAACGAATTCTATCTGCACAGGCTTGCCGAGGGCTACGCGTTCATGCCGCACTGTCATGAGCTGCTTGCGGCGCTGCACGGACGGTATCGGGTGTTTGTCGTCACAAACGGCGACACCTATGCGCAGGAATCGCGCATCGCGCGTTCTGGTCTGGCACAGTATTTTGACGGCGTGTTCATCTCCGAGCAGATGGGCTGCAAAAAGCCGGAGAAGGAATTCTTTGACAGGGTGTTCGCCATCATCGGCGAGGAATACCGCGGCTGCTCGCTGATGGTGGGCGACAGTCTGACCTCCGACATGCAGGGCGGACGCAACGCCGGAATCCCGACCTGCTATTACGGGCGGCCCGAAAACGCGGACGGCCGGTGCGACTATGTCATCGAGGATCTGATGCAGCTTCCGGACGTTCTGTGCGGCAGGCGGCCGCCGCTGGCTGGACGGTACGTTCCGGAATAGTTCCTCCAATTGAAACACATTCCTCTTCTCTCCGAGGATTTTCCCGTTTTTCCGATGCATTTGAGTCGAATTTGGTCGACATTTTCTGGCAATATATGGCGCATTTGAGATTGAAAAATATGGCTATTTATGCTAAATTATATTCATCGCAGCGATAACGGCCGTGTCTCGGCGGAGACGGAAATTTCACAAATTCAGGAGAGGAGCGCAAATGGAAAATCGCATTCAAGTTATCATCGCAGACAGCAACGAAGAGTTCTGCGAGCATCTAAAGAAAACGCTGGAGCAATCCTGTGGATATGAAGTGACGGGCGTGGCGGATGACGGCGCAAAGGCAGCGGAGCTGCTTGCGGCAAAGCGCCCGGATGTACTGGTGCTGGATCTGATGCTCTCCAAAATGGACGGCATTGCTGTGCTCAAACGGGCGCGGAGTCTGGACAAGCCGCCGGTGGCGCTGGTCCTGACCGGCTTTATGACGGAATACGTCGGAAGCATGGCAGCCTCGCTGGGTGTACAGTATTTTATGACCAAGCCCTGCAATTTCGACGCCGTGGCCGAGCGTGTGCAGGAAATCGTCGCTGTTGAGCGCCAGATGAGCGCAGCGCACGCACGCAGGCCCGAGGTCAACATTGAGGCGATGGTGACCTCCATTATCCACGAAATCGGCGTGCCGGCACATATCAAGGGCTATCAGTACCTCCGCGAGGCGATCATGATCGCCGTGGACGACATGGACGTTATCAACGCCATTACCAAGGTTCTTTACCCGCAGGTGGCAAAGACGTTCTCCACCACGCCGTCGCGCGTGGAGCGTGCCATCCGGCATGCAATCGAGGTCGCATGGGACCGAGGCGACCTGGAAACGCTTCAGCGCTTTTTCGGCTATACGGTCTCCAATACCAAGGGCAAGCCGACCAACTCCGAATTCATCGCGCTGATTGCCGACAAGCTGCAATTGCAGCTGAAGAACATGGAGGGAATCTGCTGACACCGCTCCCCTGCCGCAGCGCGGCAGAACATGCAGAACGCCGGTGCGGGCCGAACGGCCTGCACCGGCGTGCGCGTATCAAAAGGCATGTTTTGTCCGGCACATATGCCGCCGGGCAAAACGGATTTACACATTCATTTTCCAGGTTGACGCCGATACAGCCGAACGGCCTGCACCGGCGTGTTTCTGCTGTTATTCGGCGTCCGGAAGCTCCAACTCGTCAAACGCGCTTTCCGTGTCGTCAAAAATCACCTGCACGTCGGCAAGCGTCTCCTCCAGACGCGAAATCGCGGACTTGATGTCCTCGCTCAGCGCGGCAAGCTCGCCGCTGGATTCCAGATAGCGGCTTCTGGCGTTTTCACACAGCACGCTCATCCGGCTGGTCAGGCGCTCGGCGCGGTGGATGGCATTTCGCTCCATCGCCTCGGCGCGGCGGTATGCCTCAAGCTCCATATCCGTCAGATCGGCCGGTTCGTCCTCCTGTAAGGCACATTCCTGCTCCGGCTCGTCGGGAAGCGGCTCCTCCTCCGGCTTGTCCTGTGCCGCGCAGGCAGCCTGCTCAGCCTCTGCCTGTGCGCGTTTCTCCGCCTCGCGGCGAAGTGCATCCATTTGCAGGCACGCCTCTGACAGCGCCGCCTGCGCCGCGCGCAGCTGCGCGGAGAGAGACGCATTTTCCGTCCGCAGGCGCTCGTTTTCGTCCGTGAGCTTGCGAAGCTCCTTCTGGTGCGCGAGCGACGCCGCCTCAATGTACTCTGTCACATCGCTCCGGTTGAATCCGTTCAGCGACGGGCGGAATCTGGAAAAGTCAGACATGGCAAACCTCCTGCATGGTTCAGATTATTTTGAGTATAGCACAGATTCCGACAGAAAACAACCGCCGGCGGTGGAAAAGACGCGCGGGACGGGTGAAAATTGCGGTGGAACGCGTTTTTCTGCTTTACATTCGCCGATGTTTTTGCTATAATCCTCTGGTAGCTGATTGCAGCATACGCGCCCGTAGCTCAGCTGGATAGAGTGACAGACTCCGACTCTGTAGGTCGCACGTTCGAATCGTGTCGGGCGTACCAAAAATTCCGTAAAATCATATGATTTTACGGCATTTTTATATAAGATTGTTCTGATTATCTGTTTCACAGCATAGCACAACCGGATAGAGCTTTTTGGGGGATAGCTCAGATTTCCAGACTGCTCTGCATGATTTGACTCGCGGCTTTCTTGTTCTTAACTTCGATAACTGCTGTGTGGAACTGAAATTCACCGATGGCAGCATGATTGCGATTGATACGATTGCCGTTGAGAACGAGGTTGCCCGAAATATGTATGAACGGTCAGAGCTTGACTATCTAATTTACAACGCTCCTTTGGAGTATAACGACCTTATCTTGAACGGCAATCCCGAAACTTATTTGAAAACTGTAACCGAGTATAAGCCGCTTGATTAACTATGTCCTGCCCGTTCCGATCACAAATATATCGGGACGGGCGGGATTTCCATGTATATGATAGATTTTTTCACATATTTATGCTATAATTATTATGAGATTTTGTATGCAGCCAAAGGAGGGCAATTATGATGGAGATATTAGAGATAAAACAAGCAAATGATGCACTTGCAGAAATGGTTGCCCTATTTCGTGTAGAGCTGCGTTCATATAAAGGCATTGCATCCAGGCCGAACATTAAAGCAGGACGAGAAGAAATGGAAGAATATCTTTTTGCCAAGTTTCCGGTGTATGCCGCCCTTGTGGATGACAAATACGCAGGCTATGTGGTTTGTCGTATCAAGCTGAAAGACGGTAAGATCGCCTCTATGGATGAGCATTGGGCAGACGATGGCGAAGCTCCCAAGTGGCGACAGGATATGAAAATTGGGAGAAAGATAAAATGATAGAGCTACGAACAATCAACGAGAATAACTACACAGACTGTCTTAATCTTAAAGCCAGCGTTGCAAATGAAAATTTTGTGGATTCTGTGGCGTATTCTCTGGCAGAAGCATGGGTTCATTATAAAGACACCAAGCCATTTGCAATTTATGCTGATGAAACAATGATTGGCTTTGTTTCAATGTATGTTGGTGAAGAAAACTATCAAATAATCAATTTTCTTATTGATGATGCCTATCAAAAAAAGGGGTATGGAACTGCTGCTGCCAAACTCTGTATTGATTTCCTTTATAAGGAATACAAAGCAAGACGAGTTTCAGCTCCTGTAAATCAGCGCCATACAGCTGCGCAGAAGTTTTGGACAAATTTGGGATTTGCCTATTCAGATTCCATTGAAGATGGATATGTATTTATGAGATTGAATTTAGTGTAGCAGACTATGATACGCTAATCCCACCGAACTGACAGCGGAGCTTCTGAATACGCTGATTGAGGAAATCGTCATTCACGAAGCAGTCATCGTGGACGGTATGCGTGAGCAGGATATTGACATCTACTACCGATTTATCGGCAAAATTGAGTAAAACAACGAATATGAGTACCTATGCAAGTAGGCGTAGGCACTCATACATAACCAATATCTTTAATTTAGGGAAACGGGCGAGACGACGCCGAATATCGAAACCCTGAAACTGCTCTCAAAACTCTTCGATGTTTCCATCAATACGCTGCTCGGCTCACCGAGACAGCTTATCTGCCAATGCTGCGGGATGCCGCTTGCGGACGGCGTGTAGCCCATGGACACTACAATGAGATAACTGTTTCCGCGTTTTCTGATACTTGCCATTTGTGATTCCTCCTGTTTCGCTCAGCACGGCTGAGATTTTGTAACAGCAACAATACCAGAAAAATCGGGAATAGCGAGTAGATTTTGAAGATTCTACGAAACCAACAATTCCGGATTGGGTGTTGCAAACAGACTATTACTCATGCGTTTCGCAGCCTCCTGCTTGAGCTGCATCTGCGGATGGCAGTAGGCGCGCTCCAAGAACGACGAATCGCCATGACCGGCGAGGTCTGCGACCGTATTTTTGTCCACGCCTTCGTGCAGAAGCGTCGAGACGAAGAAATGCCGGAGCGTGTGCAGGTGATAGGTTTTCGGCAGACCGATTTCTGCAAACAGGGCTTTCAGGTGCTTGCTGAACGTATCCGGATGGATGGGCGTGCCGTCGTCTTTTGTGAAAATGTACTCTGGAAACGGGATGCCACTTTCATCGCGGAGTCTCATTTTGCGGTAACTGGGTGATGAATATGGCTTCCAGATATAAATTCAGTGAAGAGGAAATTAAAGAAATAGAGCAGGCTCGCAGGGATAACAAGGACAAGTGAGCTGAGGCGAGACTGAAAGCATTGGAACTGCGTGCAAAAGGCGCAGACGCCAAGCAAGTATCAAGGGCAACAGGGTTTCATGCCAGTTCAGTAAGCCGACTGGTTGCGAAATACAGAGATCACGGTCTGGAAGCAATTTCCGGCAATCACTACGGTGGAAACCACCGCAATATGAGCATAGCGGAAGAAGCAGCCATTCTGGCACCTTTTCAGGAACGCGCTGAAAGACGATGTATGCTAATAGCGAGGACTTTCAAGTCCTCGCTATTACAACGATGGTCAGCTCATTTGTGGCAGAATGGT